>QIAP01000134.1 GCA_003225075.1 Acidobacteriota bacterium | reverse complement strand
CAGCTCGGGCGCCTCTGACAGCGTTTCCGGAGCGTGATACTCGAAAGAGGTGGCTTCATGACTCTCCCCGTCGCTGACAGCTGCGACGTCGATGAACACCGTATCGACAGTGGACAAATCGCGACCTCATTATTCGGAGGTCGTCCCTTACGAAACCTGAATGATTGCGCCAGCCATGGGGTCGCCAAACTCGACGCGCGTTATTGGAATACCGGTGGAATTTTTGTCGCGAAGGGTACGGCTGAGGGATGGCAGATGCGTCGTGTCTATCGATGTTTGCATATTCATAAGCGTGACTCTGGCAGCGTCAGAATGATTCACCCACTCGGATGAAACCTGATGCTACTTCTGGACGAAGCAGCTCACGCACGGGTCACTCGCGAACGGGCTATTTGGTCCGAGGAGCGGAGCTGGTGACGTGAGGTCCCACGCGGTCGTCTCCCAGTTGTCCTGTGCGCCCGGCTCGGGTACCCATGCGGGCACGGTCATTAGAAGGTGGTCGGCTAACGCGTGCAGGTACGGTTCATATGCCGAACGGATTTCGGCCAGTCGCTCGGCTGCAGGCCCGGGCTGCTCCGTCAGCAGCCCGCTGATCGACGCAATCTCCAGCAAACGCCGCGACGAGCAAGAGTCCAGTCGATCGGTCTTGGACCGGGTTGGTCGGAGGCTGAGGACATTGGTCAGATCGCCGACAGCGTGCCGGGCGACGGCGAAGGTGAAGCCGGCCTGGCGCGTGGCTCCGGTCAAGCCATACGCCAGCACAAAGGCAGACACGTCAAGGATGAGCGCCAGCGCTGCGATCCACGACTGGTCTTCGTGTTGAGCGCGGAAATACGCCAGTACTGGATTACGATAGGTGGCTTTCCAGCAACTCGCCCACCCAGACTTCCCAGTCGCGCAGTAAGGCAATCAGCTGACTCACGTCGGCGCCACCCATGTTGCGGCGCAGGAGCTCGGCGGTGGTTGGCGGCGACCCGGCGCGTTGATCGAGTAGCGACACGTTGGTCTCTCGGTGAGCGAACATCTGGTACACGATCGGCAGGTATCCGATCAGCAGGGCGAGAAATGCGAAACCGGTGCCTGCTTCAGCGACTGTGAGCAGCCGCGAAGTGGCTGACGCGGGTACGACGTCACCCAAGCCGAGCGTGAAGAACGTGGTGCCGCTGAAGTACAGCATCGTGCCAAAGCCGGCGTCCTGAGTGTCACCTGAAACAGAACCGACGGCGCAATGCAGCATGGCAAACCCGAGCACCAGGATGGCTGCCCACACGCCGACAAGAAGCAGCAAGAATGATGGTCCGTAGAGACTGAGCAAGCTTTCGCGGCGCGATGTGTTCTTCAGTCGGCGTGCGATCGCTGAGTACGGCCGCCAGGTCAGGATGTAGAAAAAACGCGCCACTCCGAGCCGGCCGGATGCACGGCGAGGAAGAACGATTATTTCGAACGCCTCGAAGAGAGCCGTGCCGATGAGCACGACGCCCGCAAGAACCCCAAGGGCTGGAGCGCCCGCGCGCTGGAGGTCGGGAAGCAGATACTCCATACGTGCGAGCGCCGCGTTGCGGGTGTTTTACCGTTGGCCGGCGAGTTGTTGCATCCCACCCTGGCTGAACACCACCGACCCGCCGAGCAGAACCGCCAGGATGCCAGCGATCCAGTCACTCCACGCCATGTAAGTGATGCCAGTGAAACCCAGCACGAACGGCGCGACAAACACCAGTACTCCGATGACGATTTCAGAGTATTCGGTGAAGTGCATTGACGGTGCCGAGAGAGACCACAAACCGGCAATTACGAGCAGCAGACCCCCGACGTACGCAGTCCAGGCAACTGCTGCCATACCTGTCGCGCCAAAAATGAAGGGCGTGATGAACAACAGCACGCCAAGCACCACGGTGGCCCAATCCTGCCACCTCTTCCATGTTTCAGTCATGATTTGATCTTTCTTTCAATACACTCGGGTTGACTTGGATCTATGCAACCGGGATCTTCTTCGGCTCCGACTGTGCCTCCGCCGGCCGCGTGATGCGCACTTCCAGCACGCCGTCGGTCATGCTGGCCTGAATCTGGTCGGGGTGAGCCTCGAACGGCAACCGCAATCGGCGGTAGAAGCGTCCGACGCTGCGCTCGACGTGGTAAAACGCCTCATCCTTGATCTCTTGTTCAGCGTGACTCTCGCCTCGAATTATCAAACTGTTGTCGTCGTCGATCTCGACCTGGACATCCTCTTTCTTGAGGCCGGGGAGGTCTGCCTTGACGACGATGGCGTTGTCCTTTTCGTAAATGTCCATGCGCGGCATGAAGCTGGCGATGGACTTCGGCGTGCGTCGGAACGGAAACGCGAGTGCCCCAACACGGAACGGATCTCGCCAGAAACGCTCCAGGTCGTCCTGGATCGCGTTGAACATTTCGATAGGGTCTACGCGGCGTAGCGCGCCGTCAGTTTTGGCCACCGGTACTGTTGAGTTTTCAGCCATTGGTGTCTCCTTTCACCAATCCACAATAGCTCTGGCAAGGTGCGTGGGCCTCACCCAAAAAGACGGAATTCACTCAGTGCTTTGACTGATGCAAGCGAGCTGGGAGGTGTGCAATGATCAATGCTGGGCGTGGCCAATATCAGAGAAGCGTTTAAAGCTGGATTGAGAGAACGTGAACGTGGCGAATCCCTGGTTGCTGATACTGCCACTAGCTGGCATCAGCTGGTGGCTACTCGGTTTTCCGCCCGGCTGGGGCTGGCTCGTCATTCCGGTCATTCCGACGATGCCTGTTACCATCGGCATGCTTGTGGCGCTGGCCACTGTGGTGATCGGCGCCTACGCCGGTGTGGCCTGGCTCCGCAACAATATCTAGTGGATGGACGACCTGGTCCCATTCACGAGGGTCAACGGCGTGATCACGCCACGCAAGGCCAATTCACACGCTGTCGGCCAGGTCTGGCGATGGAGAAATAGCAATGCAGAGTGACGAAGAGTTGAGTGCGCGTCTGTTATTGCTCGAGAACCAGGTGAGCGAAGTGCGCACAGAGGTGCGCCGCAAACATCGCACGGGCCGCGACGGTGTTCAGCGCCAATGCTATCCTTGAAATCCTTTTACGAGTTCTATAAAAGTGCACATCGCGTACTTCGATCGGAAGCCACTGGCAGTCACTGACGACCTACGGCAAGCGATGGTACGAGGAGCACGCGCCCTTGCAACTTTGCGAGGCCTGGTAATCGCGGTCCGCCTTCGCCACTTCAACTG
>QIAP01000133.1 GCA_003225075.1 Acidobacteriota bacterium | reverse complement strand
AACCGCCGAGGCCCGGGAAGAAGTAACCTCCGAAGCCAATCCGCGGCAGTCCTCCCGTAAACGGACCACTCACGCCGGTGTCCAGACCGTAGGCTGAAGCAGGTGTATTGAGATCGCCCGGCAGCGTCGGTTGATAAAGCCGGTTGTAGCCAAATCGCGCTTCGTTTACCCAACGAGCGCTCGGGACCCAAACCCAACTGCCTCCTGCTACCTGCGCACGCGTATGAATCCGGGATCGCCAGAAAGACTGCAGCTCTGGGAAGTCTTCGACGGTGCCTCGATTATTTCCAAAAAAATACATGCCACTGATACTGTGGCGGTCATTGAACCTGTAATCAACTTTCCCGACAAAGTTCTGAACACGCACGTCGTTATTAAATCCATTCGTGATGCTGATACTTTGACTGTTATTTGTGGGAAAACCTTTGCCATTGCACGTTACCGCTGCGCCGGAAAACGCACAGCCTGCAACTTGTAAGCTGGCAGGACTGACCGTGATTCCGCCAGCCTGCAAATCCGCAATCACATCCGGGATACTGTTCGCGCAATCTCCGGTTTGAGTGCCAACGAGACAGTTCGGCGTGCTCGGAGTCGGCAGCGACACCATCGAGGGGCTGGTCACGCCGCCGAACGAATTGCCTACGTCGTAGAGTTGTCCTTCGTAGGCGCCGAAGAAAAAGGCCTTGTCCTTAATAATTGGGCCGCCCAAACTTCCGCCGAACTGCTCTAACGTGCGTGGCAGTTTCGGATTCGGTGCGGTATTGAAGAAATTGCGAGCATCCATCGCTCCGTCACGGCCAAAAGCGAACGCGGTGCCATGCAGCTTGTTGGTGCCGGACTTCAGCCCAACATTGACCACTGCTCCTGGCTTCCACCCGTATTCTGCCGGGGGATTCTGCTGCAGGTTGAACTCCTGAATCGAGTCAATCGGCAGGATGGTAGCGGAATCTCCAGCGATACCTGCTCCATTGATGATGGCCTGTCCAGAGTACGGTTCACTATTGAATAGACCCTCTACCAGATATGCATTGTCTTCAGCGCGAAGTCCGTTGGCGCTCGTAGTCGAAAAACCGCCGCCGGGATAGCGCATCACCCCAGGACGCAGTTGGAGCAGGTTTTCATAGTTGCGTCCGTTCAAGGGCAGGTCGTTGATTTCTTTGTTGCTGAGCGTTCCGCCCAAAGTGGCCGAAGTAGCGTCAACCAGTGGAGCGTCTTCTTCGATCACCAAGGTCTCAGAAACCAGGCCAGGCGAGAGCACAAGGTCAATTCGTGCGTCCTTGCCGACTTCTAATTCGATGTTCACACGCTCAATCGTTTTGAACCCTTTGGCTTCGGCGCGAACTTTATAAGAACCTGCGGGCAAGTCCGGAGCAACATAATCTCCGGTCTGAGTCGTTACCAGGCTGCGGCTAGTTCCATGCTGGACATCCGTAATCGTGACTTGGGCGCCGACCACAGCCGCTCCTGTCTGATCGCTAATGCTCCCCAGAATGCGGCCTGCTGTGGTTTGAGCGGGGGCGCCGGGGAAAAGCAGGAACAGGATAGAGATAGCGGCGAGAACGCGCGCCATTCTGCGCAGACTAGACATGGGATTTGCCTCCAGAGGAGCACTGGTCCGACAGCTCTACCACCTGGTAATTATCACTGTCAAGACATTTTATCCATTGACAATAGAGGTTCTGTGTGTGGTATAGCTGTCATACCGTTATCCCGGCTTCTGTATGCAGAACGGTCTTAAGTTTAGGAATACATCTTATGGCGATTGCTAGCGTGAATCCGGCAAATGGAAAAGTCTTGAAGACCTTCGAGGCTCTATCGGATTCCCAAGTGGATGCGAAGATTGGCCGTGCCGCTGGGGTTTTCCCAAGTTTTCAAAGGCTCCCCTTCACCCAGCGTGGACGCTGGATGATGAACGCGGCTGAAATTCTGGAGAGCGAGAAAGAAGAGCTTGGGCGGTTGATGACGATGGAAATGGGGAAGCCGCTGCGTTCTGCAATTGAGGAGGCGGTTAAATGCGCATGGGCCTGCCGCTACTATGCAGAGAACGCAGAGCGCTTTCTGGCCGATGAAGCAGTTGAGACTGCGGCCACGAAGAGCTATATCCATTATCAGCCGCTTGGTCCGATTCTGGCGGTCATGCCTTGGAATTTTCCCTTCTGGCAGGTCTTTCGTTTTGTCGCGCCCGCGCTGATGGCGGGCAATGTCGGACTGCTCAAACATGCATCGAATGTTCCCCAATGTGCGCTCAAGATCGAAGAAATTCTTTTGCGCGCGGGATTTCCCGAAGGCACCTTCCAAACCCTTCTGATCGGCTCCAAACAGGTGGACCGCGTCCTGGATGATCCACGAATTAGAGCTGCAACCCTTACCGGCAGCGAGGAAGCCGGGGTGCAGGTGGGGACGGGAGCGGCAAAGAGAATCAAGAAAGAGGTGCTGGAACTCGGGGGCAGCGATCCTTTTATCGTGATGCCGAGCGCAAATCTGGAGCAAGCCGTTACTACTGCCGTGAAGGCGCGAATTGTGAACAACGGACAGTCCTGTATCGCGGCGAAGCGCTTTATTGTGGCTGAGCCGATCATGGAAGAGTTCCAGGGAAAATTCGTGAGCCAAATGGAAGCATTAAAAATTGGGGATCCTTTGGACGAGAGCACAGAACTCGGACCACTGGCCACTGCGGATGGTGTGACCTCACTCGATGCCGATGTCAAAAAGACTGTGGCCGCAGGAGCGCGGGTACTGACTGGCGGTAAGCCGCTGGATAACCGTCCGGGTAACTATTACTCCCCCACTGTTCTCACAGACATTCCCTTGAATTCGCCCGCATATCGGGAAGAACTGTTCGGACCTGTGGCTTGCCTGTTCCCGGCAAAAAATCTGGAAGATGCGATTCGCATCGCAAACGACAGCAAATTTGGGCTGGGAGCGAGCGCATGGACCAATGACCCGGCTGAGCGCGAGCGGTTCATCCACGACCTTGAAGCGGGAATGGTATTCATTAACCGCATGGTGGCGTCCGACCCGAGGCTTCCGTTCGGCGGAGTGAAGAAGTCTGGCCACGGACGCGAGCTCGGACCGTATGGAATCCGGGAATTTACCAATATCAAGACAGTGTGGGTTCAGGCGGCTTAAGACGTGCGCTACTCGATATCGCACGGTGACGCACGGTGAAAGAGGCTGAGCGGTGTACAAAGTGGTTCGATCATCGCGACTCTACGAGCAGATTGTGCAACAGATCGAGGGCTCGATCCTCAAAGGTGTGTTGAAGCCAGGAGATCAGTTGCCTGCCGAAAGAGAGCTGGCGCAGCAATTCGGTGTCAGCCGAACAGCAGTGCGTGAGGCTATCAAGGCGCTGCGCGAGAAGGGACTGGCGGAAGCGTATTCCGGACGCGGAACCTTCATCACTGATGGAAGGTCGCAGGCCATTCGCCAATCTCTCGATCTGATGCTCAAGATCGGCCAGGCTGAAGGCTCCATCCATTTAGCTGAGGTACGCGAAATTCTGGAGCCGGAGATTGCCTTTCGCGCCGCGA
>QIAP01000056.1 GCA_003225075.1 Acidobacteriota bacterium | reverse complement strand
GTAACCGGTTCCTGAGCCCCTTGGGGCAGCGGAATTGCAATTGATACGTCACGGGGGTCCAGTGAGCCCTTGCGCTGGCAGAAGCTGGGGAGCAATAAAAGTGTGAAAGGAGAAACAGTCTTGTCGATTTACAAACGTGATGGGGTGTATTGGTTCAATTTTTGGTGGGATAAAACACATATCCAACGCAGCACGAGGCAGGGAAGTCGGGCCGCCGCCATACAACTGGAAGCTAATTGCCGCACGGAATTAGCCAAAGGAGGAGCCGGAATCCTGCACAAGAAGGCTTCCCCCACTTTGCGTGACTTCATGCGGCTGGAGTTCATGCCTTGGGTAGCAGCGACTTTCGAAGCAAAACCTAAGACCTTCTCTTGGTATCGGGGAGGCGTAAGACGGTTGTCAGAGTTCGACCCACTTGCGACGCTCCCTTTGGACAAAATCAGTGGGGACAAAGTCGCTGGTTACATTGCATACCGTCGAGCAAAGGGGCTCAGCACGACGGGAATCAACAGTGAACTTCAAATACTTCGCCGGATCACCCGTGTTGCACTAGAGTGGGGGAGGGTGGAGAGAGTTAATAAGATCAAAATGCTGCCAGGAGAGAACCGAAGAGAGCGTGTTTTGACAATGCCGGAGGAAGCCAGATATCTCACGGCTGCGTCCGAACTCCTCCTCAGTGTGGCTACGGTGCTCCTGGATAGCGGCATGCGTCCAGAAGAATGCTTCCGGCTCAGGTGGGAAAAGACGAATTTCGACAACGGTCGATACGGAACGCTGCATGTCACGCACGGGAAGACTCAGTCCGCGCGGCGCTTTCTCCCAATGACCGCAAGAGTTCGAAGATGCTTGCTCGACGAGGTTTGCATAGAACTGCTTTAAAAAGAAGTGGTGTTGCGCCATTTGTTCTTTACAGTTTGCGGCACACATTTCTGACGCGCTTGGGCGAATCGGGTTGCGACGCTTGGACACTCGCGCGTATCGCTGGCCATTCAAGCGTGGCAATTTCTGGTCGCTACGTACATCCCAGCGAACAAGCAGTTCTCGGGGCCTTTGATCGGCTGCACGGGCAGACGGCCCACATTGAAGGCAAAGACGATGTAGTACCCGCTGTAGTAAGTACCTATGCGGATATGCTGTGACGGAGTGTGGTTTCTGAAACGGAAATGAAGCGCAAGCACAATGGAAATCAATTGGTGCTACTCGGCGTTAAGCGGTGCAAGATAGCAATGGAACGGCTGTTAACCGGAGGGTTGTAGGTTCGAGTCCTACCTGAGGAGCCATTCTTTAAACGGCTTACCCGAATCCGCAATCACCACCGCAATCAGCTACGCCGGCCAGACCTACAATTTTCGAGTGTACTCGACCCATCTCGGAGCGAACCGTCGTGACCCTTCTCGTAGAAATTCGGCTTGTGGTCACATAACTTCCCGACGGATCGCAATGAAATTACGCGACCGAACGCAATTTTCTGTATCTAACCAACTCGACCAGGAAACACACAAGTGTGTAATTATCTCTTCACCTGAAACTGAGACCGAGCATGGCCAAACCTATTTTGCTAAGCGTGGATGACGACTCTGATGTTTTGCGGGCGATTGAGCGCGATCTTCGCTCGCAGTACGGCGCTGAATATCGTGTGATCGGAAGCGAGTCTCCGGAGGGCGCACTCGACCTCTTAAAGCAGTTGAAGGTGCGCAACGACAGCGTGGCCTTACTGCTCGCCGACCAACGCATGCCGCGTATGGACGGCGTGGAATTCCTGCAACAAGCAATGGGAATCTTTCCCGGTGCGAAGCGGGCATTGCTCACCGCGTACGCGGACACGAACGCCGCGATCAGCGCCATCAATCACGCCAGCATCAATTACTTTTTCTTAAAACCGTGGGATCCTCCCGCAGAGCATTTGTATCCTCAGTTAGATGACTTGCTCGACGACTGGCAAGCATCCTTCCGTCCCACCTTTCAAGGAATCCGGGTGCTGGGTACCCGCTGGTCGCCTCGATCCTACGAGTTGCGGGATTTCCTGGCGCGTAACCACGTCCCGTATCAGTGGATCGATGTTGAACTTTCGGCCAATGACCCGGAAACGAAGCGCCTGCTGGAAGCTCTAGGTCCAGAGGCGAGCAACCTCCCGGTTGTGCTGTTCCCTGACGGGACGAAGCTTCTCGAAAGTGTACCTGCGGACGTGGCGCAAAAAGTGGGCTTGCGGACGCGGGCGCAAACCAGTTTTTACGACCTTGCCATTGTCGGAGGCGGGCCCGCTGGTTTGGCTGCGGCCGTTTATGGCGCCTCGGAAGGTCTGCACACTGTGATGATTGAGCGCGAAGCGCCCGGTGGCCAGGCTGGAATGAGCGCCCGCATTGAGAACTACCTTGGATTTCCGACCGGGCTCAGTGGCGGCGATCTGGCCCGGCGTGCGGTGGTGCAAGCCCAGCGTTTTGGAGTGGAGATTCTGTCGCCCCAGGAAGCGGTAGGCGTCCGAACCGAAGCTTCCTACCGAATCATCAAGCTGGCGGATGGCAACGAGATCTCATGCCACGCATTGATGATCGCGACTGGGGTGCAGTGGCGTCGCCTGGAAGCTCCTGGAATAGACAAGTTGCAAGGCGCGGGGATCTACTATGGCGGCGGCGCTACAGAGGCACTGTCCTGCAAGGGCGAAATCGTCTATGTGGTGGGCGGCGCGAACTCAGCCGGCCAGGCAGCGATGAACTTCGCTAGATACGCCGAGCGCGTCATTATTCTGGTGCGCGGCGAGTCGCTTGCCAGCACCATGTCGCAATATTTGATTGATCAGGTTCAACATACGTCCAACATTCAGCTATGGACACATGCCAGCGTGGCTGAAGCGCATGGGGAAACGCATCTGGAAGAGATATCTGTTCTTTGCTCCGACACCAACAAGATTGAACGCGTGCCGGCGAGTGCGATGTTCATCTTTATTGGGGCATTGCCGCGCACGGATTGGCTGGCCAATGTGGTCGAGCGGGACGAGCGCGGTTTCCTATTGACCGGTCCTGATCTCATACGCGACGGGGAACGTCCGAAGGGATGGGCACTCGACCGAGATCCGTTTTTGCTCGAGACCAACGTTCCCGGCATTTTTGCCGTTGGTGACGTGCGCCACGGTTCCATAAAACGGGTGGCTTCCGGAGTCGGCGAAGGATCGGTGGCGGTGCAGTTCATTCATCAGTATCTGAGCAAAGTGTAATGATTGACAAATCGGAATTACTTCGCGTCCCGGCATTCGCTGATCTGCCTGATGATCAGATCGCCTGGTTCCTTAGCCATTCGGAAGAGATACACCTCAAGGCAGGCGATACCTACGTCCGGCAAGGCGATCCAGCGGATTCGATGTTCGTAATTCTGGAGGGGCAGTTTCAATGGCGAGGCGAGTTTGGTGGCGAAACAGTGGTGCTTTCCGGCAAGCCGGGCGACGTGACCGGGGTGCTGCCGTTCTCCAGGATGAAGCAGTTCACCGTGACCGGTCGAGCTGTTACTGACGGCCGAATCTTAAAATTCCCGACTTCGCTATTTTCCGAACTGGTGCAGAAGATGCCAGAGCTGACAACGCGTCTGGTGGGTGTGATGTCCGACCGGATTCGTGAAGCTACCCGCTTCGAGCAACAGCGCGACCGGTTGGCCTCCCTGGGAAAGCTCTCGGCAGGACTGGCGCATGAACTCAACAACCCCGCTTCCGCCACCAAACGTGCCGTAAGCCAATTGCGCGACATTCTGAAGAAGATCAGGGACGCGAGTCTGGAGCTGGGTAGGCGCGATCTCAATTCTGCGCAGAAAGCAGAAATCGAAAAGCTGGAAGCTTTATTCACACAAAAGGACGTTGTTCCCCCCGATGCGTTGACCATCAGCGACCTGGAGGACCAGATTGATTCTTTGTTGCGCAGTCACGGGCAGAACGACTTGTGGCAACTGGCGGCTGACCTGGCACGACGGAATATCAAGCCGGAGGTGTTGGAATCATTGTTTGCGAGCCTGGATGCAGACACCGCCCGAGCCGCTCTAGTCAGGATTTCTGCTTCGGTGGAAGTGGCGAGTCTGCTGCACGAAATCGAGAGCAGCACCTCGCGGATCTCGGATTTGGTGGGTGCAATCAAGGAATACACCTACATGGACCAGGCGCCGGTGCAAAACGTGGACATCGTGAAGAGCCTAGAAACCACGCTGACAATCTTGAATCACAAGCTGAAACAGGGAGTGGTGGTGCAGCGCGATTACCAGCGCGTTCCCCTCCTCGTCAATTCGTTTGGCAGCGAGCTCAATCAGGTCTGGACCAACATCATCGACAATGCCATCGACGCGATGAGCGGAAAGGGCGAGCTTCGAGTGCGAACTTATCGCGAGGATGCTTGCGTGGTAGTGGAGATTGGCGACAACGGCCCCGGAATTTCCGCCGAGGTAAAACCGCACATCTTTGAACCTTTCTTCACCACCAAGGGAGTTGGAGAGGGGACGGGACTCGGTCTGGACACTGTGCAACGAATTGTGAAGAAGCACCAGGGAAGTATTCAGGTCACTTCCAAACCCGGTGACACCCGGTTTCAAGTTTGGCTCCCCTTAGCTGAGGCTCCGGGGTAAGGAGTTGTCGCCTGATTTGTGTATTCATATCGAGGTTTTGGCCGGAACGCAAACAATTACAATTGCTGAACGAGGCAGTGTCATGGTTCAGGCCAAGCCGATTGGCGTCCTGAGCGCTTGATTTGTGCTAATGCTTTTGGCCTCTTGCCATGACCAGGGCTTGGCTACGTTTGCGAAGCTGCTGCGCCTCATCGACTCGTCCCAGGTTAGTGAGCACATCGGCAAGAAGTTGCAGCGTCGGCGTAATCATCTGGCTGTCTGGGCCGTACTGCTTTTCTTCGAGCGCCAGCATGCGCCGATAGTAGGGTTCGGATTTGTCAAACTTTCCCCATTGGCTGTACAGATCGCCTAGCCGACGGGTGTTGTGTTCCAGGTTGTAGTTATCAGGCCCGTACAAGGTTTCATTAATGGCGAGAGCGCGCTGCAAGCATTGCTCAGCTTTTTCGAAACTTCGGTGATGAACATACGCTTCAGCTAGTTGAAGAAGGTCGGTTTCGACTCGCCAGCTTGTCGGACCAAAAGTCTTTTCGTTCAGTTCGAGACCTCGCGAGTAGTAGCGCTCGGCGGAAATGTAATCATGCTGCAGGAGAGCGTTCGTTCCTAGTAACATCAAAGGGGTCGCATTCTCCGGCGATTGGGCTCCATAAATTTCCTCAGTTACCGCTAACTGCCGCCGAAATTCACCCGCCGCCTCGGGAAACTTTTGCTGATTCTGGTACATATGGCCGAGCTGCCCGATGGTTCTGGTCAGACGATAATCCCGCGGCTGAAGCTTTTCTGCTAGCGATACCGCCGTTCTCAAAAAGGCTTGCGAGTCCTCATAATGACCTTTACCCAATGCATCGATTCCTGCGTCAACCGAAGCCTGCCACTCCGCTTCAGGGTTGTTGCTGGCCGCGTACGTTGCCGTTAGCCGCGATTCCAGTTCGGCGGCTTCGCCCGAATGTCCACTAACTTTCAACGACTGGATATGAGCATTGATGCGTTTCTGGGCCGCCGCATATTGCGCTCGCGCCTTGTCGTCGCGCTGGGTCTCCGCCGCCAGGCGGTACTGTTCCAATGCGCCGATCAAATCCTCTTTCTTTTCCAGCGACGCGGCCAGTTTTAACATGACGGCAGCGTTCTTTGGCCATATCTGCAATGCCTCTTTGTATTCCGCAATAGCCCCGTCGAAATCACCCGTCCCGGTAAGCGCGTCGCCGAGTAGATCGTGGGTCTGCCATTGGCTTGGCGCAAGACTCTCTGTTGGCTTTAGCTCACGAACGGCATTCGCAAACTCCTTCTTCGCCAAGAAAATCCTTCCCAGGCCCTTATGGGCTCCGACCGAGTCCGCGTCCAACCGCTGGGAAGTTCGAAATTCGGCTACGGCCGCGTCATAATTGTTCTGCTTTTCGAAGATTAAACCCAATCCGCAGTGTGCGTCGGGATCTGAGGGGTCAAGCTTGACCGCCTTTCGATACTGTTCGGTCGCTGCGGGCAGATCACCTTTGCTGAAAAGCGCGGACCCGAAGCACACGCGACACACTTCAAAATCAGGAGCGATTGCCACTAATTCTTTGAATTCCAGAATGGCTGCATCGACATCTCGCTCCGCGAGGGTCCTAGCCAGGTTGTTACGCGCGTCAAGGAAGTTTGGATCCAACCGCTTGGCTTCGCGATACTCGCGGATAGCGGCATCGATATCCCCTTTGCTCTTGAAGACAAAGCCGAGATTGCTGTGAAAGGTGGCATCGTCCGGCTCTAACGCGATCGCTTTCTTGTACTCGCCGATTGCACTTTCGAAATCTCGCTGCTCATAGAAAAGAATTCCCAAGTCGTAATGCACCACTCCATAGTCTGGCTTTATTCGCAGCGCTTCATGGTATTCCGATACAGCCGCGTCGTACTTCCGCGTGGCTTCAAACGCCAGCCCCATGTTCTTGTGGGCTTCAGCATTTTGCGGAGTTCGCCGCAGTGCGCTCTTAGCTTCGGTGATGGCTTGCTCCTCGTCACCCACTCGATAGAGGGTGTAAGCCAACTTTGTGTGTGCTTCGGAAAACTCGGGGTCTTTACTTAAGACTTCTCTATACACGGACGCGGCCGCCATAAATTGTTCCTGGCGGCGAAGAAGTTCTCCCATCACAAATCCCACGTCCGCGTTGTTCGGGCCGAGGGCCAGAGCTCTATTTAGTTCTCTGGCCGCATCGGTGTAACGTTTATTCCGCATTAGGTCGGCAGCCTGTACGAGGTGCTGCAGAAACTCGGCGTCTTGTTTGTTTTGGGAAGACTCCGCAAAACTTGTAACCTTTGCACTGTCTAAGGCTGCGAGAACGGGAGCCGCGGCGCCAGCCCTCTTGAGCAGCGAACGGTATTCGTTGCTAGGAGGAAAAGCCAACCCGCGGAGCTGGATTTGATTGACGATGTTCTCAGGGAGTGCACTCCCTGCAACTAGTGCAAGTATTTCACTGTCGCTCAAGCCGTTTGGCGGAACATCAGCCCTTGCGAATGCCGTGAGACTACCCAGAAGGACCATCGGCGGCGAGCAATCGAGAAAATATAGGCACATGGAATCTCCTGGCAATGCCGCCCCAATTCTAGGCCGCGCGTCCTATCGGCGTGGTATTATCTTGGTATCATTCCTTAGGTGTCAGTCGAACGCCGGCTCTAACCTAAATTCAACGTGAACCGTTTGCCGCCGCCACGTTGTAACCGCTGGCGTCAGAGGGCAGTTGCCCAGAAAGCCAACGAACAAGAAAGTAAGAGACGGTTGACGAAGCAAGCAAACAACTCTTAATATATTCAGAGTGCCCTCGTCTTCAGATCCGCGCAAGGTAGTGCTTCCAACCGCAGGTGAACTCAGGCTGCTTGAGATCCTGTGGCTTATAGGGGAAGGAACGGTGGAGGACTTGCTAGAGGCGTCTGGAAAGAATCCCCCTAATTACAAAACCACTCAGACACTGTTACGTATCATGGAAGAAAAGAAACTGGTGAGCCATCGGCTGCAGGGCAGAGCATTCTTGTTCCGGGCTAAAGTCACGCGGGAACAGGTCACCCGGGTGTCGGTCGGCAACCTTATTAGTCGTTTCTTCGGTGGTTCGCGAGCAGGGCTACTGGTGAACCTGCTGGAAGATGAACGAATCCGCGCCGACGAGCTGGAGGAACTGGAGGAACTGATCCGCCGCCGCAAGAGAAAGTAGCACGCTTTAAGCGACCACCGTCCAAATACAAAAGTGAAAGGCGAGATCTTATATCCTCCGGCACGAGTGATTCACGTCAGAAGAGAGACTATTTATGGTTTGTCAAATCGTTTTTTTTCATCCCGTGCTGTGGCTGGCTTACCGTCGTCTGAGCTGGGAGCGGGAACTAGTATGTGATGAGGCGGTGGTAGAGCATCGCGGGGAACGCCGAGTGGAGTATGCGGACTGTCTCGCGACCCTGGCGCGGTGGTGGTTCCAGGGAAATGAGGGAATCACGGCGATCGATTTCGCTTCTTCCCCATCTTTGATCGCTACTCGAGTGCGCGCACTGTTACGCGAACCAATCGCACACTCGCCGTTACGAATAGTGGCAACGTCGGCGTTGACCGCTTCTACTTTGAAATTTCCACAGGAACCTAACCCTCGGGGGTGCACACGAAAACTACTACTACAATCGCCACTTTACTTCTGCTCGCTTGCTGTTGCAGGTCTCCAATGTTCGCGCAGGCAACCGACTCCTCCTCCGAAGCCGAACTCCGCGCCGCGATGGCGGAACGAATGAAAGCGAACGTTGAGGGCGACACCGAGAAGATCGCCAGCTCGTTGGCTGACGAGTATCTTCAGACGGACATCTATGGCTATGTACAAGACAAGACAGCGTGGCTCAATGAATACTTCAAGCCGCCCGCCGAGTTAATTAAGGCCGGCAAGTTCCGGTGGGAAACTTTTGATGAGAAGGATGTGAGAATCCGCGCGCATGGTGACAGCGCAGTGGTGATAGGCACCTTGGACGCGAAGGGTACCGGGGCACGTCCCGACCGCGCCCGGCACACATGGGTGGCTGACCCCAGCGCCAGTTTCAGCGGAACGCTGCGCTTCACGCGGGTCTACATCAAGCGAAACGGGAAATGGTTGCTAGCTGCCTTGCATAACGCAGTGCCGCTGCCGCCGACTGCAGCCGCTAAGTAGTGCCCGGCCTCGACAGTTGAGGCCCGAGTACGCTAGAAAAACTAGTCTGGACGGCTCTTTTGCTGGCCGGTTTTGAAGTGCTCATCGAAGATTTATTCAATTCTTAAGAATCGTCGCCTGGGCCGCCCGGCGACCCGCACTCTTTCCACAGTTTTTCCCAATTCCACATCCCGTATCCCACTTCTTTCGGCAACGGGAATCCGAGCTGATGCGCGAGCATACACACTTGTCCGCGATGGTGGGCTTCGTGAGAAAGCATGTAGCACAGCATTTCCGGGCCAACCGGCCAAGGCCGAGCCCAGCCGTCTCTGCGAAACTTCTCCACGCGGCCTCCACCGCTGCCGAGCGCTTCAGCGAGCATCTCCGCGCAGCGAGCGGCGCTCTCGGCCAATCCCACGCGGGCCTGCTGGAGCGTGCAGTGCGCGCGGTTGAGCTGTCGTGGAACCTTCAAATGCGGAGCTGTAAGCCTGACCCACTTGCAGCGGACATTGTGCATGTGCGTGAAGATCGCCGCAATGGTGCGGGCCTTGCCGGGCGGTTTGGCTCTCCAGGCGGCAGGGTCAAGATGTTCGATAAGAATCTGGTTCATGCGATCATTGGCGGCAAAGATCTGGACTGTGGCTCGGTTGAGTTGAGGGTGAACCTTGAGTGGACGTGTGGTCACGGCTCCCGACTCCTTCGACCTATGATACTTCCGGGCCGTCACTAATCTTCGGAGAACTGGGGAACGTCCCGTCTGTCCCCGGATTTTGTCCAATATCTGGTCGGCAGCGCGGACTCCTACTACTGAAGGACAAATTGAACTTCGGGATAGTGTTGAGACGGCTTGTTAAGTGAGGAGGCGGGAGCGTTCTTCAGATAGACGTCGAAGAACGTGCGCACGCATTCGGCAGTAATGGCGAGCCCACGGCGTCCGTCCAGAGAGCCGAATCCAAACATGCGCAGCATCCTGATAACGTAATGACTCTTGAGTAGCATCTGGTCGCTGAAACTAAAGTGATTCGCCCCGCGGATGGTGATGAGGAGGCGTCCATTCGGAAGGCGCTGGTAAATGGATTGGATGTGGGCCATGATCTGTCGGCCAGCCGGCTCTGAAAGTTCGCGATGGTGATCGCTGAGGATAAACATGAACGGCTGTTTGAGGCCCTCCTGAACGACGCTGCCATACGGAGCGCCATCAATATCGATGCCCGCCTCACCTAGGATCGTCATGACAGAATTGCAATGCCGTTGCGCCGCCAAACGAATGACCGAACATGCCGAGCCGCTGCATATCCAGCCGGCCCGTAAACTTACCGGATGGATCAGCGGCGTTCATCTGCTCTAATTGGCTCACCACAAACTTTGTATCGCTGGTCCACATAGGTAAAAGCCTATTGATCAGGCGGTCGGCCTGATCGCCCTGCAGATTCTCGGGATCGTAAGCTGGAGGTCTGGTGACTATGCGTTTGTCCGGGAAGACGACGATGCTGGTTCTGTAAGGCGCGTCAAAGCCCACGACAATGTAGCCGTGGCTGGCTAGATCCTCAGCAAGTGTCGTGAAGTCTGTGGTCAAAGCTCCGCCACCCGCCCGCATGATCACGACTGGATAGGAGCGCTGCTCGGGCGAGACCTCCGGATCGGATGTGCTATGGGGTCGGACCAGCGACAAATCTCGCGTAAAGAATTCACTCATCAGAACGCCTGAGTACTGCGCGCAGGCCGACCGCCAGGGCGCGGGCAGATACTCCACCGCTGCGGCGGATGTCGCCGCGGCCGACGGATACCAGATCCAAACCACTAGCTCCCGCTTGGCTCCTGAACACGGCGCCAGTTCGTCCGTCTGGGCGTTGTTGACCAATGTGTACGTCGTCCGCCCAGCGGCAAAGTGGCCGGTGGGCGCCGGCAACGTGATTTCTGTGCTGTGCTCCCGCCAAAGTAAAGCGAGCAGTATTGCCAGTCCGACAACAGCTAATATGGCCAATGCCGCGAGGCCCTTGATGAGGCGCCTGGCAAAGGCGGGAACCTTCCGGCGCGGATTTGGGAAGTCGGATAGAGTGCGCGGCTGGGACATGGGCGCTATTCTATGAAAAGTACTTTGAACTGTAAAGTTTATTATTAGGCGGTGTCGCAGCCGAGATGCGTCCTAAAGATGCGAAGGACGGCTCCAACCAGGCAGAGCCGGAAATGGTGGCAAGGTTATAGCAGATCAGATTCTCGTGCTCCCACCGGTATCATTAGATTTGAAGGCCGGACGGAAGTGTGGCGAACGACATACTCCTGAAGAAAATATCCCTTTCGATAAGCGCATGCTAAAAGTGAGTCCTGTGCCTCCTGCTATTGACAAGCCGCAAGCGCAAACTGGCGATGTTCGATTAATGGCGTTGCTGCACGCGGGATTTGTCCTAACCGGCGTGGTCAACACCATGTTGGGGCCGCTGCTTCCCGTGCTGTCCGCGCGCTGGGCGCTCAATGACGCACACGCGGGATATCTATTCACGGCGCAATTCAGTGGCTCGATGCTGGGCGTGATGGGATCGAGTTTCCTCATGTCGCGGCGGGGTCACCGCATTTCCGTGGTGCTCGGCTTGGGACTCATGGCGCTGGGCTCGGCGACACTCCTCGCCACAAGTTGGAGCTTGGGCATGTTATCGACGCTCTGCTTAGGAATCGGACTCGGGTTTGCCATACCAACTACGAACCTGTTGGTTTCCGAACTGAATCCTGAGAAGCGCGCCGCGGCGTTGAACCTGATCAACTTCTCGTGGGGAGTGGGAGCGGCGAGCTGCCCGTTCTTCGTAGCTGCGCTGCTCCGCATGGACCGCACCTCTCATCTGCTGTATGGTGTCGCTGCAGCGCTGATTCTTGTGGCAGTAGGCATGACCAGAGTTGCGTTCCCCGCTTTATGTCCGGCGCCGGATAACGTCTCTCGGGTGGAGACCGGCCTGTGGCGGAGTCCTTGGGTGCCGGTCATCGGTGCGTTATTCTTTTTCTATGTGGGCAGTGAAGCGGGAGTGGGTGGCTGGACCGCAACCTACGCACAGCGAATAGTGGCAGGGGCCGGCACGGTGTGGGTCCTCATGCCTTCGCTCTTCTGGACTGCGTTGCTCTTGGGGCGAGCCACCGCGCCCGTGCTGTTGCGGGATCTGCCGGAATTAAAGCTGGCAGAATTCGGCCTGGTTCTGAGCACGGTGGGCGTTGTCGTCCTGTTAGGAGCCAGGAATCTTTCGGCTATCGCGATCGGTGTCAGCCTGGCTGGACTGGGGTTTTCCTCGGTTTTTCCCATCGCAATTGCCACCCTCTCTCGCAAGTTCGGCCCGATGGCGCCCCAGATTGCTGGCTTGATGTTCGCGTTGGCCGGCTTGGGTGGCGCAACCCTTCCGTGGCTGGTCGGGTACACCTCCACCAGGCTCGGTGGCTTGAAATACGGATTATTGGTCCCCCTGTTTGGCTGTATCGTCATGTTGATTCTGAATGTGCGGCTTTCCCAACCGGACTCCTGAGGACGCGGGCGCGCTAGCTCAGCGAAAGCGCGGAACAGATTGCCATCCCGGAATGTGAGAAGAGGTTGAGTCGGGCGCCCGGGCCGTCGAATTGCGGACGACAAGTTCGGGCTCAATCTGGATCTCCGCCACGTAGGTTTCGGGATCGTCGATTCGGTTTAGCAAAGTGCGGGCCGCGGTCTCTCCCATCTTCTGAAGCGGTTGACGCACGGTCGTGAGACTCGGGCTGTTATGTACGGCAA
This sequence comes from Acidobacteriota bacterium, assembly GCA_003225075.1. Classification (GTDB taxonomy): domain Bacteria; phylum Acidobacteriota; class Terriglobia; order Terriglobales; family Acidobacteriaceae; genus Gp1-AA124. Next base: position 62,899 of record QIAP01000056.1, on the reverse strand, counting down.
TCTGGATATCGTCGAATCCCACCACAGAAATATCTTCAGGGACTCGTAGTCCGGCTTCCTGGAATGCGCGGATGGAGCCGATCGCCGAAATATCGTTATAAGCGAAGAGCGCTGTGAATGGCCGGTTACGAGCGAGCAGCTTTTTCGCGAAGGGATAACCCAGATAAGGTGTGGGATCGTCGCCTTCCAGTTGAATGATGAGTTCCATCCGGGTGGGAATGCCAAGTTCCTGGGCAACTTCGCGGATCGCCTTCCAACGGTCCTCAGAATCTGAACTGAAGCGAGAGCCTTTCATGAAGGCAATTTCCTTGTGGCCCAGCTCCCGCAGATGTTTTAGCGCCAGTCGTGCCGCGCGGCGATGATTCAGGACGACATTGGTGACGCCTTCCACGCGGCGGTGTCCGGCGATGGCAACTGTCGGCAGTGGCAACGGGTGGTTGATGGATGTGTCCACCGTAATGAGGCCTTCGACGCCGCGCTCCATGAGAATGTGTGAATAGGTTTCAAGGAGTTTTGGGTCATGACGGTGAGCAACGGTCAAGTAAAAGAAGTTTTTCTGTCGCAGGTATCGTTCAATGCCGCTGATGACCAACGAACCGTAGGGATCACCAATCTCCTCGGCGACCACGCCGATCATGTAGGTGCGCTTTACCCGCAAGTTGAGAGCATAGAAGCTGGGCTTGTAGTTCAGTTCGCGCGCGGCGGTGAGGATTCGCTCTTGTGTGTGCAGCGGAACTGACCGCGATGCAGCAGATTTGTTCAGCACCGCGGAACAGGTCCCTTTAGTGAGTCCCACGCGCTCAGCTACCATTTGCAGGGTGACGGAACGGGGCTTCTTACGGTTCCCATTCTTCTGCGCTTTCATGCGGCCATCGCTCCTGACTCTCATTTAGAAATGGCGTTTGGAACGGCGCCACACCGGTCGGACTCAGTGGGAGCATTCTACCCTATCGAAATGCTGCACACACAGTGGTGCAGCCAAAAATAGCTAGAATACCGGTTATCTATTTCACAAGATTTTAGAATACCGGTATTTTTCGCTTGACAACGTAAGGGCATGTGGAGCTAAATGTCGGGCACGTGGGAGTAGTGCAAAAGTACTATCGCGAAAGGCCAAATTTTTGGAGTGACCTGCCTGGAGGTTCCTGTGAAAAGAATGGGATTAGCGGCGTTGGTAACTGGGTTGGTGGTGGCGCTGAGCTTTTCGGCGACAGTATTCGCACAGGCTGGTGTGGGTTCCGCGCGTGGCACCGTGACGGACGCGCAGGGCGGAACCATCGCGCAAGCCCAGGTCACGATAACTAACGTGGAGACCGGTTATTCGCGAACTGAGAATACTGATGCGAACGGCAACTACGGGTTCCAGAGCCTTCCGATCGGTCGCTACAATCTGAGCGTGACCAAGGAAGGCTTCAGTAACTTCCAAGAAAAGGACATTGTCCTTCACGTCCACGATAGCCTGACGCTGGACGCCCAGTTGAAAGTCGGCACCAGGACCGAAACCGTCGAAGTAACCGCCTCGACGACCCAGGTCGAGCTCGCCAATGGAGAATTGAGCGGTACGGTCGGGGGTGCCCAGATCACCGAATTACCACTGAACGGCCGGAGCTTCGCGCAGTTACTCCTGGCGGTTCCCGGCGTGGAGGTCGATAATGGCTTTTCTTACGACAAGAAAGGCCTCAACGGCGGCGCGGACATTTCCGTCAGCGGCGGCGCGTCGAATGCGAATTTGTTTCTGGTCGATGGCGCCAACAACGTCGACGTAGGATCGAATCGCACCATCCTTATTTACCCCTCCCTCGACTCCATCCAGGAGTTCAAGATCGAGCGGAACAGCTATGGCGCCCAATTCGGCGGAGCCGGCGGAGGCGTCATCTCCCTGGTCACCAAGTCGGGGACGAACGATTTTCACGGCAGCGCCTATTACTTCGGCCGCAACGACGTTCTGGATGCCAAGGACCCCGTTCTTAATGCTTTCAACCCGACATCCAAGAAGAATACGATTCGCCGAAATGACTTTGGATTTTCCATCGGTGGGCCAATTAAGAAGGACAAAATCTTTTTCTTTGTGTCGGAGGAATGGAACCGTCTGATCGCGGAAAAGGTGCAGAGCGCTCACGTACCCACGCCCTTGCAGCGCACCGGGGACTTCTCTGACGCTGCTCTGGATCCCTCAGCTGCCAGCGCCAATACTAGCGGTTGTCTTCTGAAAGGGGGACTCGTGGATCCTGATCCGACCAATCCTGGCGGCGCGTTTACGGCATCCCCTTCTACGCCGGGCGTAATAGACGTCATTCCTGCGGGGCGCCTGAGCGTAGCCGGGCCGACGATTCTCAACACGTATTTTTTGCCGACGCTTCCTGCGGGGGCTCCTAACTATGGCTGCGGCACCAATTGGGCGAAATCGCTTAAGCAGCCGACCTTCTATCGCGAAGATAGCTTCAAGGGGGACATCAATCTCACCAAGACGACCACGTTGATGCTGAAATACACCAATGACTCCTGGTCGTTTGGACCTTCCGCGGTGGGCAATACCGGTTGGGGGGCTGATGCCGGAGCTTCCCAGATCCAGGAATCGTGGAGCCAGCCAGGGCGCATCGCCGTGGCCCGCTTGAGCAAGGTTTTCGGCGCCTCAGCCGTGAACGATTTCCAGTTCTCCTACTCGGGGAATCGCATCAATATCTCCCAAGCGACGCCAGCCGCGGCACAGGCGCTCAATAAGGTGATTCCAACATTTTTCCCGCCTTCGGGGAATCCGGCCAACAATCCTCCGGTGTGGATCAATGGCGGCGGTCTTCCGACCATTTGGAGCTTTGCGCCCTGGAGCAACCGCGAAGATCTCTTTGCCTGGCAAGATGACTACTCAAAGGTCGTTCGGCGCCATACGTTAAAGATGGGAGTCATTTACAGCCGGAATGCCAAAGACCAGGATAACTTCTCCCAGAAGCAGGGCGTGACCTTCGGCCCAAACGGTTACAACGGCTGCAAGAACATCACGGATCCAGGGTGCACGAACCTGACGGACTTCACTACCCACTATGGTCCTGCCGATTTTATTCTGCAGAACATGGCAGTGAATTGGGGCGAACAGAACATCATTTTTAAAAAGCAAGGCCGCTGGGAAAACTTCGAGCTTTATTTCAATGACGACCTGAAAGTAAACGATCGCCTGACGGTCAACATGGGTGTTCGCTATTCCTATTTGCCGAATCCCTACCAGGCGAATGACCAATTCACGGTATTTAACCCCACGGCATTCGACGCCGCGCTTGGGAACGCGCCCTGCAACGGTTTGTTGTACTCAGCGGGCCTCAAGTCGAATCCCTGTGCCGTGACAGGGCTTGGTGGTGGCAGCCCCGGACCCAACCGTGCGATACAGAACAATTTTCATTGGGGCTTCGCCCCTCGGCTGGGTGTGGCATGGGATCCCACTGGATCGCACAAGTGGGCTATCCGCGCAGGTTTTGGTCAGTTTTACAACCGTGATGACATCTTTGTGACTGACGGTACTGCGGGCACAAACCCTCCATTCGTTCGCAGCTTTCAGTCAATTAACAATAATGGGCGGTTCCTGGACAACACCAACCAGCTTCCCGCCTGCACTCCAAACTGCTTCGGCCAAGGCGGCTTCGGAGTCGCCGGCATCGGCCAAGACCTCAGCGATCGTGCCCCTTACGTCTTGCAATTCAACGGAACCGTGCAGCGCGAAGTTTGGAAGGATTCGAAGTTGGAAGTGGGGTACGTCGGCAGCCGGACGCACAATTGGACAAGCAAATTTGATGCGAATGCCATTGCTCCGCCTAACCGGCTGGCCTTTGCGCAATCGAATGCAAACGACAATACACTCAAGCCTTTTGACGCATTAGAAAGTGGCAGCATCCCGTTTTTTGCGCATCACGGCAGCGCCAAGTACGACTCCCTGCAAACGGCGTTCACCTCGCGTTTCCATCACAATTCCACCTTCCAGCTAGCCTACACATACTCCAAAACCTACGCGGATACACTCCTGAAAGTCAGCAATGGAGGAGGAAATCTGGTTATTGATCCCTTCAATCTGAGAAATGGCTACGGGCTGAATCCCCTCAACCGGCCGCACATTTTCTCGGCCAACGTGGTCTATAACCTGCCCACTTTGCAGAACATGAATAGGTTGGTCCGGAATAGCCTGGGCTCTTGGGGAATTACGTCGATCGTCTCCCTCTCGAGTGGACACTCCCTTACGCCAGTTATTGGAGGCATTTCGAATGTCAATGACCCCTCCGGCATCGGCAATGGTGGAAACGCTCAGCGGCCCAACTTGGTGCCGGGACAGCCGTGCCGAAACCCCAGCTTTAAGAACTTCCAATGGATCAACCCGAACCGTTACACCATGGACGGGTTCAAGTTGGGCACCATCGGGAACGCACCGGTAGGCGACTGCCTGGGGCCACCTACTCGCACAGTGGATTTGTCGTTGGCGAAGCACTTCCATATAACCGAACGGATTGACGCGGAGTTCCGGATTGATTCTTTCAATCTCTTTAACCATCCGCAGTATGGCGACCCCGTCGGCCCTACAAATGGCGTGAACTACAACATAGGCTTCAACGCTCCGAACACCGCTGCGAGTCCCGAGTTCCTGGACGCGAGTGGAAACCCAACGACCTCTCTGTTGAATGCAGTTTCGATCCAGAACAGTACGCCGAATGCCCAAGTAGGTACCGTAACCACGCAATCGGACCGAAGTCGAGAATTTCAGTACTCACTGAGGATCACCTTCTAGCGCTGGGACAATCCGATGCCGAAACGTCCCGCCGGCAACCACGCTGGCGGGACGTTTCTCTTTTGTCGGCTTCTTTGAAAAATTCCCGCGTCACGTCTTGCCTCTGTGACAAGTTGCGGCCCCGCCGAAGTGCAGCAATCGCCTTGTAAAGGCGGAGCGTCATGGGCTGCGGCGCGGGAAGATACCGGGGTTGGGGTTTGCCTCGGGGAAAAAAGTTGTCTATGTTTAAACCATACATGTTTGGGTATCCTTCAAGACCACCTGTCCTCCTGATCCGTTTTCTGATTTTCACTCTCGCGGTACCGCAGGTTCTGGCGGCGCAGGCACAAGGGCCTCAGCGTGTACCGGTGCCGGTGCCGCCCTCCGCAAAGCGCGCTCCCACAGGCAAGAAAGATCGGAGCGCATTGCCCCCTGTCCCGACTTTCAAAGATATTGCCAAAGAAGTTGGCCTTACGGTTTCGCACACAGCCGCCCCCGAAGCGCATTACGTGATTGATTCGACGAGTGGCGGCGTCGGTCTATTTGATTGCGACAACGATGAACGCCTGGATGTTGTGCTGGTGAATGGCTCGACCGTGGAGAGATTGCGCCAGGGCGGCGATCCCATGGTGACTCTTTATCACCAAGAGCCCAATGGCACCTTCAAAGACATCACTAAGGAGGCCGGATTGACCAGGCTGGGATGGGGTATGGGCGTTGCCGTCGCTGACTACGACAACGACGGCAAGCTCGACCTGTTTGTGACCGGCTACAACGGCAACGTGCTCTACCACAATCTGGGCAATTGCAAATTCGAGGATGTCACCGAGAAGGCCGGAGTCCGCGGTGGAGGGTTCAGCACCGGCGCAGCGTGGGGGGATTACGATCGCGACGGCAACGTGGACTTGTTCGTCGCCCGCTATTCGCATTTGGACATCAACAACCTTCCCCAATTCGGCAGCAACAAATTCTGCCGATTCAAAGGCATCCTGGTGCAGTGTGGCCCCTGGGGGCTCGAAGGTGAATCCGACTTTCTCTACCACAATCGCGGTGACGGGACTTTTGAAGAGGTTTCAGTCAAAGCCGGCGTCCACGATGACATCGGCTATTATGGCCTGGGCGTGATGTGGGCCGATTACGACGACGATGGCTGGCCCGATCTCCTGGTCGCCAACGACTCCGTGCCCAACTATCTCTATCACAACAATCACAACGGAACATTCACCGATGTCGGCTTACTGACCGGTGTCGCGCTGAGCGGGGAAGGGCTGGAACTTGGGAACATGGGCGTGGATTTTGGCGACTACGACCACAGCGGGCGCTTGAGCTTTTTTGTTACCCACTTTGAAGAGCAGCCCAATTCGCTGTATCGCAACATGAGCGCCAAGGGATTCGATGATGTGAGTTGGACTTCCGGAGTAGGCCAGCCTGGCTATCCTTACGTTGGCTGGGGTACGGCTTTCTTTGACATGGATAACGATACTTGGCTCGACCTGTTTGTAGCCAACGGCCACGTGTATCCGCAGATCGACACTTTGGAGACCGGTCCCCGCTATCGTGAGCCGCTCCTCCTCCATCGCAATAATCGTGATGGTACTTTCGACGAAGTATCCAAGGAATCCGGCCTCGCCGCTCTCCCTCTGCATTCCCGCCGCGGCGCCGCTTTCGGCGACGTCTTCAACACCGGAAATATCGCCGTTCTTCTCTTAAATGTCGGCGAACCACCTTCGCTCCTCAAGAATATGAATGCCGACGGCTATCACCGCGTCCTGTTCAAGCTCATCGGCACAAAAAGCAACCGCGCCGCGATTGGCGCCCGGGTGACCATCCGCGCCGCCGGCGCCCAGCAATTCAGTGAAGTGCGTGGCGGAGGAAGCTATCTATCGCAGAACGACTTGCGCTTGCACTTCGGACTGGGCACCACCGATAAGATGGAATCGGTCCAGATTCGCTGGCCGAATGGGAATGTTGAGCCGCTTCGTGATGTTGCTGGCGACTATATTTATACAGTGGTGGAAGGGAAAGGAATTCAGGACAGAAAGCCGCTGCCGTCCCTGTCTTCGGGAGACCACGCGCCGACCGGCGCTCGTTGAACGCGCCCGACTTCTTCGATGGTGGGCGGCGGCTCAGAAATTCCGGGGACGATCCCATGCCTTCGGTTCGTAATCGAGCTATCCCATTGAACGGCTTCTGGAGGCGCGTCCCGGCAAGCCTCATGGTGGTCGCTGCGCTGGCGTTGTCGTTTATTCCCACCGCTCGAGCAGCCGATAATCCTGCCAAGGAACTCCAGGCGCAGTTTGAGGCGGCCAAGGCCTCCTTGGCGGCGGGCGATCTTGCCTCGGCGGAAAGCCATTACATTGACGCGATCGTGCTCGGTTTGCGCCAGCTCGCAAAAATCTCTCTTTCCCTGGGACAGACCGATAAGGCTGCTACTTATCTAGAATCCGCGCTGAGGCTCAAGCCGGATGACGTCGAAACTCAGCTGGATGCAGCTGGCGTTTGGTTCCGCAACGGACAAGTCGCCAAAGCGAAGACGTTGCTGAAATCTCTTGTGGCCACACAGCCGAGCCATGCCCGGGCACGTGGACTCCTCGGTCGAATCTACGTGTTCGAGGGGGATTCCGATAATGCGATCCAGGAGTTGAAGGCTTCGGTAGATCTCGAGGATGATTTCGAAACCGGCTATTTTCTTGGGATTGCCTATTTGAAGGCAAGGAAGTTGGCCGAAGCCTCGGCGTGGTTCCATCAACTTCACTCCACGATGGGAGAATCGGCGGCGCTGCATATGCTGTTTGGCCGGGCCTACCTGGTGGCCAAGATCCCGCAGCAGGCTATCCCTGAATTTCGCCAGGCGATCAGGCTTGATCCGAAGTATCCCCGCGCTCACGGCTTTCTCGGGTACGCCTATCTCGAGCACTATCAGGAAGAAGGTTACCCACAGGCGCGCCAGGAATTCGAAAAAGAAGTCAAGCTGCATCCCGATGAATATCAAGTACAGGAACTTCTGGGGATTGCGAACGTGAACTTGCGCGACTTTCCGGCCGCGGAAGTTGCTCTTCTCCACGCAGCGCGGCTGCGGCCTAAGGAGGCTTCCGTCTACCTCTATCTGGGCGAAACCTACGCGGCAACGAATCGCATCAAGGCCGCGGTCGAAGTTCTCGAAAAGTACGTCAGCATGGTGGGCAACCCGGAAGAAGACAAGCTACGCGAGGCCAGCCGCGCATACTACTTGCTCGGGCAGAATCTGCGGCGGCTCGGTCGCGAGGAGGAGGCCAGGAAAGCGCTGGCACGCTCCCAGCAGATACGAGAAGCGAAGTTCAAGTACGATGTGAAGCACATTTTCGACGAGAAGAAAAGTTCGGAAGATGCCGGCGAGAGTCGCGTTTCGGACCGCGTTGCTGACCTGCTAGGGGCAGGTTCCGCTGAGGAAAAACAAGGCACGCAGAATATGATCCGGCAGGGCTTGCCCGTGGGCCCAGTGGGCAAGCAGCCGGCCACAGCAAAAGAAACAGCAGCAGCCAAGCAATACCGTTCATTTGTCGGAGAAATCCTGGGCAGTTCCTATAATGACCTGGGCGTGATGCGGGCCAAAGACTCGAAATTTCCAGAAGCTGCCGAGTTTTTCAGGCAGGCTGCCGCATGGAAGCCCGATCTCCCCGGGTTGGATCTCAACTGGGGATTCGCCAGTTTCCGCGCCGAGCTCTACCTGGAAGCTGTTCCACCCCTCGAGCGCCAACTCAAAGCCCATCCTGACGACTCTTTCATCCGCCAACTTCTGGGCCTCAGCTATTCCATGTTGGAGAAAGATGAGAAAGTCGTTGAAGTTCTCCACCCCTTTCTCGAACATCCACCCGACGATGCTGGTCTGCTGCTGGCGTGGGGCACCGCTCTGGTCCGCACCCGCCAACCGGGAGCTGCTGCTGGTATTTTTCGCCGGCTGCTGGAGCAAAATGCTGACAACCCCTCGGTCCACCTTTTGCTTGGCAAGGCCTACGCGCAACAGGAGGATTACGCGAGCGCCGTCAACGAGCTTAGCAACGCTTCGCGGCTCGATCCCCGGCTTCCAGAAGCTCACTACTACGCCGGTCTAGTCTATCTCCGGCAGAAGGAGTTCGAATCCGCCGCGCGGGAATTTCGCGCCGAACTCGACCTTCGCCCAGGCGATCTCCACACGCTGTACCATCTTGGCTACACGCTGCTCTTGCAAGGCCAGCTGCCAGAGTCTATTAGTCTGTTGCGCGAGGCTGTCAAGGCCATGCCCGACTATGAACTGGCTCACTTCGAACTGGGGCGCGCCCTGCTGCAGCAGGGAGACGCCGCCGGCGCCATTGAGAGCCTGGAAAGGGCCAAAAAGCTTGCCCCCGAACACGACGCCGTATACTTTCAATTGAGCCAGGCTTATCGTCGCGCGGGTCGCGTGCAGGAAGCCGGACAGGCGGTGGCGGCTTACCAGAAACTGATAGAGGCCAACAGGCTAAAGAAGCGCGAAAGCCTGGAGATGGACAAGCCCTAATTTTGGCAACGCGGGCAACCATTCGAAGTGAATTTTCTTCCGCTTCCGTTGTTCTACGCTACCTAATTAGATTGCTAGAATACCGGTTTTCTCCTATCATTTGCCTGATTTCGTACAAGCTGATGGCGCTGTTGCGAGCCTTGAGTGTGCGGGCGAATCCCGGAGGTTCAATGAACACGTACGTGCGTCGACGATCTACCCTTTTGTTCATCCTCTGCACCCTCACCCTTACGGCATGGAGCGGCGAAAACATCCCCAAAGCAGCTTGGAAGCGTGCCATCGGGCAACCTTTGGAAAATGCCGGCACAAAAAAACCTTCTTTGGACGCGGGTCACATCGATGACGGTTTCTGGCAAGGTGCGCCGGTGGGCGGATTCGGGGCAGGCACGTTTTCCCGAACCTTCCGAGGCGATTTTGCGCGATGGCACATCAAAGCCGGCGTACACAAATATCACACGGTGAACGCCAATCAATTCGCGATGTTTCAGCAGACCGAGGGCGCGGCCACAGGAACCGCACGCGTTCTTTTCACCGACCATCCTTCGGGAGGCCAACTGAGCAGTTGGGAGTGGGATTATCCCGTGGGCGCGGGCGACTATTACGCGCTCTATCCTAAGTCTTGGTTTGACTACCGGTGGGAGAAATTTCCGGCGCATGTTGTCCTGGAGCAGTTTTCTCCTATCCTTCCCGACAATTACCGGGAGTCAAGCTATCCGGTTGCGGTCTATCGCTGGCATGCGGCAAACCCGACCAGCAAAACTGTCACCGTATCCGTCTTGTGTTCATGGACGAACATGTTGGGGTGGTTCCGCACTTTTTCTCGGGACTTCACGGGAGCTTTGAATCAAGGAAACCACAACCGCTTCGCCAATGAATCTCTGGGCCCGGCTGAGGCCATGAAAGGGATTGTGTTCGAACACAATCGCGCCGGCACTGTTCCCAATGAATGGGATGGGCAGTTCGCCATCGCAGCCTTGGAGTCGCCTGGCGTGGAAGTCAGCTATCAGACAACCTTTGAGGCAGAAGGCGACGGAAAATCCATATGGAAGCCCTTCGCTAAGGACGGAAGACTCGCCAACAGCGATGAAGCCTGGGTCAGCAGTGGCGAGAAACTCGCCGGCGCAATCGCTGTACGCTTCACGCTAAAGCCCGGTGAGAAACGCGTCATTCCCATGGTCATTTCGTGGGACCTGCCCATCGTCGCGTTCGGCTCGGGACGTCAGTGGTATCGCCGTTACACCGATTTCTACGGAACCACCGGAACAAATACCTGGGGCATAGCCCGCGACGGTCTGCTCCAGTCGGCTGTGTGGAGCGACAAAATTGATGCCTGGCAAGCTCCTTACGTCAACGATGAGAGTAAGCCGCTCTGGTACCGCGGCATGCTCTTCAACGAACTCTATACGATAGCGGATGGAGGTTCCTTCTGGGGACGCCCGATTGGATCCGACAAGAAGGAGCCGGCTACGTTTGCATTCATGGAATGCTTCGATTATCCCTACTATGCAACCTTGGATGTGCGTTTCTACGGTTCCATGCCCCTCGCTAAATTCTGGCCGGACATAGACAAACAGGTGTTGCGTCAGTTTGCGGATACTGTGCCCCACGAGTTGCCGGAAAAAGGATTGTGGGTCTGGAAGTCGCAACAGGCAGGCGATCTCACGTTACGCGTTCGCAAGAGAAAGGGAGCGGTTCCCCATGATCTGGGCGTGCCTGAAGAGGATCCATTCTTCGACGTAAATCAATTTGCCTGGCAGGACACGAACGGGTGGAAGGATTTGAACTCGAAGTTCGTGCTCATGATTTACCGCGACTTCGTTTTGACCCAAAGAAAGGATCTCGCTTTCCTCCGCTATACCTGGCCTGCGGTGAAAGAGGCGATGCGCTACCTTCAGCAGTACGACCATGGTGGAGGTCTACCGGAAAATGAGGGATATCCGGACCAAACCTACGATACATGGGTTGTACGCGGTCCGAGCGCCTACTCCGGCGGTTTGTGGTTGGCCGCCCTGCGCGCGTCCGAAGAGATGGCAAAAGTTCTAGGCGAGGTTGATTCCGCGGCGCAATACCACGGAATGTTTTTGAAGGGCCAAAACACCTACATCGGCAAGCTGTGGAATGGCGAGTGTTTCTCTTACGACACGGAAAGCGATTACCGGAACAGTATCCAGGCGGATCAGCTTGCTGGACAGTGGTATGCCAACATGACCGGCCTTGGTGATCTAATCCCGCGCGAAATGCGGCTGAAGGCTCTCGGAAAGATTTTCGCGTTTAATGTCATGAAGTTTGCCGGCGGAGAGATGGGGGCGGTGAACGGCATTGCCGACAATGGCTCCATCATCAAAACCAACGAACAGATTCAAGAGGTGTGGACAGGGACGACATTTGGCTTGGCCGCGCTGCTCCTCAGTGAAGGAATGAAAGACCAGGCCTACCACACGGCCCGAGGTATTTTCCACGTGACTTATGAAACTAAGGGCTATTGGTTCCGCACGCCTGAGGCTTGGGACATCACCGGGAATTACCGTGCTTCAATGTATATGCGCCCAGCCGCGATTTGGGCGATGGAAATGACCCGGCCCGACGACACCGAGATGCACGTGAATTTGTCTGGCGGGCCGGTCGCGCATCAGGGAGAGGATCCGGTTCGGGACAGTCCCAGATGAACACGGTTGAAGATTCGCCGTAAAACTCTTTTCACAACTGGTCGAAGAGCCCTTGTGGATTTCTGAGTGAAAATGCCTGCTTACGCCACTTACCCAAACGAGGAGGGGAATCGATAAACGAGCATCATTGCAGATGGAAATTCACCTCTACGTTAATCAGCACTGCAACAGGTTGACCGTTCTTCATTGCCGGCTTAAACCTCCATCCCGCGACGGTCGCAAGTGCCTGGGTATCCAATCCTTCGCCAAGGCCTCTCACTATCTCGAGTACTTCCGGAGAGCCGTTTTCATTCACAACAACCAACAGGACTGTTGTGCCTTCCACTTTGTCTCGCCGTGCGGTGTCCGTGTACGTCGGATCTGGTGCATGGCTCGCTTGCGGTGGCTTCACCACGCCGGGATTTACTAGATACACAGGTCGATTTCCCTCTAGTTCGGCCACGACGGCGTTCGGGGTACTGATCCGAAAAGCTTTCAAGTCTGCAGTCTTTGGTTTCCAATATGCAACAACCCTTTCCAGCAATTGCCCGCCTTGAAATATTTGCGACAAAGTCTTGTTCGCCTGCGAAACGTCGGATGCCGACATCTCAATGAAGATCCGCACTTGGTCCTCTGTGACGAGTGGCACAACTTGTGAGTTCAAAGGAAGTGGGTGATGTTTATCCGATCTCTACAGATCGAAGAGCAAGAATGACTCGCTTGCCATCAATTTCCAAGTGGCCTGCATCTAAGGCAAGCTTTTCTACTTGTAACATCCCACACGTCGACCATGGCCCTGCGACTGCTCTGCTGATCAGTTTCCCGGCCGAATCGAACTTCAGCTTAGACCCGAAGTAAGGATTTCTCAGGGAAAGCAGCTTGTGCTCATAGACGTTTCGAAGATCGTTCTCAAGATTCTTCTGATCTTGCCCTCGGACGTCAGGGGAGAAAATGACGGCGAGGCAACAAAGAAGGCCCAAAACGAATTGTTTGACCGTCGATCGCCCGCTCATAGCAATCTTCACCTGGAGATTCAACACGAATCCCCAGCATTGCACTTGTCAGGCAACAGAGTATGCCATTAATGCATTCTTGCAAACTTCGGTGCCATCCGTCGCCCTGGATGTTGTTGAATGTAAGGTTTCACGCGGAATTCAAGTCCTATCCGAGGAGCCATTTTTTTCTTTGTCTTGCGATCCACGCCAGGAATAACAGTGGGAGCGGTTCCAGACCGTCAAATCACGTGGGAACCGCTCTGCATTGAGATTAAGATTCTCGGACGGAAGCAGCGGAGTTCTTGGAGAAATCTCGCGGTAAGCGTTCGAGGCGCTTCTGGGCTCTTTGCCTGTCACGGAATGCTGACAGGCTAACGATGAGTGCCGCCATGAACATGACGAGAACGGTTACAGTAAGGAATCGGTCTGAGGTTAGCAAACATGCCTCCCCTGGGCGCTTCTGAATTTTCAAAAACAAAGCATGCTAAGCATGGCAGGTCTTAATTTACGTCGCTGGACTTGGCAAGCAGGCTTCAGCCAAGGCCAATCGGTGGAGCAAGAGTAAAGGTGATTTCTAGCACATCGGCACGAAATTAGCGTGCCATCAGCACCCCAGCAAGCACGATTATGCAGAAACCCAAGACCAACAACGTGAACCAGTCGCTGCCTTCGGCCGCTCGTCGCATTCTGCTTGACCGCATGCTAACTCCTCGCCATATAAGTGTGCAGGGATTGCTCCTGAGTCACAATAGCTCTGACGTGGCATTACCGCAGGTTACCGAGGGATGAGGCCAAGCGAATTCGGTCCGTACCCGAAAACCGCTGAAAATTTAAGGGTTCTACCGGATACCTCTGGCTTAGGTCAGCCGCCAAACTAAGGGTGAGAACACTATGACCCTAAGTGGAGGTTCTTCATGAAAGCAAAGACAGCACTGTTGTCTGGACTGCTGCTGTGCGCGAGCTGGTTGGTCGCGCAGACGGCATCTCCAAGCAGCACAGGCCAAAGCAGTCCTTCTTCGGGAACATCATCTTCCGGAACATCATCGACCACCACACCACAAGCCACCACTCCAAACCCGAACAATGCTCCTGACGCCCAAACCGGCTCTTCCATGCAAGGGACTTCACCCGCTACCCAAAATAGTCCCACTCCGGGGCAGCCGAACGCAGGCGCACCCTCAGGAACGCCGCACAGTGGTTCGATGGAATCTCAGAACGGTGCGATGTCGAATCAGGCTGGAAAGAACAGAATAAAAGGCTGCCTGAGCGGCTCCGCGGCAAGTGGCATTTTCGTACTGACGGACAGCCAGACAGGAGCTAATTACACGCTCGCAGGGAATGTCGACAAGCTGAGAACTCACGTAGGGGAAGAGATCGAAGTTACCGGTCAGCCGATGGGTGGAAGCAATTCCTCCGCGAGTGCTTCGAGCACAAGCTCGGCGCAGCCGGATGCGGGAGCTCCCATGGGCAGCTCGTCTCCCATCTCCTCGGCTAAAACTAATCCAACTGATCAGTCGGGTAACGCGAGTGCCAGCGCTGCGAACGGAACGGTTAACGGCAATGGATCGGCAAGCGTCAACAGGTTTCAGGTGAGCGACGTAAACAAGGTTGCGGATCATTGCACAGCGAGTCAGAGTCGAAAACCATCTGCTGCGGTGCAGATGCCTTCGATGAGGAATCGCGGCGAGTACATGGAAATTGCTGAAGCGCGTATGGCGGGTGGCCAGGCTGCCACCGGTTCCAGCAACGCTGGATCAAGCACGAGTGGTCAGACCGGAACATCGCCCTCCAGCACGTCACCGCAGACAACTACGGGAACGACGCCTCCTGCGGCGCAGACGCCTGGTACAGCGGGTACACCGGGTGAAATGCCTAGCACGGCGACGCCCGCACCCAGCACTGCAACTCCTCCGGCCAGCACTGCAACGCCTCCGGCCAGTACTGCAACGCCCCCGGCCAGTACTGCAACGCCTCCGGCGAGTACTGCGACGCCCCCGGCAGGCGCGGCTACTCCGAACACTTCACCAAGTACAACGACGCCAAACACAACGTCGCCGGGAACGACAGTCACGCCCAGCACGTCGCCCAGCGCTCCGTGCACTCCGTTACCGGGTACGGCACCGACGACCGGCACTGCGGGTAGTGGACAGCCGGGTTCAACCCAGCCAGGTTCGACGTCTCCCAGCGCACAGCCAGGGACTTCGCCGGGTCAAGCGCCGTGCTCGAACAATCCCACGGCAACACCAACAACGCCTCCGAGCACGACTTCTCCACAACCTCCAAGCAAGGGTGGTTTGGCAAGCTTATCCGGAGCCGCGCTGGTCTAGGTGACTTCGATTACAGGATTAGAGCTTCAATGTTTGGGATTAAGATTTTTGGCGGGCCGTGAAGGCCCGCCGTTTTGTTTTACGCTGCTTCTCTGGTTTTCTGTTTGAGTTCGCTGAACAACCCAATCAGTTCACGATTGAAGGCGGGAATGTCCGAAGGTTGACGACTGCTCACCCAGTTCTCATCACAGCGTTTTAAGGCTAAGGCGGACATAGCACGTTGGTGTGTCACTGGTAGCACAGACGTGCCATTTTCAGAGTTCGAGGCGAAGCTTAATCTTCTTTTCGAGCAGTTCTGGGGGAGGGCTGCCCGGGCGTCCATGACTCGAAAGAGTCGGGACGCCTGTTAATTTTTGGGGGTAGGTTCATCATCAATCGGGTCAAAAGTCTGAGCAGACAATTTAGGAGATAAATTGGTCTGATGAATTTTGTGGATGAGTTTTGAGCGGAGACGTTCCACGTCGTGCGGGTTGAACTTCCGAAGTTGGATTTGATCAGTTAGTTGAAATCGTGAAATTCACGGTGATGCGAGCCTGGGTTTCTACCGGCTGGCCAGCCTGCAAGTAGGGCTTAAAACGCCATTGTTTGACGGCCTGGCGGGCGGCCTCAGCCAAAATGGCCGGACCACTCACCACCCGCAGGTCTTGAATTATTCCGTCATTGCCGATTAAGGCTTGCAGCATCACTGCTCCCTGCACCTTCATCTGGCGCGCCAGCAACGGGTAATCGGGATTTACCGGACGAGACACCGCTTGCGCCGTGTCGGCGGAGAGCCGGACTCGTTCGGTCGCGTTGGTAGCAGGGCCAGCATCATCAGTAGTTGTGGCCGGACTCTCTGTTGATGCGCTCTGTGCCGCCGCTGTCGACGACGGCGGTCTCTTGGGTTCGAGATCCAACTTCACTGAACTGTTACCTGGGGGCAGGGTGCGATGCTCGTCGCCAGCTACGACCTCCACTTCCAGGGGAGGAAGAACCGCCCGGTTAGTGATCACCGGCGCCAGCTTAGTTTCGGCAGCAGGCCCCGTGGTAGCAGTGACCTTATGTTTCTTCGCTCGAGAGACGGTTGAATTTGGCTTTTGAGTAGGTGTAGCTGACGGCTGGGTTACGGGCGCTTCTTGATCTCCGGCATCGGCTTCGGCGGCGGGGGACGGGGGAAACCAAAAATCCCATTCTTTGATGAGCACCATGGTAAACGCAACCAGCAGCAATGCCAGGGCGAGACGCATTCTGCGGCGCTGACGCGCTTCATTTTCCGCACGTTCTACAGGTTTGGCGTCTTCCGAAATCCCGGGGTTCTCATCACTCATAGGTCGGAGCCTTGCGAATAGGGGCACAAACGGACTTTCGCTAGTATGCCTCGAAACCGCTGCGGAAACCAGCAAGAAGCGCAACAAAATTCGATTTGTGCATACAAAGAGCACTGGTGATCGTAACTGTGCTTTGATAGGCAGGGAGGTTACGGAATGGCCAGAGCGCGCAAGAGTTTCTTTCGCCATCATTCGCTTAGTATCGTCGCCGCGGGAATCCTCGCGCTGTGGATCGTCCTATACAGTGTCTCGGACCCTGGCACACACATAGGATCGTTTTTTGGCAACGCAATAGCGGATTGGACGGGTGTGGTGGTAATGGTGCTTGCAACAAAATATTTTTATGAGAGGGGCTCGGCTGAAAGCCGGCCTCTGCCCAAGAACCTGCTGCTGAGTCCCCTGTTCGAGCGGTTGCGTGACCATTCTCTTAGTATTTTTCTTTTGCTGACTGGAATTGGCTGGGCAGTGCTTTACGCGAGGATGAACTCCGAAGCAAAATGGGGCCAGGTGGTTGGCAATATTGTGTCCGAGTGGACGCAGATTTTGGGTCTCGTACTGATGACCAAACGCTTCATCGAACGGCATTCGCAAGAAAGCCACAGGTGAGTCATTACTCTGATTTTGCAGGTTCCGTCTCGGAAGCTGGAACCGTTTCACAGGCTCAATGATGGAAATAGGTGGGGGCGCAGACCATCCGTCCTTGGGGAGGACTCATTCTTGATCGTCCGCACCCCCGTGGTTTTGAAGTGAACCTTGAATAGCAAAGAAATTGCCATAGTGTCTGTGACATTCATCACAAAGAAATGACCGTCGGTCATAAAATTGCAGGCGCAAGACTGGAAGATCTTGAGCAGAGCTTCGCCCAGCGACCTGCTGCTCGAGTTTTGCTCCGAAGTTTTGTTACATCCTCTAAAATTTCCGGTCACATTGCGCCGCGAATGCACACTTGCATCCAATAGTCGACGGAAGAGGTAAAATCACATAGACGCGCTGAGTTGGTTGGCTTGAACCGCGTCGAAGTTCCGAGGAGCGTATCCGGTAGTGCTGAGTTCGGAGGTATCCCCCAGGGCACGTCACTCCTCCACTGCAAAACCTAAATTACTTTGGTAGACGATTATCCGGCCATCCGCGATCTCTACAAGCTCTTGCTAAGCGGCTATGGCTACGATGTGGTGCTCGCGTGAGATGGTCGTCAGGCGCTGAACTTGTTTCATCCCAAACAAATTGATGCTGTCGTCTGCGATTACGAAATGCCCGGGATGAGCGGCGGAGAACTGGCTGCCAGCATCAAACGGCGCAGCCGGAAGATACCTGTGATTCTTGTCTCTGGATGCCAGTCTGTTATCGACACCATCCCTCACATGGTGGATGCGGCATTTCCAAAAGGGACGCCAGTGGCAGAGCTAGTGAATCGGATTAGAGTGCTGCTGGCATCGAGGAGGTCTGTCTCGCAGGGATTTTCCAGGTTCATACCCTTGGGTTCTGTTCTGGCGAGCGTGGCTCTGGGAGCCTTCCTGATTCCCAAGCTGTGGAAGTAGCGGACTAAATCTTCAGAAAGAGCGCGCCGAGTGGCGGCAGTGTGAGAGTCAGAGAGTAGGGTCGCCCATGAGCAGGCTCCGCTTTCGCTTCGCAACCACCCATGTTTCCCATACCGCTCCCGCCGTACTCTTTGGCGTCGCTATTCAGCAATTCCCGCCAAAAGCCTCCTGAGGGTACGCCCACCTTATAGCCTATCCTTGGTACTGGTGTGAAATTGCACACTGCGAGCACAACATCCTGCGACGACGACCCTTTTCTCAGCATGGAGAGGACGCTCGTGGCATGATCGTTGCAGTCTACCCACTCAAAGCCGGCGGGATCGTTATCCAGCTCGTGTAACGCCGGTTCGCTGCGGTAAAGCCGGTTCAGTTGTTCCGTCCAGTTCCGGACTCCGCGATGCAGGGGATATTGCAAGACATGCCATTCCAGGCTGGTATCGTGCGCCCATTCTCGCACCTGGCCAAACTCATCTCCCATGAAAAGTAGTTTTTTCCCGGACTGAGCGAACATGTAGCCGAATAGCAGCCGCAGGTTGGCAAATCTCTGCCACTCGTCACCCGGCATTTTTCCGACCAACGATCCTTTGCCATGCACTACTTCATCATGGGAGAGTGGCAGGACGAAATTTTCATGAAACGAATAGAGACTCCGGAACGTGAGTTGGTTGTGATGGTACTTGCGGTGAATAGGATCGTTCGAGAAATAGGCGAGCGTATCGTGCATCCAACCCATATCCCATTTCATGCCAAAGCCCAGGCCGCCCAGGTAAGTGGGCTTCGAAACCATCGGCCAGGATGTGGACTCTTCCGCTATCGTCTGAATATCAGGATGCTCTTTGTAGGCTTCTTCGTTGAAACGCCGCAGAAATTCGATTGCGTCGAGATTTTCGCGGCCACCATACTTGTTGGGAATCCACTCTCCCGGTTGGCGCGAATAATCCAAATAGAGCATGGATGCAACAGCGTCCACCCGCAGGCCGTCAATGTGATACTGGTCAAGCCAAAACATGGCACTGCTCAACAGGAAGCTGCGAACTTCATTGCGTCCGTAGTTGAAAATGAAGGTTTTCCAATCAGGGTGAAAACCCTGCCGGCTGTCAGAATGCTCGAACAAATGTGTACCGTCGAAGTAAGCCAGACCGTGCTCGTCAGAAGGGAAGTGCGACGGCACCCAATCAAGAATTACTCCAATACCATGCTGGTGTAGGTAATCCACCAGGAACCGGAAATCCTGGGGGGTGCCGTATCGCGCCGTCGGCGCAAAGTAGCCGGTTGTCTGGTACCCCCATGAGCCATAGAACGGATGCTCCATGATGGGAAGAAATTCGACATGCGTGAACTGCATACGCTCGACGTACTCCGCCAGTCGCGGCGCCAGTTCACGATAGGTCAGAGGACGGTTGTGCTCCTCCGGTACTCGCATCCAGGAGCCACAGTGCACTTCGTAAATCGAAATAGGCGCACGTAACGAATTTAGTTTCCCGCGCTTACGCAACCACTCCTGGTCGCTCCATTTATAGGCGAGATCCCACACAACCGAGCCGGTTCGCGGAGGCTTCTCATGCAAGAATCCAATCGGGTCGGCCTTATCAACTCGATGCCCATGGTGATGGGAGAGGATATGGAATTTGTAGAGCGTACCTTTGCTCACGCCGGGTACAAACGCTTCCCAGATTCCCGACGCCCCGCGCGGACGCAAAGGATGCGCGCGATGGTCCCAACCGTTGAAGCTGCCTATCACATAAACTTCGCGCGCATTGGGAGCCCAGACACCAAAGCAGGTGCCTCGTTCGCCGCCAGTTTCCATCTCATGTGCGCCAAGTTTTTCGTAAATACGATAGTGACTGCCCTCGTTGAACAGATAGAAATCTTGAGCAGTGAGCAGGGTCACGTCGTAGCGAGGAGCAGTTACAGTGCGTGTTAGCTGGTCGGGGCTCATCGAATTCGTGGGCCGCCTGCTGTGGCGGCGTCCTAAGTGTACCCAACTGCACTGGAGTTTGCTGCCGTTATGCCATACTAGAATGCTTTCACTTCCATGACACGCCTCGCTGAAAGGTCCTCGCGCTGATGCCCGTCGTGCGTGTAGTCATCCTTTGGCACCAGCATCAGCCGTTCTACAAAGACCTAGTTACCGGCGAATACCGTCTACCCTGGGTGCGGTTGCACGCCCTCAAAGACTACTACGGCATGGTCAAGTTGCTCGACGAGTTTCCCGACGTTCATCAAACGTTCAATCTGGTCCCCTCGCTAATTACTCAGATCCAGGACTATGTGAGCGGGACCGCCCATGATCCATTTCTGCACGTTGCGGCAAAGCCAGCCAAAGATCTGACCGCTGACGATCGCCGATTCGCCTTGCAGTATTTATTTCAGGCGAATCCGACAAATATGATTGGGCGATATCCTCGTTATCGAGAACTCTGGAATCGCTATCGCAGTTCAGGAGATTCGCCAGAACGCGCTGAGAAATTCTTCCAGCCTCAGGATTTTACGGACCTGCAGGTCCTCTCCCAAATCGCCTGGTTCGACGAATTCTTCCTCGAAGAGCCGGAAATCGCAGGCCTGATCCAGAAGGGGCATGGCTACTCCCTTGAAGATCAGCACCTCGTAATAGCCCGGCAAAGAGAGTTGCTGAGCAAGGTATTACCGGCACACGGGGATGCTGCACGACGAGGGTTAATCGAAATTTCTACTTCCCCTCTCTACCATCCCATTTTGCCTTTGTTATGTGACACGAATGTTGGGGCGGTATCCTCGCCGGGATTGCCATTACCGCCAAACCGGTTCCGCCATCCCGAGGATGCTCGCGAGCAACTCCTCCGCGGACTCGACCTGCACCAGGAAGTTTTCGGAATGAGACCGCGAGGGGTGTGGCCATCGGAAGGTAGTGTTTCCGACGAAGTCCTTGCCATAGGGCACAGCCTTGGAGTTCAGTGGATGGCTACGGATGAGGGCGTGCTCGGAAGAAGTCAAGGCATCCACTTTTCTCGCGATGGAAGCGGTCGCCTCCCGCCGGATGCAGCTGCGAGGTTGTATACCATTCATCGTTATGACAACGGTCAGAGCGTAATGAATCTGTTGTTCCGGGATCACACGCTTTCCGATCTGATTGGCTTCGTATACTCCGGAATGCCGGCGGAAGAAGCTGCTCAACATCTAATGCAAAACATTAAGAATGCCGCGCAAGCATTGTTAGATATGGGGCGTGACGCGGTGATCTCGATCATCCTCGACGGTGAGAATGCCTGGGAGTACTACCCCCGCTCTGGACGTGAATTTCTCCGCCGTCTTTACGACGCTCTACAGAGGGATCCAGGCGTCGAAGCGGTAACGGCCTCTGAAGCTATCGAACGCCATCGCGATTTTGGACATCTCGCGTCGTTCGTACCAGGCTCCTGGATAAATGCCAATTTCAACGTTTGGATTAGCGCATCGGAAGATAACCGTTCCTGGGACTATCTCTATCACGCGCGAAATTTCTTTACACAAACAGCGCCACGTGCCAGCGAAGCACAGCGCAAGTTGGCCTTCGAGGAATTGCTGATTGCTGAAGGCAGCGACTGGAACTGGTGGTATGGACCGGAGCACCATTCGGCGAATGATCGCGATTTTGACGAACTTTATCGCAAGCATCTCTCCAACGTTTATCAGGCGCTGGGAGCCACTCCGCCCGACTATTTGGCGCAGCCGATCGCCGGAGGGCTTGGCCGGCCATCGTTCGCGCCACAAACGGCATACATCCATCCTCGAATCACGGGAGACGTGGTTCGCTACTTCGAATGGATGGGAGCAGCTCGGTATACGGCTGACCACCGCGCCGGTGCTATGCACGGAAAGCGCTTTCTGTTGGACGCAGTTTATGCGGGGATCGACGAAAACTACGTTTACGGACGCCTCGACTTTGCCGGTGATGTACCGGAGACTGAGTTCGCTCTGGTAGTCAATTTGGAGTCGTGGGCCGCCGCCGAACTGCGGCCACGCCGGGCTCTTCGGCTGGACGCGATCGTCCAGGAAAGACAGCTACAAGAATGGAAAGTCAGCCAGGCGGGAGACGAGCTACCGCTAGATTCCTGCGAGGCTCGCGCCCACGACGGCGTGAAAGTAGCGCTGGGACGGAATTTTGAGTTCCGGTTGCCCCTGAGCTGGCTTCTTGCGACACCAGTTTCGTCCGGTAATAACTCGGCCGCAGCCGCCTCCGTGCCAGCTACGTCCAAGTTGCGGCTGCGCTTCAGTCTCTGGCAAAAGGGTCTGCCGGTTGACGCGCTGCCGCTTGAAGGATGGATTGAATTGGAGTTGCTAAGCGAAGCGGATTTGATGGCGATGGAATACTGAATCCAGGAAGCTAGTGGTCAGAAGCCGGTCGGCAGAACTACAAAAAAACATCGGGAGCGCGTGCTCCCGATGACTATGAGGTGACTATCGTCTATAACGCCCGATTGGCTACCGACAACTGAGAGCTGATTCCTTACTGTCCCGCACTCGCCGCGGTCAGCGCCATTGGACGGCTGAGTTCCATTACTAGCTCCGTACCCGCTGGCAGCATGGCGGAACGATGCTTTGATAGCCAGTGTGCGACGGTTGCCGTGGCGCCGACGGCGCCCCCAATCAGCATGCCCTTGCCACCGCCAATGAGTCCGCCCACCAGCATGGCACCGCCCGTACCCATGCCGATCTCGGTTATGTCCTTGCCATCGTGCCCCGCACCCTTGAATTGACCTTCCTCGTTTACGTCAGTTCCAGCGCGCAGGCTGGTGTCAACCAAGGTAGCATTCAGCATGTAACGTTCACCATTGGGCAGTACCACGGTTTCTGGAAAGATTCCAATAGTCGGCTTGCCTGCGATGCGCCGGGGCTCCGTGATCTTGGTGATACGTCCCTGAACAGTTGTGCCAATGGGAATCACGGTTTTACCGTCGATCACTACGGCGTCTGTTACACGCCCCGAAAACGGATCCCCAGACTTATTGCTGAAGGTCGCCAGTGTGTTTTCCAGCTTTACTTTGAGCGCCGTGCCAGCCGGCAGTGCCAGATTGGTTTGCGCCAAAGCCATGCCTGCCATCAACAATAAGCAAAATAGACCAGCCAAACTCTTCCTCATTCCGCCTCCTGTTTACGTCCTGCTTTCTAATTTCGACTGTAAAACAGGCAGGAACTGCGGACAATGTCCGAAGCGACAAGTGAACCAGCGGAGGCACGATGCAGGATGCTGCCCCATCATCAGAACAGGACCGTCCGGTCAAAGACCCATCCCGTCACCTTCCGATATAATCGCGATTTTCGGATCACACCATGGGCAAGCGCTACGCAGGCATCGGCTATCTGACTGGGCGGCGGCTTACATTCGACAGTGAAGTTGGGCCGGTGACAGATGACGATCGTTCCATAATCAATCCAGATCCTAAGGGTACGCACTCACATATGACCAATATCTCTGAGATTCGCGCTCGCGAGATTCTTGATTCCCGCGGCAATCCTACCGTAGAGGCCGAGGTACAGCTGGCCGATGGCAGCATGGGCCGCGCTGCCGTTCCCAGCGGCGCCTCCACCGGCGAACACGAAGCCGTCGAACTGCGCGACGGCGATAAGGAACGCTATCTCGGAAAGGGGGTTCTCAAAGCAGTAGAAAATGTGAATGGCGAAATTGCAGAAGCCCTAGCGAATCTCGATGCCACCGAGCAACGCGCGCTCGATCAAAAAATGATCGAACTGGATGGCACTGCGAACAAAGGAAGGTTGGGAGCAAACGCCATTCTCGCTGTCTCCATGGCGGCTGCGCGCGCTTCTGCTGGAGCACTGGGAGTTCCGCTATATCGCTACCTCGGTGGGGCAGAAGCAAACCTGCTTCCCGTTCCCATGATGAACATTCTCAACGGCGGCGCCCATGCCGACAACAACGTGGACTTCCAGGAATTCATGGTCATGCCGGTAGGCGCCGAGTCGTTCTCGGATGCGTTGCGCTGGGGTGTTGAAGTCTTTCATACGCTGAAAGGCGTGCTTAAAAAGCGTGGCTACAACACAGCGGTGGGTGACGAAGGCGGCTTCGCGCCCTCGGTGAAGTCCAACGTCGAGGCCATTGAGGTGGTGCTTGAGGCCATCCAGCAGGCCGGCTACAAGCCGGGCGAAGAGATCGCCATTGCTCTCGATCCGGCCGCCAGCGAGTTTAATCAGGATGGAAAGTACGTCTTTAAGAAATCGGACAAGTCCGCCAAGAGTTCTGAAGACATGGTGCGCTTCTGGGCGAAGTGGGTGCGCGACTATCCCATCGTGTCGCTCGAAGATGGTTTGGCAGAAGATGATTGGGACGGGTGGCAGATGCTGAGCAAAGAAGTTGGAAGCAAAATCCAACTTGTGGGCGACGATCTTTTCGTGACCAACACCGAGCGTCTGCAGCAGGGAATTGATCGCGGTGTCGCCAACTCGATTCTGATCAAAGTCAACCAGATCGGTACCGTCAGTGAGACCCTTGACGCCATCGATCTGGCTCGCCGTCACGGCTATACCTCGGTCATTTCACATCGCTCCGGCGAGACCGAAGACACGTTTATCGCCGATCTCGCGGTGGCGACGGGAGCAGGCCAAATCAAGACGGGGTCAGCCTCGCGTACCGACCGCATCGCCAAATACAATCAGTTGCTACGCATCGAAGAGGAGTTGGGCGGCAGCGCGCGCTTCCTCGGGCTGAAAGCACTGAACTACCGCGGCTAGATCAGGCTGCCCGACGATAATGGAGTGATCTATGAAGAAGTACTTTTTATTAATGAATGCTTTGGTTCTGCTCGCAGTCTCCGCAGGGGTGGCGCAGCAGCCCGCCGCACCTGACAGTCCTTCCACCAGGGATGACATTCTGAGGCTTTTTGACACCATGCAGATTCGGCAGCAGATGCGTTTGGTGATGGAGTCTGTAGCCCAACAAATGAAGGACATGACTCGCGAGACGCTTAAGAAACGGGACGCCACCATCACCGACGAACAGCTTGTGCGCTTCGACTCAATAGCCGAAGAAAGCATGAAGGATTTTCCCGTGGACGCAATGCTCGATGACATGATTCCGGTTTACCAGAAGCATCTGTCTAAGCCTGATGTGGATGCAATGATTGTCTTCTATTCCTCCCCTACCGGCCAGAAATTGCTGCGCGAAATGCCGGCCATGACGCAGGAGGGAATGCAGGCTGCCTATGGGCGCATGCAAAAGCAAATGGATGCGACCATGCAGCGCATTGAGCGGATGGTGAAGGAAGAGCAACCCAAACCAAAGAAGACGGGGCCTCCGCCATCGAAATCAAAGTCTCCACCGAAAACATAGTCTGCTTAGTGGTCTCACTCTCGAAAACGCAGCCACTCTCAATAAGTTGGTTAGCTACAAACTAAGAGCTCTTGTGCGTTGACCACCCCACGACTTCGCGCAACCTGCTTAATGCATCCGCGTGCTCAGTTATAATCCAGCAAGCATGAAAGAAACCGAGATCGTCTTTTCGGTGCAGGAAGCGGCAGAGGGTGGCTACGAAGCCCAGGCCTTGGGTCATCCGATCTACACCCAGGCGGATACCCTGGATGAATTGCGCGCGATGGTTCGCGACGCTGTACGCTGCCATTTTGATGCCGATTCCGTTCCCGCTGCGATCCGCCTTCGTATCGTCAGGGACGAGGTCATTCCTGCTTGAGACTGCCGCGTGATCTTAGCGGTCACGATTTGGCCAAACTCCTTCGCGCTTACGGTTATCAGGTCACTCGCCAGACGGGCAGTCATTTGCGCCTAACCTCGAATCTGCGCGGCCTGGAACCCCACGTGACCATCCCTGCTCACAAGGCTCTGAAACTGGGTACTCTCACGAGCATCTTGTTGGAAGTCTCTACGTATCTGAAGATCGATCGCGAAAAACTCCATCGGGAAATCTTCGGAAAATGAATCGACCCAAACCTCTCCTTCTCATCATTCTCGACGGTTGGGGCTACCGTGCCGAAACCAAGGCCAACGCCATCGCGATGGCGCGCAAGCCGACCTACGATCGCCTGCTGCACGAGTACCCCAATACGCTGATCCACACTAGCGGCCACTATGTAGGACTTCCCGATGGCCAGATGGGAAATAGCGAGGTCGGCCATCTCAACATCGGCGCTGGACGCATCGTCCATATGGACAGCACGCGGATCGAGCTGATGATCCAGAACGGCGAATTCTTTTCCAACCCGGTGCTGCTCGGAGCCATGAAGAATGCGCGCAGCGGCGGACGCCGCTTGCACCTCTTTGGTCTGCTCTCTGACGGAGGCGTTCACTCTCACCAGACTCATCTGTACGCGCTGCTGAAAATGGCGAAGCAGAATGGCGTCGCGCGCGTCTTCGTTCACGCCTTCATGGACGGGCGTGACACCTTGCCGACCAATGGCGCCGGATACCTCGAACAGCTCCAGCAAAAAATGCGTGAATACAACACTGGCAAGATTGCCACCGTGAGCGGGCGCTACTACGCCATGGATCGCGACCGCCGCTGGGAGCGCATTGCGAAGGCGTTTAACGCGATGGTGCACGGCCAGGGAGAAGGTGGGACGTACGTTGACCCCGTGCAGGGCGTGAAGGATTTCTATAACCGGGACGTAACCGACGAGTTCATCGTGCCTTTCGTTTGTGCGGACAATCGCGGCGAACCAGTAGCGACCATCCGTGACAATGACTCCTGCATCTGCTTCAACTTCCGCGCCGACCGGGTGCGCCAGATTACACGCGCACTCGCCCGCAACAGCGGACTCAATCCTCAGGGAGGGAGTGACCTGCCCGGAGCAGATGACCTTGACGCCGCAATTCCGCGTGAACGCGTGCCTAAGAATCTGCATTACGTCTGCATGACACAGTATGACAAGAAATTTACTCTGCCAGTCGTCATCCCGCCCGAGTCGCTCACCAATATTCTCGCCAATGTGATGGGCAATCTGAATCTGCGCAATCTTCGGGTCGCGGAAACCGAGAAATACGCGCACGTCACGTATTTTTTTAACGGTGGTGTCGAACAGCCTTTCCCTGGCGAGGAACGCTTGCTGGTCCCTTCGCCGAAAGTAGCGACTTATGATTTAAAGCCGGAGATGAGCGCCGCTGGAATCGCTGATGCAGTGGTCAAAGCCGTCGAGCAGGGCAGCTTCGATGTGATAGTCGTCAACTTTGCGAATGCCGATATGGTTGGACACTCCGGCAAGATCGAACCGACCGTGAAAGCAGTCGAAACCGTGGACGGTTGCCTTGCTGAAATCGAGAAGGCAGTGCGCGCGAAAGGTGGTGCCATGCTGATTACTGCGGATCACGGCAACGCCGAAATGATGATCGATCTAGCGACTGGCGGTCCACACACCGCTCACACCACGAACCCTGTGCCATTCATCGTCATCGCCGAGAACAGCAAGCAGTTCACTCTTAAGCCGAATGGCTCCCTGCGAGATATTTCTCCCACCATCTTGGGAATGCTGAAGATCCCTCAGCCAAAGGAGATGACCGGCCAGGATTTGCGAATCTCAACGCCCAGCAAATAACCACGCGCGCGGGTGTCGCCAAGTCTGCTCAGTTTCTGTACAGCCCGGTCTCGCTCTTGGCGCTGCGCGTCATTAAATCGTGAATCGCATCCCGAGGCGACTTGCCATCGTGCAAAATGGCATGCATCTGTTCCGTGATGGGCATCTCAACTCCGTGAGTGCGGGCCAGCCCCACAGCAGCATTGGTCGTGAGAACTCCTTCCGCGACCATGCCGTGCATGCCGGCAATAATTTCAGGCAACGTCCGACCGCGTCCCAATTCCACGCCAACGCTACGATTTCGCGAGAGCCCGCCGGTGCAGGTGAGGACGAGGTCGCCCAGACCAGCCAGCCCCGACATAGTTTCGCTGCTGCCGCCGCACGCCGTCACTAGTCGGGTAACTTCAGCGAGACCACGTGTGATAAGTGCGGCGACCGAATTATGTCCGAGTCCGAGTCCATCGCAGACGCCCGCGGCAATGGCAATGATATTTTTCAACGCTCCGCCTAGCTCTACGCCGATTACGTCTTTGTTAGTGTAGACACGAAAACTTGGATCGCTGAATTCCGACTGCACTCTTCTAGCTAGTTCTTCATCTTGGGACGCAAACGTAATTGCCGTTGGGTCACCTCGCGCGACTTCCTTCGCGAAAGACGGTCCACTCAGTGCGCCGATCCGGGCTTTAAATCCGCCGTTCGCATTTGCGACTTCGGTTATCACTTCAGTCATACGCAACAGGCTACCTTCCTCGATGCCTTTTGTCGCGCTTACGAACAGCATCTCGGGTTTCAAATGCGGTCGCATGCTCTGGAAAAGACGGCGGCAGTGGTGCGAGGGCATAACGCTGACCACGATTTCCGCCCCCCGCACCGCTTTTTCCAGACTGTTCGTCGCTGCGACACTCTCGGGAATCTTCTGCCCGGGAAGGAAAAGCAAATTCATATGGTGAGTCGCTATGGATTCGCAGACCTCTTCCTCGTGAGCCCACAAACAAACATTGTGGTTACGCTTGCGTCCCAGCACGATCGAAAGCCCTGTGCCCCATGCTCCCGCGCCGATTACCGTGATCTGGCTCATCCGCGCCTCAATTGAAAACGCGGCTCGGTACCGGCCAGCAGACGGAGAATGTTCTGGCGGTGCCGCAAAATCACGAGCAGTGATGCAACAGACAAAAGGAGAATCTCCCAAGGACCAAGGTATTCCTGATAGGTCCACCATGCTACCGGCGGAAAGCTTGCAGCGGCGATTACCGAGGCGAGCGACACATACCGGGTTATGAAAGCCACCAGCAAGAAGACAGTGAGCGCGCCCAATATGGCATGTGGCAGGAATAACGTGAAAGCCCCGAAAGCCGTGGCCACCCCTTTGCCCCCGCGAAACTTCAGCCCCACCGGAAACATATGACCCACGATTGCGGATAGAGTCACTAGAGAAAACACGAGATAAGCACTTGCGTCATGGTAATCCGAGTTAGTTCGAGAGAATATGGGGCCTGCAACACACACCGCCAGTGCCCCTTTACCCGCATCCAGAGCAAGGGTGAGGATCCCCAATGCAGGTGAGGAGCGAGCCACGTTGGTGGCGCCGATATTGCCACTCCCGCGGCTGCGAATGTCCTGACCCTGGAACATGCGAACTAAAATATATCCGAAGGGTATTGAACCCAGCAGGTAGCCGATCGCGGCAATGAGCAGCAACTGTGACAAAGGTTGTCTTGGTCAATTGTAGCGCCAGATCCGTCGGCGTCGCGCAGCCCAGAATTTATCGATAGAGGTCCAACGTGGGTCCAGAGTCGTTAGGCGACCGCTCAGTGTGCCGGAAAACGTTCCAGCTTGGTATAGCGCGCTCCGCCCGGCGACAGTTGACTCTGGTACAAAAAAAAATCGCGAGCCGTCATCCTTCCAAACTCAGGTTCCGACATCAGGGCTAGTTTTTCCTGCAGCCGCCGGAAAGCTGTGTTCGGCTGATCCCCTCTTCTCGGCGTGGGCGCGCCGGAGCCTCGGCCGCCCCGCGCAAGCGTGAGATGGGGGCTGAAGGCATGCTGTTCCTTCGGAATGCCGAAACTGGCTAACGTCTTGTCCACCGCACCGGCAACTTCAGCCAGTTGCGGCCCCGATTCGATCCCTACCCAAAACACGCGTGGGGCCTTGGCACTGGGGAAAAATCCGTAGCCGCGAAAGGCAATTTCCACGGGCCCCATTTGGATCGCAGACAGGGCGCGTTTGATCTCTTCAACTGCTTCGGGCGGCTTCTCACCAATGAACTTCAACGTAATATGCAGCGACTCTGAGCGGACCCAACGCACATCAGGCGCGAAGCCCCGAACCCCTTCCATAAAACGCGCGATGCGCTGGCGGATGGAGTCTTCGACATCGAGAGCAATGAAAATGCGCATGTGAAACGCAGCGAGCGGACCGCTAGCTAGCTAGAAACTTGAAACTTGCCTACATCAACTTCCGCCGCACCATTTCCAACCCCTGTTGCGTGGCGAACCAGCGGATGCGTTTTCGATCTCCGGGAAAGCTGCGCTCGATCACTTCTGTGCCGCCCTCACTTGCCAAAGCATGGAACACCAACCCCACAGGTTTCTGTTCAGTGCCGCCGGTGGGACCGGCCACTCCGGTAATCGCAAGGCCGAGGTCGGCGCCGCAACGCTGGCGGATGCCCTCAGCTAAAGCTGCAGCAACTTCTCGGCTGACCGCTCCGTGCTTCGCGATCAATTCAGGAGGAACGCCCGCGAAGTCTGTCTTGAGTTCATTAGAGTAGACAATGGCTCCCCCGAGAAAATAACGGGAACTGCCGCTGACAGATGTAATCCTCTCGCCCAGCAGTCCTCCGGTGCACGATTCAGCTACTGCCAATGTCAAGTTACGCATCTGAAGGTAATAGCTGACGATTTGCTCCAGGGATTCGCCTTTGTGAGCAAAAATAAAATCTTCCAGTTCGTTTTCGATTTCTTCAGCCAGCTTTTCCACTCGTAGCTCGGCAAGTTCCAGCGAAATATGCCGGCTGCGCAGGTGTATTTGAATCTCGCCGGAGCCCGCCAGTATGGTTGTCTGAACGTCTGGATATTCCTTGTAGATCGGCGCAATTCGGGCATCGCACTGCGACTCGCCCATCATGGCCACTTTGAGCACGCGAGTTGCGATGAATTGCGCTGGCACCTTCGCGCGCAAACGATCGAAGCACTGCTCTTCGAAGAGTGCCTTGAGTTCGTGTGGTGGCCCCGGCAGGAGCATTATTACTTTCTCATCATCATCATATTTGCCGCTGAGCCACTGACCAGGCGCAGTGCCGTTTGCATTCGGCAGGACGGTCGCGCCCGCCAGAATGTCAGCCTGTTTATTATTGTTGGGCGACATCTTCATCTTCCGCCCAGCGAAGCGCCGCTCCAGCTGGCTGATGATCTCGGGATCACGGTGGAGTTCAAGCTCCAGAGCTTCGGCAACCGCTTCGCGAGTGAGATCATCCTCAGTGGGCCCGAGTCCACCCATGAAGATGACTATGTCGGCGCGTGAGATTGCGATGCGGGCGGCGGACACCAGATCCCTCTGGTTGTCGCCAACGATCGTCTTAAACGCCACTTCGACGCCCAATTCATTCAGCTTTTCAGTGAGGTAGAGCGAATTGGTGTCCTGACGGTAAGGGGTCAGCAGTTCAGAGCCAATGGCTATGATCTCCGCATTCACGGCTAGAGTGTAAATGATATACGCTAAGCATTAAGACGCCACTACGTTGAACGTGTGTCGGAAGCTGGAGTAGAGAGACATCGACGATTGAAGCTGGAAAACTATCGGCGTGGCGGCCACGCGCTATTCCGGCAACAGTGGCTGACCCTGGATGTTCCACGAGAGATGATGTAAGGCATTCGTTGTGGCCAGCACCGCGGAACGCCCGGGTGCGAAAGCTAATCCGACCAATCCATGTCCGGCGATCTCCAGATTAGCTTTTCCTTCGGGAGTAATTCTCACGATACCTCGCTTGCCCGCGAGCGAACCCGCAACGTAGAGATTGCCATCGGCGTCGAAGGCCAAGCCTTGCGGACGTCCGATGCCGCGATAGAACATGGAAACTCTGCCGTGCGGATCAATCTTATATACCCCATCAAAGCTCGAGGTCGTGGGCCCTGTAATGAAGAGGTCTCCCTTGGGTCCAAATGCCAGGTGGTAGGCAGAAACACTTGGCTCGAGCGTAGCAAATACAAACGTCTGGCGATCACGCGCGATCTTAAAAACTGTGCCGCTACGGTCACCCACGTAAAGATTTTGCTCGCGGTCAAAAGCGATACCCGTCGCGATTCCCATGCCTTCCGCATAGGC
The DNA here is from genome assembly GCA_003225075.1 of Acidobacteriota bacterium. Lineage (GTDB taxonomy): Bacteria > Acidobacteriota > Terriglobia > Terriglobales > Acidobacteriaceae > Gp1-AA124. The sequence continues at coordinate 31,018 of QIAP01000056.1, read as the reverse complement.
GGACATCGTTCCATTAGGCGCGACACGATACACCGTGCCGTCATATCGAGAAGAAACGTACATCTGGCCCTCTCGATCGAAGGCGATCGAGGTTGCGTTCATCATCTCGGTGAGAAACGGTTTTACCGTGTAATTGGTATCAATCTTGAAAATGGCAACAGGAACCTTTTGCCCCCGGGAACCGGAAAACGTGACGTAGATGTTTCCCTCAACATCAAGGGCTGGATTGGTGACGGGGTGCAAATTTTCCGCAATGGGCACCGCTACTCTGACTTCTTGCGGATTGCTGACGTGACCATCGGCTGCCACCACCACCGGTCCGCTGGCTGCGCCTTCGGGTACGCGAGCCACCAGGAAATCATCCGAACTGATCACAACCGATCCCTCAACTTCACCGAATTGCACTCGAGGGCGGCGCAGCTCAACTGGCCGAAGACCGCTTCCACTGATGCGGATCTCCGCCCCCGGTAGCGCTGCATTCGGTGACACACCGTCAATGTGCGGCCTGCCATTCACGTTCTTCTTGCCCATCAGACGGTCAGAGATACCCATGAAGTTTCTAATTTCCCCGCCTCCGCGGTCACTCGCAGAGACGCTATCCAGTTAGAAGTCGAAAATGCAAAGCAACATGCATAAGGGCCAGCGCATACAGTCCAGCGCCCACGTCGTCCAGCACAATTCCGGTACCCTCAGGAAGCATCTCCAGTTGGCGTACCGGCGGCGGCTTCAAAATGTCAAAAACACGGAAAAGTATAAAGCCCGCCAAAAGCGTTTTCCAGGATACTGCCACGCCAACAAATGTGATCAACTGACCGGCAACTTCATCTACCACCACAAATTGCGGATCTTTTAATCCGGAGGCGCGAGAGACTCGCGTCGCCGCCGGAATCCCGATCAACACGGCGATGATGGCAAGAACAGCCGCTATGGCCGGCTGAGAGGCCGCAAAAGTAAAATGCGCCAGCAGCGCCCATATCAGTACAGTCACCGCGGAGCCCCACGTTCCTGGTCCCGGACGCAGCCGTCCCACCCCGAATAACGTAGCCACGAGCGTCGCCCACAGCGGTGCGAGCGACGGGTCGCCGGCACTGGCAGGAGCTTTCGTCACCTCACGGATACTCGCGATGTCGTCTCCAGTGCGCATGAATCCCTGGGGCGAGTCCCTGGCTATTCATCCTCGCTCGGTTTTCCTGACCCGCCCTCGCCATCGGTGTCGCTAGTATCGCGCAGCGGCGACGAGATCACATACGCGCCGCTGGCCCACTTTCCGAGATCGATGACCCGGCAACGCTCGCTGCAGAAAGGGAACTCCGGGTCCGAACTCTTCACCGTCTTCTTGCAGATGGGACAACGAAGTCGGATGGAGCGCTTACGGGGCATAGGACCAATCGCATCCGTTAAAGAATCTTCGCCACCAGATCGTAATCGTGCGCAGCAGTGATCTGGCAGCGGTAAAATTCGCCAGGCTGAGGCTCCAACTCTTGGGGGAAATCGTTGACCAACACCTTTCCATCGATTTCGGGAGCGTGCATGGCGGTGCGTCCTTCGAGCAGGAGTTCAGTTTCTTCTGAAGTACCTTCCAGCAACAGGTCGAACTCCTCGCCTACCAAGGCCTTCTTCTTCCGCTTGCTGATGCCGCGCTGGATTTGCATCAAACGCTTCTGGCGTCGCTGGATCTCGCGCGCGGAGACTTTTTCCCCAAGGTTAAATGCGCCTGCACCTTCCTGGTCGGAATACCCGAAGGCTCCCATCCAGTCAAACTGTGCCTCGCTGACGAAGTCGCACAGCTCTTCAAATTCCTTCTCAGTTTCGCCAGGAAATCCAACAATAAACGACGTGCGCAACGTAACTCCTGGAATTGTGTGCCTCATTTTTTCTATGCAGCGCAAGAACAGGCCTGCGCTGCTGCCGCGCTTCATGCGCTTGAGCACGCTCGGGGATGCATGTTGCAGCGGAACGTCAATGTAGGAACAAATCTTGGCGTGCGCCGCTATGGTCTCCAGCAAGCGCCCTGTGATCTTGTTCGGATAAGCGTAGAGGAACCGAATCCAGCGCAAATCCTCGATCTGAGCCAGTCTTTCCAGCAGCAGCGCTAGTCCGTCCGTGAGGCCCAGGTCTTCGCCATAGCAAGTCGTGTCCTGACCGATGAGGGTGATCTCGCGCACCCCGTTCCGGGCGAGGCGCTCAGCTTCGGCAATCACCGATTCAAAACGGCGGGAGCGGAACTTGCCCCGTAGTTGCGGAATAATACAAAAGCTGCATGGATGATCGCAGCCTTCAGCGATTTTGATGTAGGCAGTGTGGCGTGGTGTGGCGAGAACACGTGGAGTCTTGTCATCGTAGAGATAGTTAGGGAGGTCGGCGATAGCGCCGTCCCAGGTTTCGCGTGAAAAGCGGCCTTTCGCTGCGCGGGCATCTCCTTCGGCGCGCGATGACAAAATCACGAACGGGGAATCCGAAGCCGCCGCGGTTTCGCCGGCGATACCGGCTGCCCCCAGAATCTTTTCCAGTTCGCCCGTTCCAACCACGGCGTCTACTTCTGGAATGTTTTTCCGGATCTCATCGCGAAAGCGCTCCACTAGACATCCCGCAACCACTAGTTTTTGCGCGCGACCATGCGTCTTATGCCGCGCCATTTCCAGAATCGTATCCACCGATTCCTGCTGCGCGCTGCCGATGAAAGAGCAGGTGTTAACCACAATGATATCGGCATCTTCCTCCTGCGGGGTCAACTCTGCCCCCGCTTGCGTGAGCAGACCCATCATGACTTCGCTGTCCACGAGATTCTTCGGGCATCCGAGGCTCACAAACCCGACCTTCAGTCGCCCAGGAACGGCGCTGGAACGAACCTCTTCATGGTCGAGCACAGCCACAGATGTCTTGTTAACTGGCATGCAATCTCTCTATTTTAGCATTCAGCAGCAGATCAGCATCATCTTCGCCGCGCGCACAGGATGCACCACGAAAGGCAGCACCCCGCGCAGAGAAACGGGATTAGGCCATGCTAACCTAGACCGAACTTACATCCACAGAACCAAAGCCACTCCTGAGGAGGAGAGATGTCGCTGAAACGGCTCATCATCGCGGTTTTAGTGGCGGTTACCATCTCGATAACACATGCTGCCGCTCAGGAGAAGAATGAGCTGGCCGGAATGGTCGGACGTACTTTCATTAGCAATCAATCTATAAAGGGCGCCACCTTCTTCAATCATGATGTTCGGTTTGGCAACGGCCTGACCTTCGAGGGCAACTATGCCCGCCACATCCTCGACGGGGATGTTTTCGGTGTCTCTCTTGAAGTACCCGTCGTCGTCAATTGGGATGAAGACCTCAACACGGGGGCGAATCTCATCCCCGAAAGTTTCAGATCTTTCTTCGTGACTCCCGCAGCTCGATTGAATCTATTTCCGCATACGGGGCTTTCCCCGTGGGTCAGCATTGGCGGTGGGTACGGCCATTTCAGCGAGAGCTCCACATTAGTGTTTGGTGGACCCAATCCCGGGAAGAATGGAAGTAGCACCGGCGTATTTCAGGCGGGTCTCGGATTAGACGTGAGGATCCGCAGCCGATTCAGCTTGCGTGTAGAAGCCCGCGATTTCTGGTCGGGCGAACCCCAACTTAACGTGGATACAGGAAAAACTCGGCAGCACAATATATTTGTCGCGGGCGGTATTGTCGTGCATTTCTAGGTCACCTCCAGCACTGACATCTAAGTTCTCGAGTTACGTTCCCCTGGCGGCTTTTCAAGCCACGAAGGCTGAACGGGTGTAAGATGTTTACTGTCTTCGAAGGTCAAGAAGGAAACTCCCCTCAAACCCACTCGCTAGGGGCTCATCATGAGATCCAGATTTCCTGGCGAACTATCGGCGTTTCTGGTGGTATTTTTGCTCTCGGGCTTTGGGCCATCGGCCTCGGCGGGACGATTCCTGACCGCACCGAGGTTTCCCAACAAGGCCAATCCTGCCTCTGTAGCGCTGGCCGACTTCAATGGTGACGGTAATCTGGACGCGGTTGTCGTCAATGCAGGTTTCCCCTTCGCCCTAGGGACGACCGTCAGCGTCCTCCTCGGCGACGGGAAGGGCACGTTTCAAGCGGCGGTCAACTACACGGTGGGCAGCCAGCCGGAGTCCGTCGCGGTGGGGGATTTTAACGGAGACGGTAAGCCTGATATCGCGGTAGCGAACAGCGGCGACTCCACTGTAAGTGTTCTGCTGAACAACGGCGATGGCACCTTTCAGGCAGCGAAGAATACTGCCGGGGGTGGGCTTTTCCTGGTAGTTGGAGATTTCAACGGAGATGGCAAACTGGACATCGCGACCATCGATGTGAGTGCCCTGCCTAACCTGACTATCCTGCTCGGCCACGGAGACGGCACGTTCACGCAGGGAAAAAGTTACACGTTGACGGCGCGGGCGCGTGCACTGGCGGTTGGCGACTTTAATCACGATGGCAAACTGGACATTGTAGCGACACTGGGTAACACACGTTGTTCCTGGGCAATGGAGACGGATCCTTCACCAGCACAGTGATCTCCTCCACCGGAGGTTTTTCCGTCGCAACCGGAGATTTCAATGCCGACGGCAATCTGGATCTGGTTGAGGTCAACACCAGCGGCGGATTCGTTTTCCTGGGTAATGGAGATGGCACGTTCAAAACGCCGATAAAGTTTCCGACCAACGCCGAGTTTCCGTTTTATGTGGCCGTGGGTGATATCAACGGTGATGGCAAACCAGACGTGGCGGTCTCCTACGATAACGGCGCGGACGTAGGTGTGTGTTCTTCGGCAACGGGGATGGCACGTTTCGTCCGCCCGCTTTCAATTACGTTGTGGGCAAAGTGGGTGGAAATCTGCCGGTGGGTGATTTCAACCGCGACGGCAAACCGGACATCGCGGTATTGGACGCCGGCAACTCCTCACTGGTTCTGCTGCAACAGACAATCAATGCCACCTTTCTGGCGGCGCGACACTTTACCACGGGACTGAATAAATTACCGGCCGTATCGCAGTAGCGGATCTGAATGGTGATGGGAAGCCGGACGTCGTGACCTTCGATGGGGTACCCAGTTCCGCGGTGTCGCCTGCAGTGTCAGTCTTTGTTGGCGCTGGTACTGATACCTTCAAAAATCCTGTGAATTACAGGACTGGAGGCGGCCCCGCTTTCGGACGGAACATCGCGGTGGCAGATTTCAACCAGGACGGCATCCCTGACATCGTCACAGTTAACCTAAACCCAAATGGGATCAGTGTGTTTCTGGGCAAAGGTGATGGCACGTTTCAGCCGGCAATGACTTTCTCGACGACGGTGAGTTTAGCGTCAGTCGCGGTTGCTGACTTTAACGGCGATGGTAAACCAGACTTGGCCCTGACGGGCGGGTCAAGTTCGCCCACGCCCCTCCTGGTCATGCTCGGAAATGGTGATGGTACATTCAAAACACCTCCTAATTACCCGGGCGGTAGCAGTTTTGTTGTTGCCGGAGACTTCAACGGGGATGGCAGAATGGATCTGGCAACGAGCGCTGCGGTGCTCCTGGGCAATGGAGATGGCACATTCCAAGCCCCCATATTTTATTCCAACCCGCTCAACGGAGATCTAGTCAGCGCAGATTTCAACGGCGATGGTAAGCTCGACCTCGCCGGAGTAGGTTTCCCCAGCACCGGGGGGTTCCCAACCCTTCAGGTGTGGCTGGGAAACGGGGATGGCACTATGCAAAACCCGCTCGCATTCCACGTTACTTCGGAATCAGAATCACCTTGGCTCGCTGTGGCCGACTTCAATGGTGACGGCAAGCTCGACATAACTGTTCGTGTAGCGGGGGTCGTCGCATTATTTCAGGGCAATGGAGATGGGACGTTTAGTCGTACGGCAAACTTCCTTGCGGGATCACGGGGCGGAATTTCTTTAGCGGTGGGCGACTTCAATGGTGATGGAGCGCCCGACCTCGCTGTTCCGGGTTCTGCCAACGCCTTTTCCGTGCTCCTGAACACGAGTGGAACTACTGTCAAGCTGACCAGTTCTGCCAACCCCTCCACCTCCGGCCAGCCAGTGACGTTTACCGCAACCGTCAAGGCATCGGTACCAGGTTCGGGTCTAGCTGGCGGGACGGTAACATTCAAGGACGGTAGCAGCACGCTGGGAACAGTCACACTGGGCAATGGGGTGGCTAGTCTGACGACGTCGAGTTTGGGCGTCGGCAAGCACACAATCAAAGCAAATTACTCGGGCAACAACGTATTTTTGCCCAAAGCCTCACCGCCGCTCCAGCAAACCGTCAACCCATGACAAAAAATGCAGAATTTAAATGGGATGACCTCAAGGAAGTCAGTTTGACCCCGAGCCCATCTGCAATCCTACGATCGCAAAAAGACCGGGCAACATAGGATTGGGATAGTGGCCGAAGAGGCCGCGAACGTAATCCCCAAGGTGGTCTCCACCGATCCTAGGACGCAGGAGCCAGGTTAGTTTCTCTTTATCCGTGCCGCGTCCTGATCTCTTCATAGAGATCCGGCAGCCGGCATGCGTCTGCGGCAGAGCCACCAAAACGGGCCGATTCGTAATGGCGGGTAAACATCGATACCTTCTCGCGCAGATGCTGGCGGCGAATCGGGGTGAGCGTTCCGGATGCTTGCGCAATCCTCGGCTTCGGATTAGCGTTGTCAGCCGCCGCAAATTGACCAGCACCACCAGCATCACGGTAAACAGGACGCCAGCCACGCTCCACCGGGTGGGTGATTGCATAACGCGACGCTGCGCCTGGCTGGCGGCATTCAGCATCGCCGCGTACTGTTGTCGCGCCTTTTCACGGAGGCTCTCCAGCAGCCGCCGGCTCCCGCGCGCAGTCTCCTGAGCCAGCGTGTTCTGGTGCGCCGCGTCATAATCAATCACCCACTCCCGCCAGAACGACGCCATTGCGTCCGCGTACAGCATTACGCGATTCCATCCGCCATGAGCCTGCGGTGGACCCGGTGGGGTGGGATCGAAGCTTACCCAGCCATAGCCAGGAAAATACGCTTCCACCCAGGAATGCGCGTTGCTGGCGCGCACCACGTACTGAGACGTCAGATCATTAAACTCACCGGTGCGGAAGCCGTTTACAACGCGTGATGGGATGTGCAGCGTACGCAGCATCACCGCCATTGCGGACGCGAAATATTCGCAGTGTCCTTGCTTGCGCTGGAAGAGAAAATTTGCCAGTGGATCGGCAGGGCGGACGCGAGGCAGTTCAAGCGTGTAGCCGTACTTCAACATCAGATAGTGCTCGATCTGGACTGCTTTTTCGTAATCGCTGGTGGCGGACCCGGTAATTTGTTCAGCCACTCGCGGAATGCGCGCATCCAGTGCTGGCAACTGCAGATAATTGAGCGACACGCTCGCGGGAGGACTTCCCGATGCATTGCGAAGCTCCTCGACCGTCGGGCTGGCGATGTTGGAGTTCGCTTCGTAACGGCCTACCGGATGTCCAAGATCGAGATCGTAAACCGCCCCGGCTCGATCAACCGCGACCAGGCGATAGTCGCCCTCCAGTGTGGCGGGCTTGGGAGCAAGAAAGAAGACGTTCGTCCCCACCGGTTCCATTACCACGCGATAATGAATGGAGCGCATAGCTGCCGGAGTTGGCTCCTCGCTCTCGAGTTGCCGGCGCGCCCTCGCCGGCAGTACTGAATAGCGTCCGTCGGGCAAACGCACTGCCAGTGCCTGCTCGAGAGGATTGGACCAATTCCGGCCGTCAAATAGACCGAGCGCGACTCCGCGCCATTTCAGGTCATAACCGCCGCTCGTGTCGCCGTCAATTTTGATATGCATGACCACATAAGTGGACTGCTGGATTTGTCCTATCTGGCCGAGTTGCACTCTGTCGCTAAAACCGACACTGAGGTCATTGGTGGGGGAATAAGCGCTCAGATAACGAGAGGAAACACGTGGCAGGATGAAGAAGATAACGAACGCCCCCGCCATGATCAACGTGACCAGCAGGGGGGAAGCCCCAGCCAGAGAAAGAGCCATCCGGCGGTAAGCTCTTTGATCGCCAGATTCTTTCGCGATGATGGAGGCCCGCCATGATGCATGCCGCATCTCCATCAATACGAAAGTGACGACCGCAATCACCATGAAGGCTGCCAGCGAGAACAGGAAAATGCTGTCCACCGTCAGTACGGCAGCCGCCAATACCATCACGAACGAGAGGATTGCCAGCAAGTAGTGGTCTCGCTCGCGTTGCGCCGAGAATAGCCTCACCACCATCCCGAACAGCACCAGATGGACGGCTGACGTGAGAAAGCTGCCGGAAAGTAGAAAATAATCCACCAGGTAGAAAGCGACGTAGGCCAGCGTGAGGTAGTTGGTCCAGCGTTCAGGAATATTGAACTCGCGGCGAGTGGCCAAAAGATAGCCACGGAACAACAGCGCCATTCCGACGAGCACAACCGTAGGAAGATCCAGGCCACCCGTGCTGGCAAGTGTCCCGAAACCCGTCAGCACCAGCAGATACAGGGATACTTCAAAGTAGCGCTGGATAGCTACGGGCAGAGGAATGGTATCCGGCTTGGCTGTGTCGGCGGGGTGCATGGCGTTGGTCCATTGTTAGCTAAATTTCTGCGGAAGGGAAGATCACCGGGGATACTGCCCGAGTTGACGCCGGGATTGCGAGATGCAAGACAATTCTAACCTGAACTGCAAGTGCTGAATGCTGAGTGCCAAACTGCGGAAGGCAGTTTGCGTGGATGTTAAAATCAACTCGTCAGGCATCGGTCCCGCGCGACGCGTTCCCGCCAACCCCGCCAGGTCCGGAAGGAAGCAACGGTAACGGGCTCTCGCGTGTGCAGTGGGTCTCCGGTGCCTGGCTTTTCAGCGGCCGGCACACGGCATATCAAGGCTGCCGGAATCCCCCTTCTCACTGCTTCGAGTTGGACATTAAAGGTGCTGTGCCTCAAAATAATCAGTCTTCATTCTTTACCGGAGAAATCCACTAGTGAGCCAACTCGTGCGCGCCAAGATCAGCGCCCTCGGTACCTATGTCCCGCCTCGCCTGTTGACGAACGCCGACCTCGAAAAAATGGTCGAAACCTTGAATGACTGGATTGTTGACCGCACCGGCATCCGCCAGCGCCACATCGTCGACAAGGGCGTAGCCACCAGCGATCTTTCGGTAGAAGCGGCCAAACGGGCTCTTGCGGAACGGGGGATTGGCGCATCCGATCTCGACGCCATTATCGTGGCCACTGTCACTCCCGACATGTTGTTTCCCTCTACGGCTTGCGTTGTCCAGCACAAACTCGGCGCAAAAGGCGTTTGGGGGTTCGACCTTTCGGCAGCGTGTTCTGCTTTCGTCTACGCATTGCAGGTCGGAGCTCAGTTCATTGCTACCGGAGCCCACAAGAAAGTAATGGTGATTGGCGCCGACGTGATGTCCTCCATCATCGACTACACCGATCGCGCCACTTGCGTGATCTTCGGCGACGGCGCGGGCGCGGTCATTCTTGAGCCGGCAGAGGACGATTCAGTCGGCATGATTGACTTCATGCACGAAATCGATGGCGCTGGTGGATGTTCCCTCTACATGCCGGGCGGAGGAAGTTTGCATCCCGCGACCCACGAGACGGTCGATAAAAAAATGCACTTCGTTCACCAGGATGGTCAGGCTGTATTCAAATTTGCGGTACGCAAGCAGGCCGAAATCTGCCAAAAGCTGCTGGCGCGGAATAACTTGAAAGGCAGCGACATTAAGACTTTCATCCCCCACCAGGCAAATAAGCGCATTATCACAGCCACGGCAGACCGCCTCGGAATGCCGCCGGAGAGCATCGTCATCAACATCGATTGTTTCGGCAACACGACCGCGGGGACGATTCCCTTAGCCATGGAAACCGCCCGCCAGCAAGGCAAGTTGAAGAAAGGTGACCTGGTGCTGCTGGCATCGGTAGGCGCAGGATTCACTATCGGTGCAACTTTATTGCGGTGGGCTTACTAGAGAGTTCGTGCCAGGCAAGTGCGCGAATCGTACTGCTAGCTTTTCCCCTTGATCTCTTCTCTCTTCTTTGCCGATTCCAGCGGCCGCACCGGCTCGGTCATCCGGACTGGATCAAGGATCTCGTTAATCTCCTTCTCGCTGAGCAACTTCTTCTCGCGCGCGATGTCAATGATTGAGCGCCCGCTGGCCACCGCTTCTTTCGCAATCTCCGCAGCTTTGGCGTAGCCGATATAGGGGTTCAAAGCGGTCGCCAAGGAAACTGTAGCCTGCACGTAAAACTCGCAACGGCTCTTGTTGACGGTGATGCCGTCTATACATTTCGTAGTGAACTGGCGCAGCATGTTGGTCAGAATGGTGATCGACTGCAACACGCTGTAGGACATGGTCGGCATCATCACGTTCAATTCGAGCTGCCCGGCTTGCACCGCCATAGCAACCGCAACGTCATTGCCGATCACTTGAAACGAAACCATGGCAGCCAGTTCGGGAATGACGGGATTGATCTTGCCCGGCATGATGGACGAGCCCGGCTGCAACGCAGGCAAATTAATCTCCGCCAACCCGGTATTGGGCCCCGAGGCGAGCAAGCGCAGATCATTTGAGATGCGGATAACTTCCAGGGCCAGGTTGCGCAGCGCGGATGATACGTTCGCCATGGGGAAATTGGATTGCATGGCGTAACGCATGTCATCAACTGCGACGAGCTTCTGTCCCGAAATGCGGGCAAGGTTCTTGATCGCCTTCTCGCGATAATCCGGGTGAGTATTAATGCCAGTGCCGACCGCCGAGCCGCCTAGTCCCAGCTCACGCAGAGAATCGGACGCGGTGCGAATCGCGTCCTCGGCACGGCGAATGGCCCCCGCATAAGCGGCAAACTCCTGACCCAGCCGCATCGGTACCGCATCCTGCATATGGGTACGGCCGGATTTCAAAACCTCATGGAACTCTTTGCCTTTTTTCTCCAGCGCAGCGATTAACGAATCCAGGACGGGGTACAGCTTCTCGAGTTCGAGCAGGGTGGCAAGCCGCATCCCGGTAGGGAAGACGTCGTTGGTGGACTGGCCGTAGTTCACATGATCATTGGGATGAACCATGGAATAGTCGCCCAAAGTGCCGCCAAGAATCTCAATGGCACGATTGGCGATCACTTCGTTGCTGTTCATATGGAAGCTGACGCCGGCCCCAGCCTGGAAGACGTCAACCACAAATTCCTTGTCCCACTTGCCCTGATAAACCTCTTTCGCCGCCTGGATGATCGCGTTTGCGAGTTTTTCATCTAGTAAACCGAGTTCTTTGTTGGCCTCAGCGGCCGCCTGCTTGACCATGCCGAAAGCGCGGATCAGTGTCGGATGCGCCCGCATTCCTGAGATCGGGAAGTTGTCAACCGCCCGCGCCGTCTGTATGCCGTAGTAGACATTCGCTGGAATTTCTTTGGTTCCCAGTGAATCCTTTTCGGTGCGCGTTAGCTGCTCGGTCGCGGTCGCCATGACGTGCTCCTCACCAGTGCTGTTTCAGATGACTTGCGGGGGTAGGCGCACTGGAGCCCGCTCACCGCGAGAGGAACTGGAAATTATAACAAGCATGATGGTTAGTAACCGTTTCCTCGCCGTCTCAGAGGCACAACAAAGCTGCATGCTACAATCAAAACTTTTCATGCGGCGTGTGTTGTGTGATCCGTGGATGATCACTCAAGTAAACTAAGCTGATACCGGCAGGACCACATTGGCAACTGAACAGATTCCCGCCACTCTCCCCCGGACCCAGGCACGTTCCCGCCCAGATGCCTGGACGGACGTGCTCATCGTGGGCGCCGGTCCCACGGGTATGGCTTGCGCCATCGAAAGCCAGAAACTCGGCCTCAAAGCTCTGATCCTGGACAAGGGCTGCCTGGTCAACTCGATTTACAACTACCCGGCGAATATGGTGTTTTTCACGACGCCGGAATTACTGGAGGTCGGCGATATTCCTTTCAGCACTGCGCATCAGAAACCCACCCGCCAGGAAGCGCTCGAGTACTACCGTAAAGTTGCCGAGCATTACCGATTGCAAGTCTGCCAGTACCAATGGGTCAAAACCATCACCGGGAAAGACGGAGATTTCCACATAACCGCCACCGATCGCTCCGGGAAAATTTACGACTACCGCTCGCGAAAGATCGTCGTCGCCACCGGTTACTACGATATGCCGAACATGCTGGGGATTCCGGGCGAAGCGCTTCCCAAAGTATTTCATTACTATCGCGAACCACACTCTTTCTATGATCACGATGTGCTGGTGATTGGCGGGAAGAATTCCGCGGCGGAAGCAGCGCTCGACCTATGGCGCCACGGTGCGCGAGTAACCCTGGTGCACCGTCGTGAAGGAATGCATAATCACCTCAAGTATTGGGTGAAGCCTGACATTGAGAACCGCATCAGCAACGGCGAGATCCCCGCCTATTTCAAAAGCACTGTGAAGGAAATTGGAGTGGATTTTGTGCTGATCAACACTCCCCAAGGCCCTGTCAGGCTGGACAATGACTTCGTTTTCGCTCTGACCGGATACCATCCCGACTTCGATTTCTTAAGCAGCATCGGCATCGAAGTGGTGGAGGAATATTGCCGTCCGGTTTGCGACCCCGAAACTTTGGAAAGTAACGTTCCCGGTGTTTACGTGGGCGGAGTCATCGTGGCAGGCTCGAGGACCAACGAAATCTTCATCGAAAACGGACGATTTCACGGCAAGCAGATCGCCGCCGACCTGCAGCAAAAGCTGGGACGGGAACGGAAGATAAATTGATCGTGGACGCTCCTAGGCAGAAGAAAAACCCTGGGCCGGAGGTGAAGTAGGAGACGAAGTTCAGGATAGAAGATACTTCAGTTGCTGAAATGGCGCCGGACGAGTGTAGCAAGTCCAATTAGTCCCGTGCCAAGCAAGGCCAAGGTTCCGGATTCCGGTTTAACCGACGCCCGGGCTGCGGTCGTCGCCAAGGCAGATCCCGACATCAGAGCACTGATAATAAGAAGAAATCCAACCTGCTTAATACTGCGGTACGGCATCTGAGGGTCTTTCCTCCTGCCATGCACTAGTGCAACTGTACTTCCATGTGTCTAATTCGCAAAAACGTGGCATTCCTTGGAAAGCCTTGCTGGATCAGCTATTTGGCGTATTCGTCCTAGTGGATTTCCACCGCGCCCTGGGAGCAGGTGCACTTTCTTTCACACTTGCACCTTCGGATTGCGTAAATCTCGGCCCGACGCCCCCAAGTCTGGGGCCGAACCAGCCTGGTACTTTACAGGATTCTGCGAGCAGGATTTTGCCAGGACCAGTGTCGCGCCAGGAAGAACCAATCAGGTATCTTGGATCGGGATCGCGCGAAAGCGCACTCCCAGCTCACCATGGAACCCGCGCCGGAACTGGAAATCAGTTCGATCTCCGTATCCTCGTATCTGAGGCTGCTTCGGCAGAATCGGAACTTCCGCCGTTTATGGGCTGCGCAAATCGTCAGCGAGATTGGCGACTGGTTCTACACCCTCGCCATTTACAGCCTGCTACTGCAATTGACCGGTCGCGCAGGGTCGGTCGCCTTGGCGCTTGTGTTACAGGTGCTGCCGCAGACATTCGTCGGCCCTCTCTCCGGTGTGGTCAACGATCGCATTCGCCGCAAGCCCGTGATGATCGCCGCCGACCTGGCACGAATGCTGATCGTACTGGCCATGCTCTTGGTGCGTTCCTCTTCAATGGTCTGGGTCGTGTATCCGCTGCTCTTGCTGGAAACTGTGATGGCCGCCTTCTTCGAGCCGGCGCGCAACTCCGTCATTCCTAACATAACCACGCGTGAAGATCTCATACTCGCCAACACGCTCTCCTCGACCACCTGGTCCATGAACCTGTTGCTGGGAGCCACTTTGGGTGGCCTGGTCGCGGCCCTGCTGGGCCGTGACGCAGTTTTCGTGCTAAATGCGCTTTCTTTCCTGGCCTCGGCTTGGCTGATCCGCGGAATGGGTTTCGAAGAGCCGCACGCGGATTCATCCAGGCCATTGCGGGTGCGCGACTTAGTGGACTATTCGCCAGTGATCGAAGGCATCCGTTACGTGCGGCGCGATGTCCGGCTGCTGGCGACCGTTTTCGTGAAAGCCGGACTACTGGTGATTGGCCCGGGGTGGATAGTCTTTACCGTCATGGGGCACCGTGATTTTCCCGTCCATTGGCATGGCCTGGATCCGCAACGCGGCGCCATGCTGGGAATGAGTTTGCTACTCGGAGCCCGCGGTTTCGGCGCCTTGGTTGGTCCTCTGGTGTCTGCGCCTTGGGCGGGTAATGCGGATAAGCGCCTCCGTTTGGGCATCCTGTTTGGATTTCTGACGCAAGCATGTGGTTACGCGGCTCTCGGCATCGCCCACACCTTGTGGCTCGCCTGTCTCTGCGTAGCCCTTGCTCATTGCGGAGGCTCGACTGTCTGGGTGTTTTCCACAACTCTGCTGCACCTTAACACCGAAGATCGTTTTCGGGGCCGTGTTTTCGCCGCCGACCTGGGATTTTCCATGCTTACCATCGCCAGCGGCGCCTTTCTCGCTGGTTGCTTCCTGGATCGCGGCTTTTCCACTCGAGCCGTCGCCAGCACCGCCGGTTTGATGATGCTGCTACCCGCCTCGCTGTGGGCATGGGCGATGAGGCTGTGGAAACCGAGGGACAGCCCAATCTCCGCGCAGGTTCAGCGCTAACGTAGGCGATAAAACAGCCGTAACCGGATGGCTGTAAAAACCAGCCAAATCGGGTAAAGTATCAAGAACAACAACCACTCAGATTTTGAGACGACGTTCGCAGAGGGGGCGATTGGTCTTGCGCCATGGACCCTGCCCTCAAGGCGATCCATTTTTCTTCATACCTCCGGCTTATTCAGCAAAACTCTAACTTCCGCCGCCTGTGGGCCGCCCAGATTGTCAGCGAGATTGGCGACTGTTTTTATTCTTTGGCGGTTTACAGCCTGTTCCTGGAGTCAACAGGTCAGGCGGGGTCGGTCGCATTCGCGCTCGTGTTACAAGTGTTGCCGCAGACCTTCATTGGTCCCACGGCGGGTATGGTCAATGACCGCGTCCGGCGTAAGCACGTCATGATGGCCGCTGATCTGGGACGCATGCTGGTCGTCCTGGTAATGCTGCTGGCGCAATTTCGTTCCATGATTTGGCTGGTCTGTCCCTTGCTTCTAACAGAAACGACAATGGCTGCTTTTTTTGAACCGGCGCGCAGCTCGGTCATTCCGAACATCACTCCTCCGGAAGATCTGGTTCTCGCCAACACCCTCTCTACGACTACCTGGTCGGTCAATGTAGTGCTGGGAGCAATGCTCGGGGGCCTGATAGCGGCCGTTCTCGGACGCAATGCCGTGTTCGTGCTGAATGCATTCTCTTTTCTTGCTTCGGCTCTCTTGATAGGCGGGATGAGATTTGAGGAACGGCACGCGAAATCTGCTCCACCCCTTCGACTGCGTGATCTGTTGGATTATTCACCGATGGTAGAGGGAGTCAGCTACGTACGCCGCGATTTCCGTCTGATGGGCACTGTGTCTTCGTCAAAGCCGGATTATTGGTCATGGGACCGAGTTGGGTATTGTTCACAGTCATGGCAAATCGGCATTTCGCCGTGCCTTGGCATGGCTTAGATCCACAACGCGGCGGCATGGTCGGAATGAGCTTATTACTTGGCGCCCGCGGACTGGGGGCGCTCCTGGGCCTCTCTTCTCTGCTAGATGGGCAGGCCATACCGACAGTCGCCTGCGATTGGGTATCCTCGTCGCATTTGCAGCACAAGCCGTAGGTTACGCCGCCCTGGGAAACTCCGACGTCTTATGGCTGGCATGCCTATGCATCGCGCTGGCCCATTCCGGGGACTCCACCGCCTGGGTATTTTCCACCACTCTGCTGCAACTGAATACCGAAGTCGAGATGCGCGGACGGGTCTTTGCCACGGACCTGGGATTTTCAAGCATTACGATTGCCCTGGGAACCTATTTGGCAGGTCTGTTTCTCGACCGGGGCGTCTCGGCGCATGCTGTAGCCGGCGCTACTGGTCTGCTGATGTTGATTCCGACTGTCGCTTGGGGATGTGCGATGAAATTCTTGAAACCGAGACCGTGCCTTGCGGCAGCGTAAGGCAGGTCGCAAGCGCTTGCTCTTAACTAAACCCCGCCGTGCACACCGGAAAATGGATGGCGGCGAAATTCAAAGAACCAGGTCCTAAGCGCCATAGAGCTTGTCAATCTTAGCCGCCATGATGAAGTCGCTCTCCGTCAGGCCGTCCACTTTGTGCGTCCAGAGCGTAATTTCGGCCTTACCCCAGGTCAGCAGAATGTCGGGATGATGGCCTTGTTCCTCCGCCACTTCTCCCACACGATTCACAAAGTCCAGCGCCTTGCGGAAGTCAGGGAAAGAGAAAGCGCGGGTAATATGGTGTTCGTTCACGACCTTCCAGTGCGCCCACTCCGGCAGTTGCCGGTGAAGGTCCGCAAGCTCTTTGCCTTTGAGGGGAGGCACCCCGCCACGGCAGGGAACGCAAGTCTTGCTGGCTAGCTCGGCTGGCATGATTTTCTCCAACCTTCATTTTGCAGCTAATACACCCGGCGACGCAATCTCACGTCGCATGCTTGTCATTCCGAACCGACACACCCCCTCGCCCTTGTCATTCCGAATCGGCGTCAGCCGGTGAGGAATCTGCCCTGTTCTTGCCGAAGCCCTGAGCGGAGTCGAAGGGGAAGTCGAAGGGAATCTGCTGTGTTGTGCGGTGCCACGGACGTTGCCCCGACAATCGCTGCGACGGTTACTTCCCACGAGCCAGATGTGTCACAAGGCGTCACTGATCATTAGGAAATTCTAAGAAATTAGAAAATCTTGAGGTAATCAGATTGCACGCCAAATCCGTGGAGAACTATAAACACCCTTGAAGCTCGCCTGCTTCTATCCTCGTTCCGTTTTCTGTGCCTGGAGCGTCTCCACCGGATTGGTGGATACGCTTACGCGTATGGGCCACGAGACCCTCGCCCTTCCCATAGATGCGACGTCAGTTTCCATCAATCACGAGTGTTATCCCAGCGCTGAAAAACTTCGCAGCCTTGACGGAATCGTGATCTCCGGTCCGGAACACATTCGCACTCAGATCTTGGCGCTCTACCCCGGCTGGCGAAAGATCGCAATCCCAAAAGTTGGCTGGCTGCACGAAACCATTACTCGCGAAGACTATGGCACCCTGCCGGTGGATGAGATACGGCAGTTGGCGGATACGGCCTTTTGTCCCGCCTGGTAGGACGAAAAGTTTGGCCTTCGCTGGCTTCCCTTCGGCGTCGATACAGAAGTTTTCAAACCCGATTGGGATCAGCCCAAACAGTATGAGACAGCTTTTATCGGCCTGATCTACTCCAAGCGGGACGAATTCTTGAAGCGTTTAATCCCGCATCTGAAGGGCATCACGCTGGTATTGGGCAGTGTTCAAGTGCAAGACCTTAGTGGGCTTTGCGTGCGCGAGACCGCCGCCCGATATGCCGGCGAGCTGCGCAAAATCAAGATATTCGTGAACCTTACGCACCTGTCCCAGTTAGCCGTGACCAAGGTTTATGAAGTTCTGGCCTGCGGCACGTTTTTGATCACCCCGGCCATCGCTGAACACCAGAACTTCGAGAACTTGAAAGCTCACTTCTACGACAGCAGCCGGCCCGAGCACTTGGCTGAAAGCATTCGCTTTTGCCTCGAACACGAGTCCGATCGGATTGCAGCCACCCACCAATGCTGTGAGCAAGTCCATCGCCTGGACCGGTTGGAAAACCGCTGCCAGGTACTTCTGTCCGCGCTGGGAGCGGGATAATGCGTGCCCTGATCACCGGACACAAAGGATTCGTCGGCCGACATGTTTTCCCCAAGCTGATCGAAGCTGGATATGAGGTACACGGAACCGAAAACCTGGAACACTTTCTGCATTCTTCACTGGCCTCCAGCTCCTGGGATGTCGTGATCCACCTGGCGGCCAACATCGTGAACGTTCACGACCGCGGTCAGATCGGGATGTGCGCTTTCGACGATCTCGCACTGGATATGAAGGTGTTCAACTGGGTCGAACGCAACCCGCCGCGTAGAGCCTTGGTGGTGATGTCCAGTTGCGCATTGGACTTTCCGGAAGACCCATACTGCATCGTCAAACGAACGGTGGAGGCGTTCGCCGCCTGTCTTCATCAGCACCGCATGCCGGTAGTTATCCTACGGCCTTTTAGCGGATACGGTGGCGATCAGTCTACAGAGTATCCGTTCCGCGCGATTCTCGAAAGCGCCCTGCGCCACGAAGACCCGCTGGTGGTGTGGGGTGGCAGTCAGGTGCGCGATTGGATCCACATTGAAGACCTCGCCGGCGCAATCGTGCATGCAATTGGGCACTTTCCCATGGGCGTTCCTGTCCCCATCGGTACCGGGATCGGCACGGATTTCTTTACTCTCGCAAAACGAATTGCACAAGCCATAGGATATTCGCCCCGCCGAGTGGCCAATCCGGCGCTCGCTCACGAATTCGGCTGGCGCACTACGATTACGCTTGAGGAGGGAATTCGTAGAGCGTTGCAGGACCGCTGCGATCACGATTCGCGAGTCCACCTCGTCCCTCAGATGAGAATGCGATGAGTACCATCGGCCTCTCCATGATCGTTAAGGAAGGGGAAGCGACCATTCGCGCCTGCCTCGAAAGCGTGCGTGGGATTGTGGATCAGATCGTCATTGCCGATACCGGCTCGACTGATAAGTCGGCGAGAGATAGCGCGTGAAATGGGAGCCACCGTTATTTCCGTGCCATGGGAAAATCACTTTGCCAAGGCCCGCAATTCCGCTCTCGAACTCATCGACACGGAGTGGGTCCTGGTGCTGGACGCCGACGAAGAACTTGACCGGCAGCAGGCCAGAGA
Source organism: Acidobacteriota bacterium (assembly GCA_003225075.1). GTDB lineage: Bacteria > Acidobacteriota > Terriglobia > Terriglobales > Acidobacteriaceae > Gp1-AA124. Next base: position 12,138 of record QIAP01000056.1, on the reverse strand, counting down.
ATTTCTCCCTGAACTGCTACAACTATCTAAAGCTGGCGGATATCTGGTTCCGATCCGCAATTACATCCCCACCCGCGTAGGCCGCGCCGGAGAACGCGTTGCCGTAGCCAATGACGGCCGCCATCCCCGTGCCCGCGGCGCGCCGGCATACTTTGCCCACGAAAACTGTCGCCTCTTCCGCCGTCACCCGGAAATCTACTTTACCGGACGCATACACGAACTGGTCGAGCCGCAGATTGTGGCGCTAGGCCTGAACCTGCTGCGCGCGAACTTCTGCGTCCATCATTTCGGATACCTGGATGCTCTCGAAGAGAGAAGAAAAAAGGACCTCTTCTATCGCGACCTGCTGCGTCTGAAAGTGGAAGAGCAGCCCAACGATCCCAACAATTGGATAGGGTTTGGTCTTCAAGAGTACGAAAAGTTTAATAATCCGGAAGAAGCCTTGCGTTGTTTCGAGCGTGCACTGGTCCTCGATCCTCACGCCACCAAAGCCTGGGTCTTTACCGGCATGGTCAATCTCACAGCGAGAAGGGATAGAGAAGCATTCGTCGCGCTGGAACTCGCCAATCCCGACGGCGAGAGCGCCGCTCTCCGCGAGCATCTCCGCGGAGATGCGCTGCATAACCTGGGACTTTTAAAAGAAGCGCGGCTAGCGTACCGCAAGGCAATCAAGTTGACGGGGAGTGATCCCTCGCTGGAAAGCAAACTGGGGTACACCGAGGTTCGCCTGGGACATAAAGCAGCCCGGCATCGCGAAGCTGGTGCGCGCCGCGGCCGCCATGCCGGATGTGTCCGAAATTCACGAACGTCTCATTAAGGCCTACATTGTCGCGGGTATGTTGGCGGAAGCAGCGGAGGCGGCAGACAAGCTTACCAGCCTCTTTGCCAGTCCTGAGACGTTTCTGCGTGCTGCCAGTATCCGCGCCCAACTTGAACAGTGGCAGCACACGGAAGACTTGCTGTCGGCCGGGCTGAAAATGTTTCCCCAATCAACCGAGTTGCGGAACGCGTATGGCGATCTCGAACGTACGAAGTTAAGATCCGCTCTGCCGGTCAGTTAACCACGCATCAGCGCGGCCACCAAATTAGAACGGGATATCTTCATCCGTGATCGGCGACGACGCGGGCGCGGTTTCCGGTTCCGGCACGCGTTGGTCGAAGCCGCCGCCGCTGGCCGAAGCTCCGCGGGCGTGTCCGCCGGACTCGGCGCCTTCACCCCGTCCACCCAGCAGCACTATGTCACTGGCCACGACCTCGGTCATGTATTTCTTCTGGCTGGTTTGCTTGTCTTCCCAGGAGTGGGTTTGCAGCCGTCCCTCGACGTAAAGTTTGCTGCCTTTCTTCAAGTACTCGCCCGCAATTTCAGCGAGCCGCTGCCATAGGACGACGTTATGCCACTCGGTGCGCTCCTGCCATTCACCACTCTTGTCTTTGAAGCGTTCGTTGGTGGCGAGAGTAATTTTTGCAACCGCGGTTCCGGCGGGAGTGTATTTAACTTCCGGATCTTTACCCAGATTTCCAATTAGGATGACTTTGTTGACGCTTTTACCTGCCATAAGATGCTCCTTTGAATGCCCCAAACCTCGTGTCATGGGCCGGAAAAATTGCTGAGGCGCTAAAACGACAACAGAATTTTCGCCAGGGGCTGGATGCTCAATATATCAGAAACCTAAGGTATAATCTGCGATATGCCAGCATCTTCGGTTCCTACGCCACCCGCCGGAATGGTCCCCGACGAGCAGAAGTTCGAACCAAAATCCAAAGGCTTGACTACTCCTCGAAAGAAGAAACCGAAGGAGTTAGCCGTACTTACCGAGTGCTGCACGGGCTGCGCAGGCTCGCCCGCGTGTGTGGAGTACTGTCCGGTGGAGGACTGCATGTTCTGGGTGCCCGACGAAGATAATCCGCCGTTCGGCCGCATCCAGGTAGACCCCATCCTTTGTATCGGTTGCAAGAAATGCACCAGCAAGGGACCGGACGGCTCCTTCCTCGATGGCTGCCCTTGGGATGCTATCGCCATGGTTGACACCGTCGAAGTGGAGAAGGAAATCGGCGTCATGCCGATCTGAAGCGAATCGTCACCATCTCGCTTTCCATTCCTCGTTAGCTAACTTCAACATAGATAGGTTCAGCATTCCGAGTTGTCTAGAGCTTGAAACTCAGCAAGTAATCATCTCTCAGTCTCAAAGTGATTCTCTAAAAGCTAAGTTGTTGATTCTTGGTTGGGGCGTCACGAATAGTGACAAAACGAAATCGGAGCATCGCGTAGAATGCCGTTTAATCGCGTTTAGGACCCACCGGCGAGCCGAGAGGCTAACAAGGCGACGCTTTCCCTGCCAGACGTCTTGAAAGCCGTCAAATCGAATCGTGGACGAAAATTATCTTATAGCTATTTCTTGGTTAAGGGTAACTTTTTAGTGCTGCCCGCGTTGGCGAATGGCTTTGTCCGTGAGCACTGCTTGCTGCCGGATGCGGTCGGGGATCTCAGGAAGTTCGCGCTCGTAAGGAAGAACGGATGGCAGATCCTCTGGCTGGCCAATCAGATAAAGCGCACGCAGTGCCTCCCATACTTGCTCCGTCCCAGGATCGACGACTGCGACTTCTGCACCGGACTTCACATTTTGCCCATCCTGCAAGGAAAGCGACCGAATCCGTCCCGGAATTGGCGAGCGTACCTCGACGGTCTGCGAAGCATCGCCATCTCCAACTTGAAGCTTGGCGATCAAGCCGCCCTGACGGATAGCGGTACTTGCCCTGTCGGCATCGATCACTTTTCCAGATTGCGGGGCGGTAATTGTAGCGGGCTGCAGCAGCGCGTCGATTTGCAAACGGCCGCTGGCATCGCCGAAGCGCACCAGCGAAAGAGCAGCATTTCCCCTGACCATGGGTGAGGGGTCACTCAGCATTTTGAGAAGCGCCTCATGGAAGCCGGGAACGGATGTGTCCTGTCCCATGACCCAGGCATCGGTGTTGCGCACCTCATCTACCGGATACGAAGCCAGATGGGTCACCTCGGGATACCAGCGGGTAATGCTGTTGTCGTGTCTGGTCATGCGCTCGCCAATCTGCACCAGAGCGTGCTGGATGTGGCGGGGCTTCTTGTCATCGCGCAAGTATTCGACTAATTGTTTGTCGGAAAGCTGACGTCCAAACCAGGTGTTCCACCAAAACAGGAATGGCATGAGGACGATCAGCCACGCAGTAATGAAAAAAAGAATGCGATTGCGTGTCGACATGCGGTGGCGAGGCTTGGGGTCAGCGCTGGCTGATTCAGCGGGTATGTTCGGAAATGGAGAAACGTTGGGGGAAGCAGGCTCTGATTGAATCGACATGCTTGAGTCCACTAAAAATAGTAGCAGATTTGCTGGCTGGAGAAGCCAGGTAGCAGATTGCGCAGACTGCTAATCAACCACGTCCGCGTCGAGGACCCGCTCCTGCTCCAGGTAGTGCGAGACGGCGTACTGTGCAAGCAAGGGAGTTTGGAGCTTAATCTCCGCGCCGATCCATTCGCCTTTGGCATGCGGCGCGTTCAGTGGATGGTTGCAACGCCCGCCGCTGCCGAATTGAGGGCCGAAATCCGCGCTCTGGATTTGATCGAACTGGCGAATCTGCCGCCAGGCGTCGTCGTTTAAGGTACCCGAGATGTCGATCTTCAATCGTACCGTCGGCATGTTCAGACATTTTAGCCACGGAGGCACTGAGACACAGAGAATAATTTTGATTAACTTCTTATGGGGCTATTTCATTTCCAGATTCGCTGAGCTGTTGCAGCAAGTGATAGCAGTTTATTCACTCAGTGGCTCTGTGCCTTTGTGGCCAAAGGAAATCTACGCTGTGAATAAGTGATAGAGCATGAAATAAATCACTACGCCCGTTACCGAGACATATAGCCACAGTGGGTACGTCCAACGGGCGATGGCGCGATGGCGGTCGTAACGCTCGCGCAGTGCGCGCGTCAAAGTAATGATGACCAGCGGCACGATTGCCACCGCGAGAATAGTGTGAGAGATCAGGATGGTGAAGTAGACAGGCCGCCACCAGCCGTGCCCAGGAAACCGAACCGATCCGACGTGGAAATGGTAGTAAAGATACGACATCAGAAACAAGCTCGAAGTGACGAATGCCGTGAGCATGACGGCGCGATGGGCAGCCATACGGCCGCGCTGGATGAAGCGATGTCCCACGACCAGCAGCACGGCACTGGTGCCGTTGAGCGTGGCATTGATGACAGGGAAGATGGCGTAATTTGCCGGACTCTGCATCATGCGGCTGGTTTGGTGGTGCGACGATTTACCATCACAAATGCCAAGCTGAACATAAAGAGCGAGAACAAAACCAGCGTAGCCATGGAAGCGGGCAGTGGAAATACGGCAGGGCTGGCGGGATGGAGCAAATTTCGCAATGCCTCTACTCCGTAGGTTAACGGGTTGATGCGCATCAGCAGGCGAATCCAACCGGATGCGCCGGCCAACGGAAATAATGCTCCCGAGAGCAGCCATAGCGGTATTAGGAACAGGTTGATGATGGCGTGGAAGGCCTGAGTGGAATCCATGGGCCACGCGATAGCAAATCCCAGTGCGGTGAGCGAAAAAGAAACCAGGAAAACGGTCAGGGCCACCAGCAGAAAATCCGATGCGCTCAAGTGCACGCCAACAAGCGGCGCAAACACAAGGAAGATGAGGCCCTGGACGGTGGAAAGCGTGGTGCCGCCCAGCACTTTTCCCAGCACGATCGAAGAGCGCGGGACGGGAGCGACCAAAACAGACAGCAGGAATCCTTCTTTACGATCTTCGATCACCGACATCATGGTGAAGATGCTGGTGAACAGGACAATCATGATCAGCGCGCCGGGATAAAAGTAATCCAGGTAGTGCTCCTGACCGGCGGCGCCACCCGAGCGGAAAGACGTTCCAAAACCTGAGCCGATTACCAGCCAGAAGAGCACCGGCGACGCGATCACGCCAATAACGCGGCTACGCTGACGGTAGAAGCGAACGATTTCGCGCCACCATAAAGTGAAAGCCGGCAGCAAGAGCCCGTTTGTTGCCGGGGTAATCTGGCCCGGCATGGTAGTCGTTTGCGTCGCCATTTAACTGGTTCTCGGTTCAGCCTTCTGCGCTTCGCTCCAGAAGCGGTGGCCGGTGCGGTGGATGAAGACATCTTCAAGCGTCGGTTTACTCACTGAAATGGCTTGTATTTCTCCGGGGAATGCTTCGACCACGTCGGTTATGAAGTGATGTCCATTCTCGCGCTCCAGCCGAATTTTATTGTCCATAACTGTTACCTGAACCTTGAAGCGAATGCGGATGCGGTCCGCGAGAGACTCTGGATTGTAGGCTTCTATAAGGATCACGTCCCCGCCGATTTCGTGTTTGAGTTCCGCAGGTGTGCCCAGCGCGACCAGTTTTCCTTCATGGAGAATTGCCAGCCGGTCGCAGCGCTCCGCCTCTTCCATCAAATGAGTTGTGACGATCACAGAGACCTGTTCCTGATCGCGCAAGATTCTTAGATACTGCCAGAGATCACGGCGAGCCCCGGGATCAAGGCCGGTGGTGGGCTCATCGAGCAGCAGGACTGATGGGTGGTGCAACAATCCCTTCGCCAATTCGATTCGTCGCTGCATACCGCCGGAGAAGGTTTCAACACGTTCTTTGGCGCGATCAGCTAGCCCGACGCGCGCCAGGATCTCCATGATTCGGGACTTCAGTGGCCGCCCATGCAGACCAAGCGTCTGGATCTTTGGCTGCGTCGAACCCCATGACGACGGCTTCTCCCCCGGTGGGGACCATCAAGGTGGAAAGAATGCGGAACAGGGTCGTCTTGCCGCTGCCATTTGGTCCCAGGAGGCCGAAGAGTTCGGCGCGGTGGACGGCGAATGATACGCCGTCGAGCGCCGTACGTCCGTCATAGCGATGGACAATATCCCGAACGGAAATCACGAAGGGAGCAGAAGCGACATCCGGCTCGGAGTTCAGCTCTTCGTATGCGGGTACCTTGGAAGCCACAGGCTATTCTACGACGACACCGTGTTAATCATCATCAGCGCAAACAGAAGTGGAAGGTAGAACACGGTCGCTCGCAGCAGATGGCGCGCCCGTTGCTTGGAACGAGCAGCGCTGAGTGGAAGTTGAAGCGTCGCCAGGCGCACACCGAAATAGAGCAGCGCCAGTCCCATGAGGAGAGCGCCTACCAAATAAATCTTTCCTGACATCCCAAGAAAGCTGGGCGCGAGACTGATGGGAATCAGTGCGATCGAATAGAGGGTGATGCGCAGCGCGGTAGATTTCCCGTTAGACTCGACAACCGGCAACATGCGAATCCTGCCTGCCTGATAGTCCTCGCGGTAAAGCCACGCGATCGAAAAGAAGTGAGGGAACTGCCAGAAGAAGACGACAGCAAACATCACCAGGGCTCCCCAGTCGAGGCGGCCGCGAGCGGCGGTCCAGCCCAGGACTCCGGGCATAGCACCGGGAAAAGCTCCGACGAAAGTGCAAATCGGATGAATCTTCTTCAACGGCGTGTAGGCTGCGAGATAGACAGCGGATGTCGCCAGGGACAGAAATCCGGTTAGTGGATTCAAGGCCAGTCCCAGATAAAGCGCGCCGCCAATTGTCATGACGGAGCCCACTAGAATGGCGTGCAGCAGAGTCATGCGGCCGGCGGGAAGGGGGCGTTGCGCGGTGCGGCGCATATCGCCGTCGGTGTCGCGCTCCACGACCTCGTTCAATGCGGCGGTGCCGCCTGAGATTAAGGCGATGCCCAGCAGAGTGTGGAAGAGACCCCATGACAGGGATGACACGCCCGATTTCAATGCACCGAAATAGTAGCCGCACCAGGCGGTCATGACGATCAGTGTCGTCACCCGAAGTTTGGTGAGTTCGCTGTAGTCGCGGGCGACCGCAATAAAACCGTGGCGCGGGACGACTAAGGGTTGGGTTGCGGTGCTCATGCGGCTACGGCTTTCCTCTCCACGGTTGGAACTTCTTCTTCGAAAGCTACGGGCACGTGTCTCCAGACCTGAACCGCCAATACTATTGCCGTGGCCAGTAGCAACGCACCGACGGCAACGTGGGCTACGGTCGAAATCACCATGGGTAATTCGGGTTGCACAGCACCATGGCCCCAGGCAACCCGCGTCAGGAATGCAGTGAAACCAAGACAGAGTTGGACAATCATCAGCGAGAGCATGGTGACTGCCGGAGTGCGAACTTCGTCCACGTGCGAGAACTGGGAGAGTGCCCGCACGGCAGTCCAGGACAGCACGAAAGCAACCACGGCTGCGTGCAAGACATGCGGCACCCACCCGATTCCATGGTGCCGAAACATCGCACCCAGTATGAGCTGCACGTACAGCACGAAGACCGAGAGCCAGGTCAAGGTGATTAAGCTGGGACTACGAGTATCGAATTCAATTCTGGGTTGTTCTTCAATCCACCTGCGCCCGGTGAACAGCGCAATCAGAACGGCGATACAAAAGAACGTCTGGGCCAATGCAGCATGCGCGGTAGAGATCGCCGGTGGCAGCATATGCAACACAGTAATGCCGCCGAGAATCCCCTGAGCGATCACCGTTCCCACGCCGGCGACAGCGAGAAGTCGCAACCAGCGGCGGCGTTCAACCCGCCAAGTCCAGATGGCGAGGATGATAGTCAGAACTCCAACAAACTCCGCAACCATGCGGTGGCCATGCTCGAATTTCACGCCACCGACCATGTGCGGCATCTTGGTTAATGAGCCAAAGGTTGTCGGCCAGTCCGGCACGGAGAGCCCGGCATCATTGCTGGTTACCAGGGCGCCGGCAATGATGAGCAGGAAAGTCGCGCCGGCGGTGAAAACAGCAAAGACATGATGGGCGCGGTTATAGGGCGTGGCAAGGGCCTTCAGAAATAACTCCTTGGTCCGGCGTCCAGCGTGACTGAGTTGAGAGTCCGATTCACGGATTTTCCGAAAGGACTGGAGTGGGCCGTGTCGCAGGCCCACTCCAGAAGTGCGGATCATTCTAGCAGACGGTCGAACTACATTCCGCCGGCTTTGAAAGTCGTGTCTACGGTCTTGCTGTCTTTGGGAGCGACCGTAACTTTCTGGTCCTGTTCGCCCAGTTTCTCGTGCACAAAGGCGAGAGTGTAGTCACCCGGTGGCAGGCCCTTGATTTCGTATTTTCCATCGGGGCCGGTTACAGCGTAGAACGGGCTCTTTACCACGTTGACATACATCTTCATCCAGGGGTGCTGGTTGCACTTCACGGGCAGCATAATCTCTTCACGCGCGAACGTCTTCTGAAGCGGAGCTGCGCTCGGCGGCTGCGATTCATTCCACTCGCGGTTATCTTTGGGAGTGGGGTGAATGTTGTGGGTGGTGGGATCGTCGTTCTTGATCTCGACATTCTGTCCGGCCATAACGGCCAGCACGTGGGGATGATAACGGCAGCCTTTCTGATCGAGTACGACGGAGTCCTTGGGGACATCGAAGCTGCGGTTGCCGAGGCCATCCTTCACGTAAACAAACACGTTGGCCAGATCACCATCTTTCACAACCACCGTCTCGGCGGTGTTGTCGCCCTTGCAGGCAGGGTCCTGGCTCATATCAATTTTCGGCGGCTTGGGAGCCGTACCGTCGAATTTCGCGGTGCCGCTAACCGTAGCGGCGGTGCTGGGATCGATTGGGGTGGAGGCCGTTGGAGGTTGCGATTCCGACGTGGGAGAGGAAGATTGCTCCTCGCTCGTATTCTTCTTACTGCACGCGGCCAGGAGCAACAGGCCGAGGAGTGCAAGCACCCCGAGCATTGCTAGTGTCTTTCTATTCATGATGTCGCTGCACCTTTCTTGTAGTCTTGTGGCCATCTGCGAAACCCTATATTTTACCGCGAAGCGCCACTACTTGCGGTCGTATGATGCGAAGTCGGCTGTGGGCGTTTACGAGCGGAACCTGCGCGCGCATTCTTCGTGGTTGGCCCGCTATTGGAGGCCCGCGCATGGCCCATGGCAGCAGATACCCGCCGCTGTTCCTCCGGAGTGAGTTGGAAAATATAATCCACCAGCAACTTGGTGTGGTCCCGCTCGTAGCCCTGGAATGAAGGCGGTGTCGGGCCGGCGAAGACCCAGTGATCATTCTCCCGCTTGAATAGGCCTGAGGGCATGGACGTGCCTGGACTGATGGCCTGCGGGTCGGTGATCCAGCGCTCGACCCAATCCGGCTTCAGGCGTTCCTTGGCCAAAAGAAAGTTGGGTGCGGTGGCGATCTTGTCGTGCTGGGGATCGCCGGTCGCGTGACACTTCAGGCAGGGCGCCGCCGTGCTCGAGAACAAGCTGCGCGCCATGTCGCTTTCTTTGGCAGTCAGCATGGGAACCTGTTCCGGAATGTACGGCATCGGCTGTTGCGAGAGTGCCTGGAAGAATCGCACCAGCTTGCGCAGTTCGTTATCGGAGAACGAGAAGGTGGGCATGCGCACTTGTAAGTAGGACCGCACCCCGTTGCGGTTCGTGTCATTCGTGCTGAGCGCGGGATTGGACAGGAAACGACGCAGCCATTCCGGATCGACACGCGCGCCTTCGGTCAGGAGTTTGGGAGGCAGTTGTTCCTGCACGTCCTTATAGCGCTCCATTCCCATCAGCGTGGTGGGTTGGCCGGGGATGAACTGGTGGCATCCCATGCAGTTGTATTTCTTGACGACCCACCAGCCTTCCTGGATATCGCGACGTGAATCGGCAGGCTTGTACTGATAGCTGGCGGGCAGGGAAGTCTCCTGACTGCCGAGCAGGAAGGTCGTCAAGGACCGGATCTGGTCTTTATTCAGGTGTACGTTAGGCATGCGAAGGCGTTCCATGTCCGACTTGACCATGCCTTTGTCGTAGACCTCGGGTTCGGCGAGCTTGTGCTCGAAGAAGCCTTTGTGGTTGTACCAGGGGCCCTTGGCGGGACCATTGGGCAAACGCGCCAGGTCTTCTGGATTCGTGATCGGGTCTTTACCGCCGCGCTGGGCTTCGTCGGTAAATAACGCGAAGTCGAGACGTTCGATGGGCTTGCTGCCTTCTTGAGTGAGCTCGGTGCCGATGCGGCCTTCATCTTCGAAGCCGGAAATTTCGTGGCATCCGGCGCAACCGTACTGGCGAATCCATTTCTTGCCTTCATCCTTTAGCTTGGGATCGTCCATGTAAGAGGCGTCGGCGTAGGACGAGGGGTCCTGCTTTTTCTGTGAAATCAGGAACGTCGCAACATCCTGGGCGTCCTCGACGCTGAGGCGTAGGCTAGGCATCACCGTCATGTTCTGAACTTGCAGCTCGTGGCCATCGTTCGGGCATTGGCTGTGCTGCAAGTCGAACACGTAGGGCAGACCTTTTTTGGCGTAGTCTTCGGGGCCAATGTCCTTTTTCTCGTATGGACAATAGGGGCGGGTCCGTTGACGGGCGTTGTGTACCCATCGTACGAGGTAATCGTAATTAGCTTTTTCGCCTACCCGGGTCAGATTGGCGGCGAAGGTGCCGCCCTGCATGTCGCTGCCTTCACCGATCGAGTGGCAACCCAGGCAGCCGCGAGTCTCAAATAATTCCTTCCCGTGGGCGGCATTGCCGGGCTTCTGCTTGGGCAGCGGATCGGTAAATCCGGATTGCCAGACATATGCGGAAATCGCCTTGATCTGATCGTCAGTCAGGCGGAAGTTCGGCATTTTTGTGGTAGGCCGGAAGTCTGTTGGCTTCTTGAGCCAGACGGGAATCCAATTCTTGTTGAGCTTGAGCCGGACGTCTTTCAGATTCGGCCCGATCTTCTTCATGTCCTGCATCAAACTGTGAGTCTGAAAGTCGAGCTGCTGAATGTGGCCGTCAATCTTGCTGTCCTCAACTTTTAGTGCCACGGCTTTATCGTTCAGCTGATTAGCTTCTTCGTTGCTTTGAGCAGCGTCGGCCTGCTTCATGAGGTAAGCAGCTTGCTTAACATTTTGTGCCCGCTGCTGCTCGAGTTGCTTCATCTGTTGGCTGGCTGAATTCAGATCTTCAGGTTCTTTGTCGTAACCCTCGTAGCGATGGCAGCCGACACAGCCTCTCTGCCGGAACAGATCTTTACCTTCATTGATGGTCTTCCACTGCACATCGCCGCTCGCCAGCACCATGTCGGCCGAGTGGCAAGTCTGACAACCGGCTTCAACATTCTCCTTGGGGAAAAGCGGCCACAGCCAGTGTTCGTAGTTGCCGTGCGCCTTTTCAACGCTCGTGGTGGCGCGTCCATTGCCCTGGTGGCAGGGTGAACAGCCAAATTTTTCCGGATCGTGTTTGTCGAGCAGTTCAGGCTCGGGATGGCTGACGAAGGCCATTGCATAGTCGTCGGGCTTTTTCTGCCCCTTAGGTGTCATCGACGCGGCGGTGAGCTTCACCGGCTCGCGAACGCCCATATGGCACGATTCGCAGCGGTCCACGATGTTGGCGTCCGCCACATTGATCTGCTGGATTTTGGGATCCCAATCCTCAGTTTTTCTCTGTAGGCCAGCGATCTGTACGGGAGTGAGATCGACCATGTGCTCCGAAACGTAGTCGTCAACCTTAGTCTTGGCCGCAGTGATGGGCTTGAGAAGATCGGCTAATTCCGCCCCGAGCTTGCCGCGCCCGGCTTTGAGCTCGTTGTAGGTCTCTTCGAGCTGATCGAAGTTGTATTTCTTTCTCGTACCATCCGGGTATTCAACCGTTGCCAGTTCTGACTTGTATTTTTGCAGCTCCTTTTTCTTGCTTTCCTTCGCGGAGGGACTGGTGCTGGTCTCCATCTCGTAATTAACTGCGTTGACATACGCGCGCCGGTCGGTGAAAACGCTCTGGACGGCCAGGATCTTGGCGTTCAGGTCGCCGAGTTGCTTCTGAATTTCTTCTCTTCGTGCACGGGACTGCTGGTCGGCCTGATCGAAGGCCTGCTTCAGGCTCTGGAATTCAGAACTGCTCTCAACCTCTTTTTGTGACGCAGCGGACTTCGACTTTGCCGTTTTGAGGAACGACGTGTAACGGTCTTTCCATTGATCCTGGAAAGCCTTCCACGGACGCTGGCCGAAAGATTCGTCCCACAAAGCCCAGAAGAGCGTGGCAACGAGGATGACCGTCGCAACTAGGTAGTGCAACGCGTAAGACTTGCCTACGATCGGGTCATACTCAGGGATTGGTT
>QIAP01000160.1 GCA_003225075.1 Acidobacteriota bacterium | reverse complement strand
GTAGTCAATGTTTTCGTGCTGCCATCGTCGAAGGTTCCCGTTGCAGTCATCTGTAACGTCTTGCCCTGTTGAATCGAAGGCGTGGACGGTCCTACGGTGACCGTGGTGAGTGTGGGATTTACAAAGAATCCGCGGCAGCCGACCGCAAAAATCATCCCCAAAAGAGCGATGAAAACAAGACACAGATATAGTTTCCGCTTGGCAGTCAGCATATCTCAGGAAGCCTTGTGAATGAGCCATACCCCGGGCTCTGCGCGCAAAGCAGACACCCAGCATTCAGAAATGTGTAACTCCTACTAATGAACGACCTCAAGTCTACGACTTGCAGGGAGTTTTCGCCCTGCTTTCGGATCACAATGATCTTTTTCTTCCGAATAATTGTGAAAGAAATTGTAGCAGAGAATAACCCAGCCGATGGTTCTCAAACCGTTAGTCTTAAGGCTCCGGCGAAGTTTCCGGTAGCGAGATCGCGGGAAGCAGTCATCTGTTAATCTCTAACGCTGTGAATCTCTAAGCTGCTCTGACTTCAATGCGAAGACCATTCATTCGCTGCCTGGCTCTTGCTTTCCTGCTAGCGCTTCTGCAACTTGATGCGGGAGCACAAGCGCCAAGTGCGCAGCCAGCGGATGGCAAGGCGCAACCGCCGGCCAGGTCGCAGGCTAACGTCGGCCATCCCTTACCCAAGATTTGTGCGGCATGCATTCGCGCGCATATGGAATTTCTGGCGAGTGATGCAATACAGGGCCGCGGTAGCGGCACTCACGACGAACTCATCGCCGCCACCTACGTTGCGTCCCAACTGCGGCAGTATGGAATCGAACCAGCCGGGGACGAGGGCGGTTACATCCAGAGGGCTGCTACCATGCGGCAGGCCCTATCCGCCCCACCCGAATTGACAATCACCCAGCCCGATGACGCTCTTGCGAAACAGCTCAACTGGATACACGGCAAGGAGATGCTGGTGCTGAATCTTTCGCAACCGGAGTTCGCCGGTCCACTGCAGAAGTTGGAAGTCGACGGCGGTGTCGAAAAAGCAAAAGCGGGAGCAATCGTTTATCTTTTACCCAAATCTGCGGCGCAGCGCGACGAAGGTAAATTGCAGAGCGGAGCTTTCAGTGTACTCTCTCAGGGCGCGGTAGCGGTGCTGTTGCCGGCTTCGGCTGAACGACGCCAGCACTGGGAGGAAGCCGGAAAGAAACTGCCGCAATTACCGTTGCGATTAGAAAATGGTCCCGCGAACGACATGGGCGAGCACTTCAACGTTGTGGCGTTGAGCGATGATGCGCAGGCTACGCTGAAAGAACTGCCCGATGGCACTGTGCTGCATTTCGAAAGTCACGCCGCTCCTCCCGAGAAGGGTTACACCTGGAACGGTGTGGGCGTGCTGCGCGGCCGTGACCCACGCAAAAACGCGATTGTGCTCTCAGCCCATCTGGATCACCTGGGCATTGGTGCGCCTGTAAATGGCGACCGCATTTACAATGGCGCAGATGACGATGCCTCCGGTACAACCGCAGTTCTGGAAATGGCGCGCGTGCTGGGGTCCGGAACACGGCCCTTGCGCACGGTGATTTTTGCGTTATTCGGCAGCGAAGAGGCGGGCGGTCTTGGCTCAACATATTTTCGCGAGCATCCGCCGGTGCCGCTGAAAGAAATTGCGGCGGACTTAGAATTCGAGATGATCGGGAGGCCTGATCCCAAGGTTCCGGATGATTCGCTTTGGCTCACGGGATGGGAGCGTTCGAACCTCGGACCGGCGCTGGCCGCTCACGGCGCAAAACTCGTAGCCGACATGCGTCCAGAACAGGGCTTTTTCCGCAGGTCCGACAATTATCCGTTGGCAAGGAAGGGCGTCATAGCGCACACAATTTCAAGCTTCGGATTACATAAAGATTATCACCAGCCCAGCGATGATCTTGCGCATATTGATTTTCCACACATGACCGTAGCGATCCGCTCGCTGATACGCCCGGTAGAGTGGTTGGTGAATTCTGATTTCCGTCCGCAATGGAAACCAGGCGGAAAGCCGTAATACATAAGGATCGCGTCAGCTCCGGCAAATATTCGACCCTTTTCAAGGAGACCCAGAGATGAAGCAGCGCAATGGCGACCGGCGACGGATTTCCTTTGCGATTGTGGCTCTGACGTGTTCGTTGCACTCTCTCGCTTCTGGCCAAGCTCAAACTTCCCCGCAGATCGTGCACGGCTTTAACCAGGTCGCCATTTCACCTAATGCCAGCTACGTCGCCTGGGTCGAACCGCTAGTGGCCGACAACGGCGAATCAACAGGCAACTCGGCAATTTATATTCAGGATTTAAAAAGTGCTGATGCCCAGCCGAAACGTATTTCTGCCAGCGCCACTAGTGCCGCCGAAGAGGACGTGACTTGGTCGCCGGACAGCGAGCACATTGCATTCTTGTCCGATGCCGGAAAGTCCGGCCAATCGCAGCTGTACGTAGCCGATATCGGCGGCGGAGCGCCGCGAAAACTCACCAGCCTCACCGGCTACGTTTCTGATCCGGGGTGGTCTCCCGATGGAAAGACGCTGGCATTTCTGTTCACTGAGAACGCGCCTCGCGCCGCCGGACCGCTAATGGCCATGATGCCGGAAACTGGTGTCATTGGCGGCAGGATTTACGAACAGCGCTTGACCATAGCCGATGTTGCCTCCGGCAAAACGCGTCAACTCTCTCCACCCGATCTATACGTTTACGAATACGACTGGTCGCCGGACGGCAAGAGTTTCGCCGCGACGGCCGCACACGGCGCTGGCGATGACAACTGGTACGTTGCCCAGCTCTACACCCTGGCCTTGGCGAGTGGAGAGATGAAATCCATCTACAAGCCGCCTTTGCAGATTGCCGTACCCCGCTGGTCCCCGGAGGGTAAGACCATCGCATTTATCGCCGGCCTGATGAGCGATGAGGGATCGACGGGCGGAGATATTTTCGTGATTCCGGCTGCTGGTGGCGAGGCACGCGACGTCACGCCCGAAACCAAAGCCTCTCCAAGCTGGCTCACCTGGCAAGCGCCGGACAGAATTTTGTTCACCGAAAATATAGATGGTGAGCCGGGTATCGCTACGGTTGCTATTTCCACTGGCAATGTTCCCGGTAAGATCACTTCGCTGTGGACTGGGCCGGGAGTCATTACTACCGACTTCTGGGGCGGAGTAGGTCTTTCTCTTGCCGCCGATCATAAGAGTTCTGCAGTCATTCGCCACTCTGCCGCGAGTCCCCCGGAGGTGTGGGCCGGCGCGCTAGGCGAGTGGAAGCAACTAACGCACGTCAATCAGGCAGTCCGGCCGGAGTGGGGCGAAATGAAAAGCATGCACTGGATGAGCGATGGCAAGCGCATTCAGGGTTGGCTGCTTTATCCCAGAAACTATGATGCGGGCCGCCGCTATCCCATGGTGGTCGTAGTGCACGGCGGGCCGGCCTCAATGGCACATGCGGACTGGCCGGGACACTTCTTTAATACCAATCTACTGTCCGCTCAAGGGTACTTTGTTTTGTATCCCAATCCGCGTGGTAGCTACGGACAGGGCGAAGCGTTCACTCGGGCAAATGTGAAAGATTTTGGCTATGGAGATTTTCACGACATCCTGGCGGGCGTGGACGAGGTAGTTAAGCAATTGCCGGTGGACAACAATCGCGTTGGCGTCACCGGCTGGAGCTATGGTGGATACATGACGATGTGGGCAGTGACGCAGACGAACCGCTTTCGCGCCGCGGTTTCGGGCGCAGGCCTGTCCAACTGGCAAAGCTATTACGGCGAGAACGACATCGATCAGTGGATGATTCCCTATTTCGGCGCTTCCGTGTACGACGACCCGGCGGTATACGCAAAAAGTTCTCCGATTAATTTCATTAAGAAGGTTAAGACGCCGACGCTGGTCCTGGTTGGCGAACGCGACGGCGAAGTGCCGGCGCCTCAATCACGCGAATTCTGGCATGCGCTGAAAACCTTGGGAGTGGAGACGCAATTCGTGATCTATGCAGGAGAAGGGCACGCCATCATGCGGCCGGAGCATCGCGCTGACATCATGCAGCGGTTACTGGGATGGTTCGACCGTTACCTGAAGCCGGAGCAGACGCAGAGAGCGTCGCCGTAAGAGTTTGCAATTACGTCGACCTGCTAGTTGGATTTCTTTTCAGCCTTGGCGATGCGCTCGTCAATGGGCTTACGTCCGGCGAAGCCTTCTGTCTCGCTATGCCAGTGAGTGATTTTCTTCTCGCCCAATTTCCAGCACAACAGCACTGTCGCGCGATCCACGACGCAGGGAAAATCCAGCAATCCAATGTCGAGATCTTTGACCTGGACACCGGTCGCATGAATTTCAGCGACCGCGTCTTTAACCCGCTGCATGGCTTTTTCGCGCTCCGCTTTGCGTCGGGCCAGATGAACGATCTTGATCAGCGTCCCGCCATTCAGAAAAATGCGGTGAGCCACTTCCTGCATTTCAGCGTCAACCTCTTCGATTAGTTTCTTGCCCTCGATAGCAGTGCGCAGGAGAGATTCTAAAATCGGCAGAAGGGTTTGAGCCTCTTTGAGAGTAAAAGTGCGGTCGGCCATAAAAGTGGACATACTTATTCTAATCCATTATGGCCGATCACGATATTCGCGATTGTCCGGGCACC
Organism: Acidobacteriota bacterium; assembly: GCA_003225075.1. Lineage (GTDB taxonomy): Bacteria > Acidobacteriota > Terriglobia > Terriglobales > Acidobacteriaceae > Gp1-AA124. The sequence continues at coordinate 7,292 of QIAP01000160.1, read as the reverse complement.
AACCCGACGAATTCCAATATTCCAACTGGCGATTTTAGGACCGCCGGGCGATTCCCTACTGAATCTCTAGCATCCGGTCCAAGGCCACTCGCGCCCAGTGTTTCACTTCGTCTTTCACCTTGATCTGATTTACCACATTACCATCCACCACGTTCTCGAGGGCCCAGCACAAATGTTGCGGCGATATGCGGAACATGGTGGTGCACAGGCATCCTGAATCGTCGAGCGTAATGACTTTTTTCCCTTCAGCAGCAAATTCCTTACCCATACGATTGACGAGGTGAATCTCGGTGCCCACCGCAAACATCGTCCCTGACGGCGCTTGCGTAATCAGTTTCAACAGACCTTCGGTCGAGCCGATACCGTCGGCCTTCTGGCAAACTTCCCATCGGCACTCTGGATGCACGATGACACGAATACCGGGGTACCTGGCGCGCACGTTGTCCACGTGCTCCGGCAGGAACCGCTGATGAACCGAGCAATGACCCTTCCAAAGAATTACTCGCGCCTGGCGTACGCGCTCGGGCGTAAGACCGCCGTTGATCAGATAAGGATCCCAGACAGCCATCTCGTTGAGCGGGATACCCAGGTTGTATCCGGTGTTGCGTCCAAGATGCTGGTCGGGCAGGAAAAGCAGCTTACTGTTTTTCGCGAATCCCCATTGGAATGCACCGGGCGCATTCGAAGATGTACAAACCACTCCACCCCGCTCACCACAGAAAGCCTTAATAGCGGCCGCGGAGTTCATGTACGTGACGGGCGTGATGCCTTCGCCCAGATCGGTGGTCAAGCCAGAGGCAACGAGTTGTTCCCAGCAATCTTCTACTTGGGTGATTTCGGCCATGTCGGCCATGGAGCACCCTGCGTTGAGGTCGGGCAAAATCGTGGCCTGGCCGGGCCGGCTCAGAACGTCGGCGCTTTCGGCCATGAAATGGACCCCACAGAAGATGATGTATTTTCCCGCCGCGCGCGCAGCTTGCTGAGAAAGTTTGTAGGAATCGCCGCGGAAATCAGCGAAGCGAATGACTTCATCACGCTGGTAGTGGTGGCCCAGAATGACGACGTCGCGTCCCAGGACTTTCCTGGCCGCCGCAATGCGGTCATCCATCGTATGGTCTGGAAGCACAAGATAGCTGTCCAGAGGACAAGCAGTTGTCGCGGTTGCCATTTTTTGTCACGCTTTCAGTCCCGGATGGGCTACCGCGAATCAACGCAGCCGCTCAAACTGGAACGGGGATGTTGAAAGCCTCCAGCGACTACAGCCGATTCACTGCACCCTGCGGTGCCCAACCGGCGGGGATGTTGAAGCCGCTAGCTTTTCCCTTACAGTTAGTTGGATGCTCAGAACCAAAGCTAGGAATCACGAATTATTCGCGACTCAGGTAACAGCGGAAGGTGACTGAGTATCCATTCATATTGTGCTCTTAGGAAGGGACGGTAGGCAAGACCGGCTCGAAAAGCTAACAATTAACCGATCTCCGGCGATTGTTGCGAACGCAACCGGCGTGAGGATGGATCGCAAATCGTCAGCCCCCAATGTGTACCATCGTCCTGGAAGCTGGCACGAAATCCGGTTCGCCAATATGATGGCGCTGCTCTTTCCTCTGAACCACTCCGCGGATAAACTCTGCCAATTCTGCGTCCGATGCCCCACGGCGCATCTGCCCGTGCAGATCGTGATCCCAGATCGAGAACAGGCAAGTGCGAATCTTGCCGTCGGAAGTGATGCGGATGCGGCTGCAGTGTCCGCAGAAGGGATGCGAAACCGGCGCGATGATACCAATTTCGCCAATTCCATCGTCAAAGCGATAGCGTCGTGCGGTCTCGCTACGCTCATGCGCGATCTCGATCAGCGGACGATATTCAGACATGCGGCGTACGATTTCATCGAGCGTGACCACGACATCAGGCGACCAGACCCGTTCTTCTTCGAGCGGCATGAACTCGATGAAGCGAACGACAACGCCCTCTTCACGAGCAAACATGCCGAAGGGGATGATCTGGTCCTCATTAAAGCCGCGCATGAGAACGCAATTTACCTTCACCGGCGAAAGCCCAACTTGCCGGGCAGCGCGAATTCCTGCAAGCACGTTGTCATAGCCGTTGGCGACGCGCGTGATTCGCGCGAAGCGATCGGGATCAACCGCGTCCATGCTCACGGTGACGCGATCGAGGCCGGCATCTTTCAGTGGCTGCACCATCTCGGCCAACAAGTGGCCGTTGGTCGTCATCGCGATATCGAGCCGCTCGCCCTGCGGTGTGCGGAGCCGCGACAGTTCGCGGACGAAGTCCACCACGCCTTTGCGAAGCAGTGGCTCCCCGCCCGTGATGCGGACCTTCCTGATTCCCAGCCCGATAAGAACGCGGGACATGCGCAGGTAGTCTGCAATCGGCAGATCGGCGTACAGCGCGCCCTCGTTCCCAGTGCGGCAGTAGACACACTTATAGTTGCAGCGGTCAGTAATCGAGATCCGCACATCAGTAATCTCCCGCCCGAATTTGTCGACGAGAACCACAGCCTATAGTCCTTAGCAGTTGGTTCGAGGCTACCCTCTTGGATTCTTGAGCACGCTGAAAGGAGACAACCGGACGGAGAACAACTCCGGCGGGCATTTCCTTTCCAATGCGCTCCTCACGAAGCACGGGAGGCGCCAGCGTTTCCACCAGCACCCTCGGGATTCCGTTTTCGCCGCGAACCCCTCGCCGCCGCAGCCAGGGTGTGCCCATAGGCCGAGGCGGTCGGAAACTCAAGTCATTATAGATGGGAAGCATTGGCAAGGCGATGCATTTTGCTTACGCCTTTCTCCGAACACCCCTTGCTTGGCCACACATCTGTCACCGCGTTGTTAAGGAGTGAAGGACCGCGCCAGATCCCGTTTTGCGTGTGATCGCTGAAGAACGCCTCACATCCCGTCGTAATTCGGTCCGCCACCACCCTCGGGCGGGACCCAGGTGATGATCTGGTAGGGATCGGCAATATCACAGGTCTTGCAGTGTACGCAGTTTGATGGGTTCAGGCTGATTCGTTTTCCATTCGGCGCCGAACTGTCGTCTACCATTTCATAGACGTTCGCCGGACAAAAATTCTGGCAGGGACTTCCGAATTCTTTTATGCAGCGCTGCTCGCAGATATTCGTATCGTGAATAACCAGATGCGAGGGTTGATCTTCTTCGTGCCTGGTGCCGGAATGATAAAGATCAGTCAGCTTGTCAAATGTAAGCTTGCCGTCGCCCTTGTAGGGCCCGAGCAGGGGGGCTTCGTCGCCCCCATCGGGGGGAAGTTCGGACAACTTCTTCAGATGTTTGTGTCCGGGCTCCGACGGATACCGGTTGCGCAGTCCGCGGCCGCCGGTGATCTGCTGCAATCCCGCGTGGAACATGCCTGCCCAGAGCCCGTGCTCGAAACCCTGGTGGAAGTTGCGGACCTTCCACAACTCATCCTTGATCCAGCTATTCTCAACGCGAGTTTGAAATTGGCTCAGCGTCGCTGCGGAGAAATCACTCTTCTGCAGCGCCTCAAACGTGGTTTCCGCGGCCAACATTCCACTCTTGATCGCGAGGTGAATACCCTTCAAGCGTGCTGAGTTGAGAAAACCAGCAGAGTCGCCGAGAATCATCCAGCCATCGCCTGCAACTGGGGGAATTGCCCACCAGCCGCCGTAGGGCAGCGATTTCGCGCCGTAACGGATCATCTTTCCGCCTTGGAGCAGTCCAGCAACGAAGGGATGCAGCTTGAATTCCTGCAGAACACGTTGCGGATCTAGTCGGGGGTCGGGATAGTCAAGACCGGTCACAAATCCGAGTGACGCCACATTATCTTTTCCGCCATAAATCCATGCGCCGCCGTACTCCTTTGAAGTCAGCGGCCATCCCATGGTGTAGATGACCTCGCCCGGCTCGATGCGCCCGCCAGGCACTTCCCACAATTCTTTTATTCCCACGCCATAAGTCTGCGGATTACGATCACTGTCAAGATTGATACCCGCTACGAGCTGCTTGGTAAGCGAGCCGCGTGGTCCTTCGGCGAGGACCACGACTTTCGCTTTCAGCTCGTAGCCAGGCTCGAAATTCGGCTTAGGCTGGTTCTGCTTATCCACGCCCTTATCATCGGTTTGGACTCCGACGACGCGGTCGCCGTCGAACAGCAACTCAGATCCCGCGAAACCCGTGAACACTGTAATGCCAGCTTCTTCCACCTTGCTCCCCATCCACTTTACAAAACGATTGAGGGAGATCACGTAATTGCCATGATCGCGCAAGGAAGGGGGCGTGATCGGAAACTTTAGTTTGCTGTTTTTGGTCAGAAAGTAGACGGATTCTTTGCTGACCTGCGCATCGATTGGCGCTTCCTTTTCGAAGCCGGGCACCAACTCGCGCATGGAACGCGGGTCGAGCAGCGCGCCCGAGAGGCAATGCTGGCCGATCTCGCGTGACTTTTCCAGCACGTAAATGTTTTCTTTATTGAGCTGCGAACCCGGATTGTCGGCGTTGTGCGCGTCAATGAGTTGCGAAAGTCGCAAAGCGCAAGCCATGCCGGCTGGTCCGCCGCCGATAATCACGACGTCGGCTTCCATTTGGGGGCGTGCGATGCCGGAGAGAGGTTTGCGGAAAACGAGCATTTCTACCTGAACTCGGGATCTTGCTTCTAGCTTCCTACTTTCGCCTTCTTCACTTCCTCAATCAACGGCGGCACGATATCGAATAAATTTCCCACGACGGCGTAATCTGCGATTTCAAAAATTGGCGCTTCTGCATCTTTATTAATCGCGATAATCGTGCGCGCGCCCTTCATGCCTACAATATGTTGAATAGCGCCGCTAATGCCTAGCGCGAGATAGAGTTTGGGCGCAACCGTTTGCCCCGATGAGCCGATCTGGCGGTCCATTGGAAGCCATCCCGAATCGCAGATGGGACGCGAAGCCGCGAGTTCTCCGCCCAAAGCTTCGGCGAGCTGCTTGGCGAGTTCAATGTTCTTCTGTTCTTTGATGCCGCGGCCGACCGACACAATGATCTCGGCCTGGGTGAGATCCACCGCCTGCTTGGCCTCTTTGAAAACTTCGTGTGGTTTATTTCGAACGACGTTCTCCGCGATTTCGACCTTTACGGTCTCGACCGGCGCGACTGCCGCGGCGGCTTCAACCTTGTCGCCGCGGAAAGCTCCGCTCTGGAAAGTCACAAACCAGGGCACGTCGCAGGCAAAGCTGACATCTGCCGCAAGCTTGCCCTGAAACATTTGCCGCGTAAACACCAGCTTGTCGCCTTCTTTCTTGTAACCGATGCAGTCGCTGATAACCGTGCGATCCATCGCGGTGGCGAGCTTGGGGACGAAGTCGCGAACCTGATAAGTATGTGGCATCAAGACGAGCTTCGCTTTCTTCGATGAGAGAAACTGCTTCAGAGCAGCCACGAACGCGTCGGGGGTATATGGCTCAAGCCGGGGTGACTCGACGGCATGGACCTTCGCCACCTTCTTGGTCGCTACCTCACTAGCCAACGTGGCCACGCTGCCGCCGACCACCGCGGCCTCAAGAGTCCACCCGGTTTCGGCAGCGATCGCTTGCCCCGCCGTCAGCGTTTCCCAGGAGACGCGGTTGAGCTTACCTTCGCGTTGTTCGACAACCACCAGAATTGTGTCAGGCATACTTTGCAGGTCTCAGTTCCGGTTCCTCATCTTTAAGTTGGCATTTGGGGGGGGCAGCGGCCCGTCTGGTTTACAGCACTCGTACTTCGTTGCGCAGCTTCTCTGCCAATTTCTTCGCAACTTCGCCGGGAGAGCCTTCCAAAAATTCTGTGTTCTTCGTCTTCTGCGGGATGTAAAGCCGCTCGATTTTCTGCATATTGCTTCCAAGGGCTGGCTGCACCTCGGCTAACGGAACTTTGCGCTGCGGCTTGTTCTTGGCCTGCTTAATCCCAATCAGCGTCGCGTAGCGCAGTTTATTAATTCCAGATTGAATAGTCAGAACCGCTGGCAGTGGCATGTCAACGAATTGAAAGTATCCGGCCTCAAGTTCGCGCTTCACTCGTATGCCGGAATCGCTCTTCTCGATCTGCATGATGATGGTGGCGTGCGGCCACCCCAGCAACTCGGCCAGTATCACGCCAGTTTGGGCATAGCCATAATCATCCGATTGCAGGCCCGTAAAGATCAGATCGAACTTCTCATCTTTGATGGCCGCAGCGAACGCCCGCGCTGTATTAACCGCGTCGAGTCCCACGAAACCCGGGTCTTCGAGGTGGATGGCGCGATCAGCGCCTTTCGCTAACGCCTCGCGCAACACCTGCCGAGACCGCGCCGGTCCAGCCGTGATTACCACGACCTCGCCGCTATGCTTCTCTTTCTGCCGCAAAGCTTCTTCCAGCGCGTAGGCGTCCGGCTCATTGACCTCGTAGGAAACGTCTTCGCGAATCCAGGCGCTGCTTTCATTCAGCTTCAATGGCGCGTCTTTCTGTGGCACCTGCTTCATGCAGACCAGAATCTTCAATCAAAAGCTCCTTGTATCGGTCGCTTCAGAGTCGGTAGGCAAACTAGCAAGTATAAACGAGCAGGCAAAGGTCGGAAAATGGCGGGTTGGAGTTGCCGGAATTGTGATTGTGCCTCACTCTACTCCGTAAAAACTACCGATTGTACGCTGGTAATCTCGAAGCGTTTGCGGCAGCGCATGTTCTTGCAGGCCAGCAGGTCATCTTTGCGGATCATGTAGGATCGGGCCTTGGCGAAGCGGGCGCGGTCACGCTCATCCGCCCGGGGAGGCACATTCCGCTTCTTCGTACGCACCAGCCAGTTGATCTCATACTCTGCCGATTGCTGGCAGTGCGGACAATTCAGCGTGGCCATTTTTCTTTCCGGCCGTTCGTCAAAAAAGTCGCGTTCTTCCATGAGCAGGCGTTCACTTTCAGGCTGGAGCACCGCATATTACTCACGCGCACCGAGCCGTACAGAATTATTGCACACTCCTGACCAGCCAAATGCTATTCACAGCTTCAAGGATCCTGATTCGGTTACACTTTCGTAGCAAGTCAAGATGGCAAAAAAGCGCAAAGTGAAACGGTTTCGCGCCGTGCAGGCCGTAAAAGCTGCCGCGCGGGAGCACATCGGCAGCCCGCCGCCGGCTCGCGTAGTCCCAGACCGCAAGAAAAAGAAAACGATGCAGGACAAACACAAGCCAACCCTCGGCAAACTTTTACGCGAAGAATAACTAGGCTCAACCGCCAACTGTCTCCCGCAAAAACTTGCCGAAATCCTTAACGTCCTCCTCTGTGGTGTCGAACGAGCACATCCAGCGCACTACCGA
>QIAP01000192.1 GCA_003225075.1 Acidobacteriota bacterium | reverse complement strand
CTCGTCAGCACCTCACCTGTTTGACAAGGCATTCGCCGCGACCTACAGAATGGGCGTGGATCCAAGCGGAAGCAGGCGAGACGCAGGCGAGTGTCCCCAGTTCATTTTTTCAGGGTAAATGAGTGCTATCGCGATTTTTCACCAACTGTGACTCTCACACCACTCGCGCCTGATCCGGCCAGGGGTCAGACGCAAGGGCTTGACAGCGAGGTAACGAACGTAGAATGCTCCTGCCTCAGTCCCGAAATCAGATCAAATCAGGAAACGATTATGCCCAACTTGAGAACAGGATTTTCAGTGCCGCCGTTACTCATTGTCCTTGCCACTCTCGTGTCGGCCCAGAAAACAGATCCTCCGGACGCTGAATACATCGCTCAAGCTCTCTCGGCTGCCCCAGAAGCGGTGGCCCAAGGCGCGGCGGTCGTTCGCATGGAGAAAGATGGGAAGATCACCACGCTTCGTGAGGGCAAGAACGGATTCTCATGCATGGTGGTTGGCGGCGGAGAAAAAATGTGCGCTGATGCAAACAGCATGGAATTCTTTGCCGCATGGGCGAAGCACCAGCCTCCGCCAAACAAGTTAGGACTCACATACATGCTGTCGGGTTATGACGTTGGGGGGAGCAACACGGATCCTTATGCGATGAGCAAGACTGCGGACAATCGCTGGGTGGTTACCGGCCCTCACGTAATGATTCTCGGTCCTGCCAGCAAGTCCCTGGGACTGACTTCGACACCTGACGTTGACCCAGCCAAACCATACATGATGTGGGTCGGCACGCCCTACGAACACGCGATGATCCCCGTTGGCTCAGACAAGAGCCAGGTGAAACCGCTCGCGGGTAAACCTGCGACGCCGAGGTAGAGATGAATCGGCAGAATCCTATTCATCGGTTCTTAACAGGCGAGAGCACTCATTGAGAAGGCTGATCCGGGTCATTGAGTGATATCGCGATTTATCGTCAACCAGGAGCCAATCACCCAATCATCCGCAGGTGCAAACGTAAAGCTGTCATAGCGTCGCCTTTGCTTTTTCGCCATAATCCGAAGTATGGCTCTCATTGTTTTCCTCCGAGGAGTAAATGTTGGGGGACACAAAACGTTTCGCCCGAGCATCGTCGCACGAAAACTAAGCGCCTATGATGTCGTAAATGTGGGTGCTGCGGGCACGTTTGTCGTTCGTAAACCTGGATCTCGAGCAAAGTTCCGTACTGCATTGCTCCGCAAGCTGCCGTTCAGCACGCAAGTTGTGCTGTGCGATGGCCGCGATCTTATCCGCCTAGAGAAGGTGAATCCGTTTGGGACTGAGGCGTCACCCCCGGACATAGTTCGGTTCGTGAGCATCCTATCGAAAGCCGGTAGTCTCCGGGCAGCGCTTCCGGTCACGTTTCCCACGGACGGGGAGTGGTTGGTACAGGTGATGGCGTCAAAAGGCCAATTTGTGTTTGGAATGTACCGTCGCCATATGAAGACGATTGGCTGTCTTGGCCAGATCGACAAGCTTTACGGCGTGCCGGCGACGACACGGAATTGGAACACCATAGTTGCGATCGTGCGGATCTTGAAGGGCCAGACGAAGACGCGATAACGATGTTCGATTACCTTCAATACCCTCGATGAGTGCAATCGAGATATTTCAACAGTTATCCGCGCGGGACTGCGTCAGTAGATGCTCCATACACCCGGTGTGACCACCTCCAGCAGATGACCATCGGGGTCGCGGAGTAAAGCGCCTCGCCGCCGTATTTCCAAGTCTTCCTGAACTCAATCGGAATTCCCTGTTGCGACAGCCATGCCTCCCAAGCTGGTAGTTCCGACCGGGCAATTCCGAAGGCGATGTGGATTGCGCCAGTGGCGTCGGTGTTCGCGGTGACCCCTTTCTTGAACAGCAGCAATATGCTGCGGTCACCGGCACGCATCGCACACAGTCGCGTCTGGTCGGTGATGCCTTCCTTCTGATCGGGGTCGAATCGGCTCAAAGCCGAATACGCGCCGATAGAATCCCACCGATCGTGTCGGGCGTTCGACGTAGAGCGACGTTTCAAGGATTCCGTTGACTTGCGGTCGGCTGGAAGTAGCCTCTGACATCGTGACCCCCGTAGTTCCGATATCACTCAGATGCAGATGGTATTCTGATGCACCAGCTGCCATTTGGACGCAACCTGTGCGACCAGGAGGATGCCAGTGCGTGTACTTGGGTATACGTGGGCGGGCGTGCGAACCAGCGATCTGAACTCGTGAACGCGCCGAAGTCCGAGGATGTCGGAAAAGAAGCGTGAGGACGAGATGGCAAAGGGTTGGTGCAGTTTGAGCTGCCGTCGGGGCAACTGTTCGAGGTCTTCGGCTCCGAGAGTCGCTACTACCAATTCCACAATTGTCCCGTCGTTGGCTTCCAGGTCGAGGATGTGCGTGCTGCCAAGCAGGAAATGGAATCAAAGGGCATCGAGTTCATGACTGATGTGTTTGGCGACGATAAAGAGGCGTGGGCGTATTTCGGTGGACCGGACGGATACCTGTACGAGATCTGGCAGACACAACGACCGCTGAAAGCACCGCTCCGCTCGGCGTAGCTGTTGATGACAGGCCATAGCGCTCGAAACGCCGTCGATGAGTGAAATCGAGATTTATCGACAGATATGGTTCCGGTCCCGTCGAGCGAGACGGCGGGAATCTCAGTGTCGATCCACGCAGGTGGTGCCAAATGGCCCCGCCTTACTCACGTCTCCTGTCCAACGCTCCACGTTAGCGAGCTTGTCGATTGCAGATTCAAGATCAAGCAAGGCTTTAGGGGCACCTCCGCAACCGTAGTAGTGCTTTACATGATGGCTGGCTTCTCTCACGTCGATTTCCGTCACAGCCGTGAGTATATCTGTGCAATATCGTGTGCAATTTTCCCCAGAATAATCCTCAGAGAGCGTGAAGAATTTCGCTGTTGCGAACTCGTTCAGCAGAGATTTGATCTGATCGGCCTCTACACGGCCTTCACGAAGCCCCTTTTCCTTCACGTGCGTTTTGCCGTTGTACTCCACCCGCCCATCACCATGAATTGTTACGCTGTATGCGGGACAATTTCCGTAGCACGCAGTTCGTTCCAACTGGACGGTCAGCGTTTTGACATCCGCGTCCGGCAGCGAAGTCAGGTCGAGGCTCGGGTCGGATGGCCGAGCTGATGCTGATGCAAGGAAAAGCAATGAACAAAGCCCCGTTGCTCTGAAGAATCTTTGAAAGACCATAGTTATCCTTTCCAACCCTGGAACGCATGAACCATACGAACTTGCGCCTGAAGCATAGGACACCTCTGGACAGTGCTATGTTCCCGAGAGGGAGCAAATCTACAATGGCAGGAGTCAATGAGTAATATCGGGA
>QIAP01000055.1 GCA_003225075.1 Acidobacteriota bacterium | reverse complement strand
GACCTTGTGAATGCAGGCTCAAATGGCCTCGGATTCTCCACGGCGTGTGAAAGAAGGGCGGGGGGCCTATCTATAATCCAGGCTGCAGAACTAATGCGCCTCAGGATGCGACCGGCCTCCCGTCGAAACCCGATCCAGTTCCCCACTAACACAGAGCCACCGAATCGGGGAGATGCAAACAAGATACAAGGGTGTGATTTTCATCCCAGCTGGCAACAAGTGAGTTGGCGGGACACGGAGAGCGGAGATTGCGGGGAGCAGAAGCTGGGGCATGCTAGCGGCGAGGCCCCGCAGTTCTATCAACATCTCTAAGGACGTCGGCCATGTCAAGGCACTTGCGGTTATTGGTTTTATAATTTTGAACACACTTTCATCTCAGCGCCGACACACTGTGTCCCTCCGAGAGGGTAACTATCTTCGTTTGGTGATCAGATCCAACCAATTGGCTCGGTCCCTTTAACTTCATCATCGTGGTGGCGAAGCCCACCAGACATCTCTTCGGTCACGTTCGATCAGGATGAGTTATGCAAACTCCCCTCCCTGCGGGGAGGCGGGTAGACTATTCAGTTAGCTCGGTCACTGCCATCGCAGGACCACTGTTGATATCAGGCCATTCCCGCACGGGCTTCCCCCTTCTGCCGCAACTTTCCGCGGCGGCAGAACTCTTCATAATCAATCTGGTCGCGCATCATGATCCACAGCCGGATGCCCAGTTTGCGGGCCGCCGCGACCCTCGCCTTGCCCATTCCTTTTTGGATGAGCTTGCGACGGTAGAAGCGTTTCAGCTCCGGGTCTTTCTGCACCGCATGCATCGTCGCTTCCATCCACAGATAGCGCAGCAGCGAGTTGCCTTGCTTGGTTATCTTTCCTAGTCGTTGTCGCTTCCCGCGGCTGTGCTCACAGGGGATCATCCCAATGTAGCTGGCAACCTGGTTGGCGGTAGCAAAGCGACTGGGATCGCCGAGAAATACCTCGGTGGCCAAGGCCGTCACCGGTCCCACGCCCGGATGGGTTAGCAGCCGCGGGCGAAATGATCCTATTTGCCGTGATGGGTTAACGGCAAACGATTCGGAGCATCCCGCGCCGGGCCCCTCTTGATGTAGCGGTAAAATCGCGGCTGCCCGCGCCGCTTCCAATAGGGCGCATCGTAAGTATCGATGCCTGGCCCCGAACGCAGGGTACTGAAAAAAGCGTGCTGCGCCGGATTGACCACGATTCCTACATGCCCAGGCCAGACCACCAGATCCCCAGGCTGGGCATTCGCCACCCGCTGAAATTCATTGGTTCCGACATAGAGCGTGTAGGAACTCACGTAGGGGTAGCGAAACCCGGCCCGATCATATATGGCGTGTACGAGGTGCGAACAATCACGCCTCGAGTGCAGGTTGACGCGGTAGTCGAGTGCGGCAGCAATCAGAGACAAGCCGTCTTCTGGGGTCAATGTCGAGGAGCCAACAGGGTGTTGATGCCGGTTCGCATCCTGGCCAGCAATCGCGTTCGAGCCGTCAAATTTCTGAATTTTCCCTTGTGCTGACGACGGGCAGGGAGCGAGTCCGCAGGCAATCAGCGCCACGATCGCGCGTTGTAGATTAAACCGCATAGCTCGGCAATTGTGATGCGGCTCCTCGAAACGGCGCAGGTTACGCTGGTGCTACGACATCCGCGCGCGCAAGTGGGGTTGCACGTGATTGCGCCGGTGCCGTCCCACGGCCAGGCCGTCGCTCGTGTTCTTCTCAGGTGTTTCCCCGATTTCTTTTATCGCTGTGGCCATTTTTTCCTTCTTTTCCGGCGCTTTCCACAAGAAGTTCCTATCCTCCACAGCTTCTGCACAAGCGATTGTCAGTTTGTCCTTGCGGAGGTTCACTACTTGAAGCAGAGTGCTCACATTCGAAGCGTGAAATGTCCTCAACGCCCTGCTAAAGCACTACGGCAGAGCCAGTGGTTTCCGGCAGTTCTCGAGGGTGAATTGCTGGAGGGTTCCCCAGAACGCGTTCGGCGCGTATGGTTGCCCGGGCGTTGCGGCCTCCTCAGATAGTCCGCCACACGGCAGGACTGAGCCGCTGGCCCTCCGCAGTAACTGTGGATTCTAAGCTGCGAAGTGAAGATCTGCAGGGTGGATTGGAAGGCCCGTTCCCCGAGGGCGAGCCTAACCAAAACACACACTCCGACGCCGAGCGGTGACGGAGAAAGCAGGCAGGACAGTTCACAAAAACAAAGCGGCTCAGGTGGCTGGCCTGAGCCGCTTTTGTTTTGCCCCAATGTTCACGAAACTGGGTCATCGCTGCGTACCTTCGCAACTTTCCAAGAGCAATTATGCTTCGTTCTTTGTTCGCCCCGTGGCATACTTGGGTACGAGGTGGAACTTTCCAGTTTTCGGTGGGAGGGACGCATTTCGTGATGTACGCACTTATGCAACCGAAAAAAATAATTTCATACTTCGTTTTCCGAAGGCGCACTCGCGATTCACAAGGCGATTGCGGCTACTATCGCCTGCGTAAATTAACGATATGTTTTTCCGTTCGCTGAGGAAGAACAATTAGTGGCGACAACCGACTACAGTCCCGCAAGTAGTCTGCCGGCTAACGTAGAAGCTGAACGCTCGATTCTGGGCGCCATTCTCCTGGACAACCTCTCCTATAACCAGGCTGCCGAGCACCTGCGCGCGGAAGACTTCTCGCTCGATTCTCACCGCCGAATCTATTCACGCATGGTCGATCTGGCTGAATCCTCCCGGCCGATCGACATGATCACGCTGATCGAGGAACTCGATCGCCGTAAGGAACTGGAAGCAGTCGGCGATGTCGGTTACGTTTCCGGACTGGTGGACGGTGTCCCGGACCGGCCAAGCATCGAGCACTACATAAAGATTGTGCGCGATAAGGCGCTGCTGCGGGGACTCATCCACACCTCTAACTCCGCCATCGCGCGGGCCGCAGATCAGGCAGATCCCGCCGAAGACATCCTCAACGATGCGGAAGCCGCCATCCTCCAACTTTCCGAAAAACGCATCGGGCGCGGCTTCATGGGGGTGCAGGAGATCGTCAAAGAGTCGTTCGGCTCGGTCGACGCGCTGCTGCAGCGAGGCCAGCGCATTACCGGTCTGGCCACGCATTACACCGACCTCGACGAAATGACCAGCGGCTTGCAGCGCTCCGACCTTGTCATCATCGCGGCGCGGCCCTCGATGGGCAAGACCGCTTTCGCCATGAATATTGCAGAGAACGCTTCGATCGAAGATCGCAAGGTCGTCGGGATGTTCTCGCTGGAGATGTCGCGCGAAGCTCTGCTGCTGCGTCTGCTGTGCTCGCGGGCCCGGGTTGATTCCCACAAGATGCGTACCGGCTCCTTGTGGCGCGACGATATGCAAAAGGTTGTGCATGCCATGGAACAGTTGGCGCACGCGCCCATCTATATCGACGACACGCCGGGAATCTCGCTCAGCGAGATGCGTGCCAAGGCACGCCGTTTGCAGCAACAGGTGGGCTCGCTGGATCTGGTGATTGTGGATTACCTGCAGCTGATGTCGGGCGGCGGCAGGCGATATGAGAATCGCACTCAGGAGGTGTCAGCGATCTCACGAGGGCTAAAGGGCCTAGCCAAAGAATTGAAAGTTCCGGTGGTCGCGCTTTCCCAGTTAAGCCGTGCTCCGGAAAGCCGGGGCGGGGATCATCGTCCCCAGTTAGCCGATCTTCGAGAGTCAGGTTCGATCGAGCAGGATGCCGACGTTGTTATGTTTATATTCCGCGAAGAAGTGTACAAGCCTGACGATCCCGATCTCAGCGGACGCGCTGAAATCATCATTTCCAAGCAACGCAACGGTCCGACCGGCAAGATTAACCTGGCATTTCTGAAGAATTCGACACGTTTTGAGTCGCTGGCCGAGGGCAATTTTGACTCGCGGGAGCAATGAAGCGTCAACCTAACTTTTCAGTGCCCCAACTTCTTGAAACAGCTTGATCTAGGCACCTTTCTTTTCCATAACTCTGTGGAAAACCTTGTGGATAGGAGGACTTAGCCTTTTAGGTGCCCTTTGAGCGACCACCCGGTCGGCCTTTACTCAACTGCCGATTAGTCGGCAACTACGCTCTATTGAGCAGCTTAACTCGCCCGACATGGATTTTCACTCGCGTTTTATGAACCGCCAAAGATTTCGTGCAACCATTGAGATTTGCACATACAGCGAAACCTGTAATCAAGCTCAGAGGGATGAACTAGGAGCTGCCCTCGCCGACTTTGAGCACCGCCAGGAATGCCTCCTGGGGGATATCTACGCGACCGATTCGCTTCATGCGCTTCTTGCCTTCCTTCTGTTTTTCCAGCAGCTTACGCTTGCGCGTGATGTCGCCGCCATAGCATTTGGCGAGCACGTTCTTGCGCATGGCAGGGACGGTTTCGCGGGCGATGATTTTGGCTCCAATGGCTGCCTGAATGGCGACTTCGAACATCTGCCGGGGGATCAATTCCTTCATCTTGGACGCCAGGGCACGTCCGCGATCATAAGCGAAATCGCGGTGCACGATGATGGAAAGCGCGTCCACCGGCTCGCCAGCGACCAGAATGTCGAGCTTGGACATAGGCGATTCCCAATAGCCCGCCAGGTGATAGTCGAGCGATGCGTATCCGCGCGAAACTGATTTCAGCCGGTCATAGAAGTCGAGCACGATCTCATTCAGCGGCAGTTCGTATTGCAGCATTACACGCGATGAACTGACGTATTCAAAGCTCTTCTGCTTCCCGCGCTTTTCCTCGACCAGCTTAAGAATTCCACCGACGTACTCTTCGTTAGTAAGAATAGTGGCCAGGATTACCGGTTCCTCTACTTTTGCAATCTCGCTCTGATTGGGCCATTTCGAGGGATTATCCACCTCGATGAGTTCGCCGTCCGTCTTTGTAATCTTGTAACGTACCCCAGGGGCGGTGATGATCAGGTCGAGATTGAATTCCCGCTCGAGCCGCTCCTGGATGATCTCCATGTGCAGGAGGCCGAGAAAGCCACAGCGGAAACCAAAACCCAACGCGACGGAACTCTCCGGCTCGAAGAAAAACGATGAATCATTCAGCCGAAGCTTGTCCAAGGCCTCGCGCAGTTGGGTGTGTTCGTGGGCATCCACGGTGTAAAGACCGGCAAAGACCATGGGCCTGATTTCTTCAAATCCTGGTAGAGGTTCGATTGCGGGCTGCTCGTCATCGGTGATGGTGTCGCCGATCTTGGTGTCGGCGACGCTCTTAATATTGGCAAACAGAAATCCAACCTCGCCGGCAACCAACTCATTTATTACGACGGGTTTGGGCGTCAGCACACCCAGAGTTTCCAGCTCAAAAACCCGGCCGTTCGACCACAGGCGGATCTTCTGCCCGGCCCGCATGCTGCCTTCGAAAACCCGCACCAGCACGACGACGCCGCGATAGGAATCAAACCAGGAATCGAAGAGCAGTGCTTGCAGATGGCGCTCAGGTAACCCTTTGGGGGGCGGAACTCGCTTAATGATGGCTTCGAGCACGTCAGGCACACCTTGTCCCGTCTTAGCGCTTATCAGTAATGCATCGGTGGTATCGAGGCCCACGGTGCTCTCGATCATCTCCTTGGTGCGGGCAACATCGGCACTCTGCAAGTCGATCTTGTTGATGACCGGAATGATCTCCAGCCCGTGGTTGATGGCCAGATAGGAGTTGGCCAACGTCTGAGCCTCCACACCTTGAGAAGCATCCACCACCAGCAACGCTCCTTCACAAGCAGCCAGCGACCGCGAGACTTCATAGGAGAAGTCCACATGCCCGGGCGTGTCGATGAGGTTTAGCTGATAGATCTGGCCGTCTTTGGCCTGGTACATCATGCGAACCGCATGGGCCTTAATGGTGATGCCGCGCTCGCGCTCCAAATCCATGGCATCAAGCACCTGGGCCTGCATTTCGCGCGCGGAGACCGACCCCGTCAGCTCCAGCAGCCGGTCAGCCAGCGTGGATTTGCCGTGGTCAATATGTGCGATGATCGCGAAATTGCGGATTAAAGCTCGGTCCATGAAGGTTGGCTAATCTGTGATTTTAACAGGGCGTGACGACTGAGGCGGATGGGGTAAGCTCTAGCTCTCGTAGGCAATGCGCTGAGCCAATGAAAAACTGCCAGGCGGACTATTCTTCAGTCAATCGTCAGCCGCGAGTTCAAAGCCGACCCCTTTCCATTTTACGCACGTCTTCGTGCAGAGCAGCCGGTTTGTTGTGTCACTCTACCTGATCAACAAAAAGCGTGGCTCGTTACGCGCTATGACGATGTGTTGATGGTGCTCTAGCACGTCTGGAAGGAGCTATCGCCATCGGTACCCTGGTTCGCCGCCTGCCAAACCTGCGTCTTGCCGTGGCTGCCGGAGCGTTACGTTGGCGAGCAACGCCAGTGCTCTGCGGTTTGGAGGCACTGCCAGTTAAGATCTAGGCTGCCATTTTCCAGTTTGGATTCATGCCTATCGCTGTTTTGTTGGAACACGCTGTTGGCTATGTGGTCCACGCCGGTGGGCTGCAGTCAAGGTCTTACTTCAGCGCGAAGGATCAGTCTCAGTTAGAATCTACGCGCTCGATTAGAACATTGTGAGAGAAAGAAAATGGAAAAGCTTAGCGCTGCAATGATGTTCTTTTTTACCTGCATTGCTCTCTGCTGCGCGCAAACCATATCGTCCGATGTGCGCCAGTTCGTTAAGGCAGAAGCACCGGTGCTCGCTCTTACCCATGTTCGCGTGATCGACGGCACGGGCGCGGCGGCGCGCGAGGACCAGACCGTCATCATTTCCAAGGGTCACATTGACTCGCTGGGCGACGCGACGCTCGCGATCCCGGCAGGTGCGCAGGTGATGGACCTCCATGGCGACAGCGTCATCCCGGGCCTTGTTGGCATGCACGACCACCTGTTCTATCCCATGGGCAACGGCATCTTCGGCGAAATGGGCTTCAGCTTCCCACGTCTGTATCTGGCGGGTGGAGTGACCACGATTCGCACAGGAGGTTCCCTGGAGCCCTACACAGATTTGGAAATCAAGAAGGCGATTGACTCCGGCCAAACGCCGGGCCCGCATATGCACGTGACGGGGCCGTATCTTGAAGGCAAGGGCAGTTGGGCCTTGCAGATGCACCAATTGACTGGACCGGAGGATGCGACGCGCACCGTCAACTTCTGGCTGGACCAGGGGGTGGACAATTTCAAAGCGTACAACTTCATTACGGCTGACGAGCTTTCGGCCGCAATTCATGCCGCTCATCAACGCGGCGCCAAAGTGACTGGACATCTGTGTTCGATAGGCTTTCGCGAAGCTGCGGCTTTGGGAATTGATGACCTGGAGCACGGACTGCTGGTGGACACGGAATTTTTCCCATGGAAGAAGCCGGGCGAATGCCCAGACACTCCCAAAGACATGCCCTTCCTGGCCAATTTCGATTTGCAAGCTAAACCAGCGCGCGACATGATCGTTGAACTCGTGCAGCATCATGTAGCGATCACGTCCACGCTGCCGGTGTTCGAAGTAGATGTGCCGGGCCGTCCCGCGATTCAGGAGCGGGTTCTCACAGCCCTCTCGCCAGACGCCCGCAGCGCCTTCCTCGGCAACAAAGTTCGCGTTAGCGACACCAGCCGTCTGCGGCGAATTTACGGCACGGATACTTCTCCGATTGCGGCTGCCTTCAAGAAAGAAATGGAATTCGAATATGCCTTCGCCAAAGCAGGCGGTTTACTTCTGGCGGGCGAGGATCCGACTGGTATCGGAGGAGTGCTTGCCGGCTACGGCGATCAACGCGAGGTGGAGCTGCTGGTTGAGGCGGGGTTCACCCCGCTGGGGGCCATCCACATTGCCACTGCAAACGGTGCGCAATATCTCGGCGAATCCGATCGCATCGGCACGATCGCGTCCGGAAAGCAGGCCGACCTGGTGGTGGTTAAAGGTGACCCATCAGGAAAAATCGAAGACATTGAGAACGTGGAGATCGTTTTCAAAGACGGGATTGGCTACGATTCCGCCAAGCTGATCGAGTCGGTGCGCGGGGTGGTGGGGAGCCGGTGACTGCTCTTATTCTGGCTTCTGCATCGCCACGGCGTCAGGAAGTCTTGCGCAACGCCGGTATTGAATTCACAGTTCAGCCGACAAATATTCCGGAAGTTCGGCGCGATGGCGAAACGCCGAAGGTTTTTGCCGAACGGCTTGCACGCGAAAAAGCTCTCGCTATATTCCGCCGGCAAACGGACGCATTCGTCCTCGGCGCCGACACCATCGTGGTTGTTGACAGCGAGATCCTCGGCAAGCCGCGCGATGCAGACGATGCCGCCCGCATGCTTCGCCTGCTCTCCGGGCGAAGTCATCAGGTCATCACTGGCGTGTGCCTTTTGGGTCCACAGAAGACGCGTCAACAGAAATCAATGGCGGGCGGTCAGTCAGTTCCTGGCTTCGAAGACATCCGCTCGGAAACCACTCAAGTGACAATGTGCAGTCTCACTGCCGACGATATCCGTTCCTATCTCACGACGGGAGAACCTATGGACAAAGCGGGAGCGTATGCGATTCAGGGGATTGCCTCGCGGTGGATACCGAGGATTGAAGGAGATTACTTCAATGTGGTCGGACTGCCAGTGTCACTGGTTTACCGCATGATGCGGGAGCATAACGCGATCTAATAGGAAGGTTGCGACGGCATCGATCCGCCGGGAAAAGAGAGAAAGGGACGGCGGTTGACTATGACTTCTTCTCGGGTCCCTGCTCGCCATCCTTGACTGAATTCTTAAAATTCTTGATGCCTTCTCCCAGTCCCTTGCCGAGGTCGGCCAGTTTACTGGGACCAAAAATCAGCAGCGCAACCGCCAGTATGATCAGAATTTCCGGCAACCCCAGTTTTCCAGGCATGTGTTATCTCCTAGGGGTTCGCCTCGTTTTTAACGCGGCTCGGCTTGCGCAAACACCCCTGTGGAAATTCTAGGCTATTGCATGTCCGGAGTCAAAAAACCTACACGGTCGCGATCAGCGCCGCCAGTAGTGCCGCCCGCCGCGGCAACTCTGCAATCAGTATGGATTCATGGGTAGCATGTGCCCCTTCGCCTACACCGCCCAAGCCGTCCAAGGTGGGAATGCCCAACCCAGCGGTAAAATTGCCATCGGATCCGCCGCCGACGGCCGCCTCGCTTAACTTCCAGCCGAACCGCTTCGCGATTGCCGCCGCCGCCTGGTAGAGCATAGCCACCCCGGCTGTGCGCTCCATAGGAGGACGATTCATGCCGCCGGTTATTTCCAGCTCGCACTTACGATTAAATGGTTTCAGCGCATGCAGCTTGCGGTCAATACTGGCGGCATCTTTCAGGCGGGCGATGCGCACGTCAATGGTCGCGGTAGCCTCTGCAGGAACCACGTTGACCCGCGTTCCTCCCTTCACCAGGCCGAAATTCAACGTCAACCCGCGCTTCATGTCGGTAAATTCTGCGATCTTCTCGATTTGCCGTGCCAGTTCGAGAATTGCGCTCTGGCCTTTTTCGAAGTCCAGACCGGAATGCGCCGCGACGCCTGTTACCGTCAATAAATATTCGCCAACCCCTTTTCGTGCGGTCTTAACTGCACCATGCAGCCCGTATGACGGCTCCAGCACCAGCACCGCGGCTGACTTCCTGGCCAACGCTTCCGTGATGTGTCGCGAGGAGTCGCTCCCAACTTCTTCGTCAGAAACCAGCAAGACGTGAACCGGCCGGGGCAGCTCACCATTCCGCGCTTGTAGGGCCGCAATGGAATGCAGGATGAGCCCGATTCCCGACTTCATGTCGAGAGTCCCTGGCCCCCAGAGACGGCCATCCGCAACCCGGCAGGACATCGTCGCCAGGGTGCCGACGGGGTAGACCGTGTCCATGTGTCCCAGGAGCAGCACGGGTTTGCGGTCGTTCTTGCCGCCAAAATTCACCTGAAGATGGTCACCGACCTCCACAGCCTTGTGAAACTGGACCTGGCCGCCTAAGCGGGAAAACTTGCCCGCCAGATATTTACCCAACCGGCCGACGGCCTGCTTGCTGTCGCTGGGGGACTCGATCTCGACCATTTCACGGATGTCTCTGACGATGTCGTCGCGTCGCTCTTCGAAGTACTCCAGCGGTTTCGTCGTGGGTTCCTCTTGGATTCCTGTTTTCTTACGCATCGACGGTTTTGTTGATTGTTGGGGCATTGGAATTTGTCAAAAAGCGCTTCACGCGCGCGGTACAGTATAATCTTCGCGCCAACGAGACCGCAGAATGAGCGACACTGCTGATCCC
The DNA here is from genome assembly GCA_003225075.1 of Acidobacteriota bacterium. GTDB lineage: Bacteria > Acidobacteriota > Terriglobia > Terriglobales > Acidobacteriaceae > Gp1-AA124. The sequence goes on along the minus strand of QIAP01000055.1, from coordinate 73,041 downwards.
ATCGCCGCGGTACCGGACTCCTCAGCCAAGACCACGTTGGACATTAACGATATCCTGCGGATTCTGCCGCACCGCTTTCCGTTCCTGCTGATTGATCGGGTGATTGACCTCACGCGCAGAGAGCGAATTGTGGCGATTAAGAATGTCACCATCAATGAGCCGTTCTTTGCCGGCCACTTCCCCAACCTCCCGATCATGCCCGGCGTGCTCATTGTTGAAGCCATTGCCCAGGCGGGTGGAGCGCTACTGCTCACCGAGGTTGAGGACCGTGAAGGCAAGCTCATGGTGTTTACCGGAATCGAGCGCGCCCGTTTTCGCCGTCCGGTTGTCCCCGGCGACCAGTTGCGCATTGAGGTTGAGGTTAAGGCCTGGCGTGTGACAGCGGTGCGCATGGAGGGAGTGGTTTACGTGGGGGAAAAACGTGTAGCCGAAGCAACCGTTACCTGCCAACTGGTGGACCGCTCTCGCGGCAGGCGCGACCCAGCCGGCCGGTCCGAAGAAGCACCCGAGTGATTTTCCGCGCGGCCAGGCGATTTTGCATTCAATGAACGTTCATCCCACCGCCATCATCGACTCCCGCGCCAAGATTTCCGCTTCCTGCAAGATCGGCCCTTATTGTGTAATCGGACCGGATGTCGAATTGGGCGACAACTGCCACCTGGTCTCCCATGTCGCCATTGAAGGGCCAACTAAAATCGGTTCTGATAATGGCTTTTTTTCATTCTCCTCGATCGGTATGGCGCCCCAGGACCTGAGTTATGCAGGTGAACCGACACAGCTCGAAATTGGAGACCACAACGAAATTCGCGAGTTCGTGACCATCAATCGCGGCACTGTGAAAGGCGGTGGCCTGACGCGTATCGGAAGTCATACGTTGATCATGGCCTATGCCCACATCGCACACGATTGCGCAATCGGGGACCATGTGATCGTGGCCAATGCCGCCACACTCGGAGGCCACGTTACAGTCGAAGACTGGGCCGCAGTTGGCGCGCTGTGCCCAGTGCACCAGTTCGTGCGCATCGGCACGCACGCCTACATTGGCGGTGGTTCCACCATTACCCGAGACGTTCTACCGTTTTCAAAAACGGCGGCTGAACGCAACACTCGCGCCTTTGGCTTGAATGCCCTGGGGCTGGAGCGTCGCGGATTCAGCAAAGATCGCATCCGCAAGATTCATCATGCCTATAAGATCCTGCTCGCTTCCAAGCTCAACACCTCGCAAGCGCTGGAGAAACTTAAAGTGGAGACCGATCGCAGTGAAGATGTGGACTTGCTGATAAGGTTCATCGAAGCGGCGGAACGCGGCGTGATTAAGTGAGCAGTTGCCAGTGGTCTGTGGTCGGTGAAGAGTGATTTTTCGATTGGAATCGGCGATACACAACATTGATAGGCTCATCACCGAGCACTGATCACTGACCGCTATTGATGACTATCCAGGAAAAACTCGGCCTCATTGCCGGCAATGGACGTTTTCCCTTGCTTGTGCTCGATGCTGCTCGCACCCAGGGATTCGAGGTGGTAGTTGCAGCCATCAAAGAGGAAGCTTTTTCTGAAATCGAATCGCATGGCGCCTGTGCAGTCCACTGGCTGTCACTCGGAGAGCTATCGAAACTCATCGATACTTTCAAAAGTGAAGGCGTGCGGCGAGCCATCATGGCTGGACAGGTCAAACACAAGCAGATCTTTTCCAGTATCCGGCCTGACTGGCGTCTGGCCAAACTCCTGCTCTCTCTCCGGACCCGCAATACTGATGCACTGCTCGGCGCTGTCGCTAAGGTGCTCGGCGATGAAGGCATCACATTGGAGAACTCGACCTTATTACTCCAACCTTTGCTCGCCAAGCCCGGTACTCTTACTAGACGTTCCCCTTCCGAGCAGGAACAGATGAACATCAATTACGGCCGAACCGTGGCCCGTCACCTCGCGCAATACGACATCGGACAAACCGTGGTCGTAGCTGAAGGCGCCTGTGTGACGGTGGAAGCCATGGAAGGGACAGATGCAACCATTGAGCGGGCCGGTCAGATCATGGCCTCGCTCGATTCCTCGCCATCCAGCCTTAGCCGGGCTCTGACTGTGGTGAAAATTGCGAAACCAAATCAGGACATGCGATTCGACGTTCCCGTGATCGGCGTAAGAACGATTGAAGTAATGCGCAAGGCGGGTGCAAGCTGTCTGGCTGTGGATGCGGGGAAGTGTTTGTTGCTTGATGGCGAGAAAATTTTTGACGTCGCCGACTCAGCCGGGATTTGCGTAGTGGCGGATTGAAGGCGGTTTCTAGTATCTCCTGCTGGAAAAACAGTTCATACGCGTGACTGTAGACTCTGGTTGAATCTTTCCTTACTTCGGGGAAATCTATTCAATCTACAATTTGGGAGGATATTGCATGTCCGAAACCACACGCTTAGCCGACCAACTCAGGCGCGCTTTCAAAGGAGAGGCGTGGCATGGACCTTCAGTTTTGGAGATTCTGGATGGTATTGATGCAAAGAGGGCAGCCACCCACCCAATCGATGGAGTTCATAGCATCTGGGAAATCGTCGTCCACATGGCTGTTTGGGATAATGCCGCGCGTCGGCGAATGGCGGGCGAGGTCGTGCAACCTACTCCAGAGCAGGACTGGCCGCACATCGCCGAATTCAGCGAGCGGGGCTGGAGAAGAACATTACAAGAACTGGAACAGACTCACGAGAATCTGGTGAAGGCAGTGACCTCGTTCTCCGATTCGCGCCTTGACGACCGGGTGCCAGGCAAGCAGCAGAAGTTCTACAATTTTTATTACATGCTGTACGGTATCGCTCAGCACGAGCTGTACCATGCCGGACAGATTGCGATCCTGAAGAAAGCCTGATCTGCCGAGCTCTCGAAGGCTCCAAAGCGTCTCACTGCGCGTGGTCAAGTGGTGTCTTTAGTGATTACAATCAAAACCCTACAATACTGTCGACAGGAACTGAATACTGGTAACTGACAACCTCATCAACGTCGCCGTCATTGGCACGGGCGCGTTCGGCCGCAATCATGCTCGCATTTATCAGCAACTCGGTCAACATGGCGAGCTGGTGAGACTTGTCGGGATAGTTGATCCTGATCTGGCACGTGCCAATGCGGTTGCGCGCGAGTTTGGCTGCCGTGCCTTCAGTTCCATCGAAGAAATCACGACTCATAGCGAAGTTCAGGCTGCCTCGGTAGCGGTCCCGACGGTTCATCATGTGGAAGTCGCTCATATGCTGATGCAAAGGGGCGTGGATGTGCTGATTGAAAAGCCCCTGGCCTTATCACTCAACGAAGCGGACCAGCTCATTCAAACCGCAAGACGGCATCGCAGGATTGCACAAGTCGGCCATCTGGAACGTTTTAATCCCGCGGTTCGCGCGATTTTGCCGCTGATCACGCAGCCCATGTTTTTCGAGGTTCACCGGCTCAGCATCTTCACGCCGCGCTCACTCGACGTGGATGTAGTGCTCGATCTGATGATTCATGACCTGGACATCGTGCTCTCCTTCGTCAGCTCAGCAGTGAAGGAAATTCGCGCGGTCGGCCTACCGATACTCTCGGGAAAAGTCGACATCGCCAACGTGCGAATCGAGTTTGACTCTGGCTGCGTTGCGAATTTCACGGCCAGCCGCGTCTCTACCGAACGCGTGCGCAAACTAAGATTTTTTCAACCGCAACAATACGTTTCCCTGGACTATAGCCGTCAGGACGTCCTGGTCTTCACCATAGGTGATAACGCGAAATCCCCGGGCACTCCCTCGGTAAATCCTCAGATCAAAGTTGCCAAGCCGCCGGTTACCGCCGAAGAACCTCTCTACGCTGAACTGAAATCATTTCTTAATGCAGTGAGGCAGCGGTCCCGCCCAGTCGTTTCTCTCGAAGATGGCCGGCGCGCCCTCGCTACCGCGCTGGATATCGTGTCAGCAATCCAGGAACACGGCAGAAAAATCAACCTCGCACGGGCCTAGCAGCTGCATGAGTTAATCCCCACGAGAATCAAGGGCTCGCTATTTCTGTAGCTTTGTGGCGATCCGCATCTCAATGACACAACGCGCTATTCAATTCCTACAAAACTTTACATTTTCGCGATTTACAGTCTGCAATACTTAGTGAATGCAAAACATTAGTTACGAGGAAGATGCATTCGTATGTACCAGCACCTTCGAAACTTAGCGGATTCGCTGGAAAGATGCGAAAATAGAAGTAATTTGGCCCGCAATTGCCAACTGTGGTCCCACACTTCTTCCGTAGGTTGGGAGCCGGTTTGTCTGAGAAGGTAGACGCGTAGTCTCGATGTCGATAACGCAAATTCCGTCAAAGGGTCAGCAGCCATCCCGCCCTCCGGTTCGACCCGATGGCAGCGAGTTATACGAAGCGCAGCGCTGGGAGTCTGCCTATCGCAAGTTTGATGCTGACGCTGTTCCTCATCTCCTGATTCAGCTTGAGGACGATCTGGCGCGGTCGCGCAAGCGCGAGGCGGCGTGGTTATCGGTAATTGTTCACCTTCTGCTGATCCTCCTCATACTCAATGAAGCGAAGCTGGAAAAATATTTCTTTCGTCCTGTGGTTGTAGTCTCACCGAACGACTTGACTCGGCAGAAGGAGCTGACTTTTCTTGCTCTGCCGCCTGACCAGCAAAAAGTCACGAAGCGCCCCGATACCAACATCATCTCTGATAAAGATCGCGTGGCGACTTCGCGCAAGCCGCAACTGGATCCCAAAGAGCTGAAGACGATTCTGGATGCTGCTCGTCGCGGAAGGCCGGGGCCAAATGGAAGTCCAGTACCACCGCGGCCCCAACAGCCGCCGCAAGCAGCGCAGAACGCGGCGCAATCACAGCCGCAGCAAGTCCCCCCTCCCGCTCCGACCAATCAGCAACAGACCGCACAACTGCAGCCGCCGCCCGTACCCAGGGCCAAGCCGCCGGTTACATTCAAGGGAAGTATGTCCGCGGGTTCCGCCATTGAAGAGGCAGCACGGGCCGCCCTGGCGAATCCTGGTGGCAGCTACGGCGGGGATAACGGAGATTATGGCTTGGGCCAAGGCCAGCACGGCGGCAGAGCAGCCAGCCAGCTGGATGTTCTGACTGACACCATGGGAGTGGACTTCGGCCCCTACCTCTCGCGCGTGGTGCTCAACGTAAAACAGCACTGGTATAGCCTCATTCCCGAAGGCGCGCAATGGAAAAAAGGCAAAGTCGCCATTGACTTCGTTATCTTGAAAGACGGTACCGTGGCCGGCATGAAGTTACAGGGGAGTTCCGGCGATGTCGCGTTGGATCGTCCGGCGTGGGGATCTATTACTGTTTCGAACCCATTCGAGCCGTTGCCGCAGGATTTCCACGGACAATATTTGGGCTTGCGCTTTCGCTTTTACTACAACCCCGACAAGACCGATCTCGAATAAGGTAGCGAACACGGAGCATCTGACACAACCCCTACCACACCCCGCCATGGGTGATCCGCCAGAAGCTACAGACAGAAAGTAACAACGGTCTTTCACGATTTCTCCAGGTGAATTGAACCATCGCCGGTGCGAATCGTCAGCAGATTTCCGCCGCCGTTTAGTTTCCCACGCACATTGTTTTCCGCCAGCTTGCCTTCCACTGCGATTGGCAGATCGAGCGTGATATGCCCATCGCCGGTGTGCAAGTCCACATCTGCCGCAATATCCTGGGGTACTTCAAGCGTGACACTCCCATCTCCGGTGTGCAAGTTCCAACTCTTAGCCATCCGCGACCCCGCAAGCGCGCGAGCGTCAATGTGGCCATCTCCCGTGCTGACATCCAGCGCATCGAATCGTCCATTGGCCCGGATGGAACCATCACCTGCATGAGCGCGTAGAGAACCGTCCGCGCCATCGATCTCCTGGTGGCCGTCGCTGCTTTCTGTTTGCATCTCTCCCTTGAAATTACCCAGGCGAATGCTGCCATCGCCGGTTCGCAGGTTTACTTTACCTTCCCTCGGCATGTGAATGTCGATGTCCACCCGCCGCCCACCGAAATCGAAGTTGAAGTTGCGATGCGGAAAGCGGACCTCAAGCTCCACGGCATCGCCGGTCTGGTGCTGGTAAATCTTGATGCCGTCCTCGCCAATTTTCCAGCGTTGCGTTGTCACCTGCACATCTATCGTGTTCTTGTCCCAGGTGTCGACGCGGATATGGGCATCTGAAGTCTCCACTCGCAACTGCGGCTGGCCGCTGATGGTAAAGCTCTTTGCCCATTGGTCAGCGCGGGCGAGTGGCGCGGCTGACAAGCCCAGTCCCACAAGCATCCAAATTATGCGTTTCATTGAATCACCTCGTACCGAGATCGACACTTATCCCGCCCCGGATTACAGACGCAGATACGCAAATTCCGTAAGCGCGGTTCCTGTAAAGATTTGGGTTATACCGCCCCCGAGCGATCCTCCCGATCGGGATATGCCATCCGCACCAGTGTCCGCTCCGAAAAGGGCAGATACAATAATCCAGCGGTAGCCGCAAATGCCGCTCCCAGACCAATCTTCTGCGTTAGGAGAAACGGAGCCCCCGCCCACAATTCATCCAACAACAACACAAACGGGAAAAGCTTGCGGAACTTCTCCCCTGTTCTCCGGTAGTCAAAGCTGACTGCCGAGAGCAGGTAACAACGCAACGGAATCCCCGCCCCCGCTGTCACTAGCACCGTCGCCATGATCGTCAGCGTACCCCAGCCAGGCAGAAATGAATCCGCAATCAGGTCCAGGCTTTGGAGATGGAATAGGGCGGTGAGGTAGAAAATCAAATACATCAATTGGATGAGGGCGAACAAGCCACGCGTCACGCCACGGTGGGCAACCGGCAATTCAGCACCAGGATAAGCCATCGTCGCGGCGGACGTACCGCGTAAATTGTCATTGCCGGTCCCTGCTCCCGGCTGTTCAACTGCGATCTGGCCAACGGCCGCTCTCGGCTCTTCCCGTTGCACCGGTGCTACGAACCGGTAACCTCGTCTAGCCAATGTCTCAACAAATCGTGGACTGGAAGCCGAATCGCCTAACGCCTCTCGGATCTTGTTTACCGCAGTGTTCAAGCTGTGATCGAAGTCAACAAAAGTATCAGCCGGCCAAAGTTTCTGGCGCAAATCATCCCGAGTCACCACGTCCCCGGGACGCTCCAGCAGCATCGCAAGCACTTGAAACGGCTGTTCCTGTAGTCGGATGCGTGCTCCGCCTTTTCGCAGCTCGCCAGCGAGCAGGTCAAGCTCAAAGACCCCGAATCTAACGATTCGTCCCGCGGAACTGGGTTGCGGCACAGGCATAGCGAAAGCCGCCGTAGTTTATCACCGGCCGCCTCGAAAGGACGGTGAGTGTATTCGGCGCTACAATGTCCGCGTGTCTGCCCCGACGCCTCAGAAGTCACCCCCTGGAAACAAACACCCAAAGCATCCCGTCTACGCGCTTGAGACCACGGGGCTGCTCCTCATCGCGATATTGCTTCTCATCCTCACCCTGATTCGCTACTGGCACAATATCAGCTGGAGCGCGCGCTGACCGTGCCTTCGGAAATGCAGAACCACCTGCTCGTGGCCCTCGTCGGCCCCACAGGGAGCGGTAAGACGGCTCTCTCCCTCGCCCTAGCTGAACACTTCAACGGCGAAATCGTGAATTGCGATTCCGTGGCCATGTACCGGGAGTTTGAGATAGGCACCGCTAAGCCAACATCCGCCGAGCGTGCACGCGTTCCCCATCATCTCCTCGATGTTGTGGACCCGACCGTCTATGTCACGGCCGGCGAGTATGCACGGCTGGCAAGGCAAGCCCTGCAAGATATAAAAAAGCACGACCATCTACCCATCGTAGTCGGAGGCACCGGCCTGTACCTGCGCGCCCTGCTGGAGGGTCTGTTTCCCGGCCCGCAGCGGTCTGAAGCTCTGCGCGAGCGTCTTCGGCACCGTTCCCGTACCAAAGCTCCGGCATACCTGCATCGACTTCTCAGTCGCCTTGACCCTCACGCGGCTGCAAAGATTCATTCCAATGACACTCCCAAGCTTATCCGGGCGATCGAGGTATGCCTCGCCTCGCACCAGAAGATGACTGACATATGGAAGCAAGGCCGCGATCCCCTGACCGGCTTCCGTATCCTCCGTCTCGGTCTGAATCCGGAGCGCAATGCTCTCTATGAACGCATCAACGCGCGTGCCAAGAGAATGTTTGACTCCGGCCTTGTGGAAGAAACCCGGCGTCTCTTGGATAAATATAGCAACGCTGCCGGCCCTCTCTCATCGCTTGGATATAAGCAGGCAATGCAGCTCTTGCGCGGAGAAATCGATCTGGAACAAGCCATATCGGCAGCGCAGCAAGCTCACCGCAACTATGCCAAGCGCCAAATCACATGGTTCCGCCGCGAACCAGATGTAGATTGGCTGGCTGGCTTCGGAGATGACCCTGCAATCCAAAACGCAGCGCTTACCCAAGTGCAGAAAGAGCTCTCCACGGATTTCACCCGCATTCAGTAGGAATGCCACAGACCCCACTCAGACCGCTCCAGGCCGGTTCTGCCTCTGACTTCTGACTTCTGCCTTCTGCCTTGCGCCTTTCTTCTGCTATCGTCTTCCAATGCTCAAGTCGCTCAGCCTATTCCTGCTTACGTGCCTGCTCTGCTCCTCCGGGCTTGCCAAGGAACGCTATCAACATCCTGGCCCGATTCGTCTAGACCGTGACGGCCAAAAATGGGCGGAAAAGACTCTGCACAAGCTGTCGCCGGAAGAAAAAGTTGGCCAGCTCTTCATTATCTGGGTACGAGTGCAATTTTGGAATGCGGAAAATCCGGATTACCTCCAGCTTCGCGACAATATTCGCAAATATCACATAGGTTCGCTGGCTGTATCCGTCCCGGTGGACGGCCCCTTCCTGCTCCGAAACCAGCCTCTCGAAGCTGCGGAGATACTGAACCGGCTACAGCGGGACTCCAAGCTGCCGTTGATGTTTGCGGCCGATTTCGAGCGGGGCCTTTCGATGCGCCTTTACGGGACTACAGTGTTCCCCCACGCTATGGCATTCGGTGCCGCCGGAAAACTGGACTACGCGGAAAACTTCGGCCGTATCACCGCACAAGAAGCGCGTGCTATCGGCATTCACTGGAACTTCTTTCCCGTGGCCGACGTCAATTCCAATCCCGCGAATCCCATTATCAACACCCGCTCTTTCGGAGAAGATCCGCAGCAAGTCGGCGACCTATTGTCTGCCTACATTCGAGGCGCACATGAAGGCGGCATGCTCACCACTGCCAAGCACTTTCCCGGACATGGTGAGACCGACACCGATTCCCATCTCGGCGTCGCCCGCGTGAACGTCGATCTCGGGCACTTGCAAAACATCGAACTGCCACCGTTTAAGAAGGCGATTGCATCGGGCGTGGACTCGATTATGGTGGCGCATGTCACCGTCCCGGCGCTCGAGTCCGATCCCAATCGAGTGGCTACAACTTCGACCGCTGTCGTTACCGACCTGCTGAAAAAGCAACTCAACTTCAAAGGCGTCGTCGTGACCGATGCTCTCGATATGGCCGGTTTGACCCGTCTCTACGCCAACAACATCGGCCGCGCCGCCGTTGATGCCTTCAAGGCCGGCAATGACCTGCTCCTCATTCCGGCAGACCTTGATGCCTCCTACAGGTCTATGCTCGATGCTGTCCACAGCGGCGAAATCTCGTCTGCACGGCTGGATGAATCCGTCCTTAAGGTCTTGGAGACCAAGGCATCTCTTGGCCTGCACAAAGCCCATCTCGTTAACATGGATGACGTTTCCAAGGAGGTGGGCAAGCCGCAGAACCTTGCCATTGGACAGCAGATTGCGGATGACGCTATTACCCTAGTTCGGGAAAACTCGAAGCTACTGCCCATCAAAGCCGTTTCCAAACAGATTGCGGGAACTGGGAAAGCTCCCCTTCCGTATCAATCAGTGGAAGAGGTGCGCAATCACGTCGTGGTAGTAATTTTCTCCGACGACGTGCGTAGCGAGTCCGGCCGGACATTCGAGCGTGAATTCCGCGCCCGCGTGCCGGATGTCAACATGATTTACCTGGATCCACGCATTGCTGGGGGCATGGCGAACGATGTATTAGCGGCGGTAGACCAGGCTCAGGCGGTGATCGTCCCCGCGTATGTGATTCCGACTGCTGGCAAGGTGGTGGGGGGACCCGGTGGGCCAAGAAATTCTGTGGGGTTGGCCGACGCAACGGGCGCGCTGCTTGACGAGATCCTTGAGCACGCGGCGGAAAGAACCGTTGTCCTGGCGATGGGGAACCCTTACCTCGCTCAGGATTTTCCGGCCATTCAGAACTACGTTTGTACGTTTTCGAACGCAACGATTTCAGAAGCGAGCGCGGTGAAAGCACTTTTTGGCGAAATCGCCATCCACGGTCACCTGCCGGTCACCATTCCTAACGTCGCCCAGCGCGGCGCCGGGATCGAACGGCAGGCACTGAACCCAGCACAATCGAGCGGCAGCCACTAGTTCGCAACTGGAGGTTCTCAATGCGCACTTTACAATCACAGGCAACTGCCCACGCAGAGCTGACAAAGGGATCCGAATTGCAAAGAGTTGGTCCAGTCGGTTTACTGAGTCCAGAGTGGCTGGATTTGAAGCTGATTGGCTTTGTCGTGGCGATCACTGCAATTCTCTTTCTGCCTGCGTGCAGTATTAATGTGAAGAAAAATGCCGAGGGAGAAGACAAGAAAGTAGACATCGAAACTCCCGTTGGAGGCATTCACGTCAGCAAAGATGCCGACGTCCGGGATACAGGCCTTCCCGTCTATCCCGGGGCACGCAAGAAGGAAAAAGACACCAGCGGACAAGAGAAGAGCGCAAATGTCAACATCTCGGGGCCGGGTTTCGGCGTGAAAGTCGTGGCCATCGAATATCTATCCGACGACTCTGCCGACAAGATCATTGCCTTCTACCAAGATAAATTGAAAAGATACGGAAGCGTGCTCGAGTGCCACACCAGCAAACACGGCGGCGATGTGGAGGTTAATAAGATGGGCCGCGACCAAGAGAGCGATGACAATAAAGAATCAAAGCAGTTGACCTGCAAAGGTAGCGACAGGGGCAACACTGTCGAATTGAAAGTTGGAACCGAAGATAATCAGCACATCGTTTCTATCGAGCCCCAAGGCAAGGGTTCAGACTTTGCCTTGGTGTACGTGCAGACGCACGGCAAGCAGGGCGAAATTTAAGGCTTAGATCGTATTTGACGGGGCCTGCCGCGCGAAGCTCGATGCGGTTTGCTTTCCTTGCCTCCCCGCGCTGGCTGCGGTAACTTGGAATCAGGTGGATCATTCCTGCTATCAATGCGGCGTACTGGTCGAGGACGGAACTGCATTCTGCCGCCAGTGTAGTGCTCCTCAGATCCGTGTGGCCGGACCTGAACTCCCGGCTTCCGCCCCGGTGCCGGCTGAGGATTTACCCTCAACACGGCCGTATCCGGTGGCCTTTCCTGCCGCAATGGAATGGTCCCACGCATTATCCGCTGCTGCTCTGGCTGGGCTCGTTGCGGCGGTCGCGATGGCGATCACCGGTGGTGGTTTCGGATTGGGCATGTTGGCTTCCGGGGCATTCGCGGTGCTGATCTATCATCGTCGCAGCCCTCAAACCACTCTGACCGCGGGTGTAGGCGCTCGCCTGGGCGTTGTGACGGGGTTCATCAGCTCGGTAGCGCTGGCTCTCCTGCTCTCTCTCGAAATGGCATTCCTTCATAGCGGCGACGAACTACGCAAAGAATTACGCTCTACGCTTCTGCAATCTATCGAGCAGGTCGCCAGCCGGGCCGGTACCGACCCCCAAACCCAACAAGCTGTGGAATTTCTGCGGTCTCCTCAAGGCCTTACTCTGATGCTGTGCCTGGGCTTGCTCGTCACATTGTTGCTATTTATGCTGTGCTCGAGTATAGGCGGCGCTATCAGTGCGGCCCTGCTGAGTAAGCGAAAGCATTGAGAGAGCGTCGAAACCGCGGGACGGCCGGATAACGTCTGTAAATTGTTGTTTTTCCCTCCACCTCGCGTTCGCGACCTTGCCCGCCAGTGCTCTGCCCGCGTATGATGCAGCGTTCATGGCCTCCAAGCTGCCTGCCCGCCTCTCCAACATTCACGAAAAGGCACAGCTTATGTCGTCCTCGGAAATCGAGCGGACGCTGGTACGCTTGGCCCACGAAATCATCGAGAGAAATGACGGAGTAGCAGACTTGGGGCTAGTAGGCATCCGGCGGCGGGGAGTTCCGCTGGCTCAGCGCTTGGCCCTCATGATTGGTCGCATTGAGAAGATCCCAGTGCCTGTTGGCACGCTCGATATAACGCTTTACCGTGATGATCTTTCCACCCTGGGCCCGAAGCCGGTCGTGCAGAAGACTGAAATTGGGTTTCCCATTACCGGAAAAAACATTGTGCTGGTGGACGATGTGCTCTACACCGGGCGTACCGCCCGCGCCGCCATGGATGCCCTGTTCCGCGAAGGGCGGCCCAGCAAAGTACAACTCTGTGCCTTGATTGACCGCGGCCACCGTGAGTTGCCGATCGAAGCCAGTTTCGTAGGACGCAAAGTGCAGACCACAAGCAAGGAGATAATTGAAGTCAAGCTCCGGGAAGTTGATGATGCCGATAAAGTCCTGCTCATGGAGAGGAATGGATGAATGGAGGTCGGGAGCAGCCGCCTGCCGGCGGGGTGTCCGGGACAAGTTGCCAGGACAGTAAATGATCCAAGTCGCGCGACGTTCGTTGCTTAGTATTGAACATTTACAAGCGCCGGAAATTCTCGCGTTGCTGAAGCTGGCGAGACGCATGAACCCGCTCAAGCCCCGTCCCCTGCTGCGGGGCAAGCGGGTAATACTCCTCTTCTACGAGCCTTCTACTCGCACCCGTGCTTCGTTCGAAGTGGCAGCCAAGTCTCTTGGTGCAATCACTACGCTCATTCAGGCGAGCGGCTCCAGCATCGAGAAAGGTGAGTCGCTTCTCGACACCGGCTACACCCTGCGCGCTATTGGTGCAGACGCAATCGTGATTCGGCACCCCTGTGCCGGGGCACCTCATCTATTGGCATCCCATCTCGATGTTCCAGTGATCAACGCGGGCGACGGCATGCATGAGCATCCCTCCCAGGCCCTGCTGGACGCGTATACCATCCTGCGCTACAAGAAGACATTCAAAGGCCTGCAGGTTGCCATCATCGGGGATATTTACCACAGCCGCGTGGCACGAAGTGCCATCCACTTACTTAGCAAGTTCGGAGTCAAGATCATCCTGTGTGGACCGCCAGAACTTCTGCCCGACGTGGCGACCACGCTTGCGACGGGTGTCCGCGTTACTCGTCATCTGGAAGAGGCAGTTCGCGGGACAGATGTAATCATGCTGCTGCGCGTGCAGAAAGAAAGGCTTGCTGGATTGAAGATCAAATTGTCGGACTACATAGCGCGCTACCAAATGACGCCCGCAAGGCTGAAGCTGGCAAAACGCGATGCTATCGTTATGCACCCCGGCCCGATCATTCGCGGACTGGAATTAAGCGGCGACGTCGCCGATTCTCCGCAATCCAAGATACTCGAGGAAGTCCAGAATGGTGTGCCCACGCGCATGGCAATCCTGGCGCGGGCAGTCGGTAAGGCAAGATGAAGTCCAGATCTTGTCTAATTCGCGGCGGACACGTTATCGATCCTGCGGCGCGCATTGACGCACCCATGGATCTCCTGCTACGTGACGGCCGGGTAGCTGAAATCGCTACGCCCAACAAGATCCGTGGCGGAGCCGATGAGAAATTCGATGCCCGGGGCCTGATCGTGTCCCCGGGATTTATAGATCTGCACGTGCACCTGCGCGAACCGGGCCAGAGCCACAAAGAAACAATCGCCACTGGAACCGCAGCCGCAGCCGCCGGTGGATTTACATCCATCTGCTGCATGCCAAATACCTCCCCGGTCGTGGACTCGCCGCAATGGGTGTCGTGGTTGCGCCAGCCAGAACGCGGGGCGATGCTCAACGTCTTTCCCATCGCGGCCGCGACTCGCGCCAGCAAGGGCGCTGTAATTACCGATTTCCGTGAACTCCAGCGCGCCGGTGCGGTGGCAATTACGGATGACGGAAAACCGATTCTCAGCGATGACATCATGCGTGAAGCGCTTCGACAAAGCGCCGATATTGACCTAACCATCGTGCAGCATGCCGAAGACACCCGCGCTACGCAGGGATGCTCAATGAATGATAGCCCGACCGCCTTCCGCCTGGGCTTACGAGGGATGAAGGCGTCGGCAGAAGCCAGCATTGTAGATCGCGACGTGCAACTGGCACAGCAATTTCCCGGCGCACGACTGCACGTGGCCCACCTCTCGACCGCCGACGCGCTCAAGGCAGTGCGTCGCGGCAAGCGCAGCAAAGCGCACGTCACATGCGAGGTCACTCCACATCATTTCACTCTTACGGACGAATCGGTCGGTGAGTACGACAGCAACTTCAAAATGAATCCGCCGTTGCGTTCCGCCTCTGACCGTGAAGCCCTCATCGTAGGCCTTGCCGATGGCACGGTGGACGCCATCGCTACCGATCACGCCCCGCACGCCCTGCACGAAAAATTGGTGGAGTTTGAGCGCGCTCCCTTCGGCATTACCGGCCTGGAGACCGCGCTTGCCCTTGCCATCACTCGCCTGCATCGCCAGTACGCAATCCCCCTCAGCCGTATCGTCGAACTCTTCACTTCGGGTCCCGCCCGCGTCTTCGGCCTGCGCGGGCGCGGCTCACTGGCGCGCGGAAGCTTCGCCGACGTGACCATCTTCGATCCCAAGAAACGATGGCGATTCGAAGCCTCCAAATCGCTTTCGAAATCTCACAACACTCCCTTTGATGGGTGGCAGTTCATAGGGAAGGCAGTGGTAACAATTGTGGGCGGCGAGCTGGTGTATCGATCGCAATGACAGTCCGCTTTAGTGGTCCATGTGAAAGACTCCGACGTTCGCGGTGTCGGAATGAATGTGCGACACTGGGTGGGCAGTTTGAGATGGTCAGCCTTTAAAATCAAAGCGAACCAGACACTCTCATGAAGGTCGTCGTCGCAGAAAAAATTTCCTCTTCCGCGGTCGAATTGTTGCGGGAACCGCGCTGGACCGTGGTGACCGCGGAACAATTGGACGGCAAATTAGCTGAGCACCTGGCAACCGCCGACGCGCTGATCGTTCGTTCCGCGGTTCAGGTGGATGCGACGCTGTTGGAACATGCCCGCAAGCTGCGGGTTATCGGTCGTGCCGGAGTAGGCGTAGACAACATTGACTTGGACGACGCGACTCGCAAGGGGATCGCGGTGATGAACACTCCCGGCGCAAACGCTGTGGCGGTCGCGGAGCACACGTTGGGAATGATGCTGGCCATGGCACGGCACATCTCACGCGCAGATGTGCTGATGCATGCCGGAAAATGGGAAAAGAAAACACTGCAAGGGACAGAGCTCCGCGGTAAGACCCTGGGAGTCGTTGGTCTAGGCCGCATCGGGATGGAAGTCGCCCGCCGGGCACGCGCGTTTGGGATGGAAATCATCGCGCATGATCCTTTCGTCTCCGGAACCGTGGCAAAAGAACAGGGCATTCGGATGACGAAACTCGAAGAGCTCTATGCTGCCGCCGACTATCTCACCCTGCATGTCGGATTAACGCCGCAGACCACAAGCATGATCAATGCAGTTTCGATCAAGAAAATGAAACGCGGAGTGCGGCTGGTGAACTGCGCCCGTGGCGAATTGGTGGACGAGAGAGCATTGGCCCAGGCCCTGAAGCAAGGACTGGTCGCCGCCGCGGCTCTGGATGTTTTTACCGATGAACCACCCCACAACTCGCCTTTACTGGCGATTGAGAATGTGATCCTTACGCCCCACATCGCCGGTTCAACGCATGAGGCCCAGGAAGCTGTGGGATATCAGATCGCGTTACAAGTGAAGGAATATCTGAAGCACGGCGTGATTCAGAATGCCGTTAACGTGCCCTCGGTTTCTCACGACGAATACCTCGAAATGCAGCCCTACATCGTGCTGGCGGAACGATTGGGGGCCTTTCTGGCGCAAGCATCGGAAGGAACGCTGGAAGAGATTTCGCTGCGCTACAGTGGGCATATTGCCGAATGGAAAACCGAACTGGTGCGCAATGCCGCCATAAAAGGCGTCTTAAATCAGGCCTTGGAAGAGAAAGCTAACCTGGTGAACGCCGCGTCCATCGCATCGTCTCGCGGGTTGCGAATCCATGAAGCTCACAAGCCGAAAAGTTCCAGTGGCGGCGCAGGCAGCGTGCTTTCGATTTTACTCAAGACAAACGGCGAAGAGCACCTGGTCAAAGGAGCGGTGCTGCACGGCAGTGCACCGCGTCTATTGTCGGTGGATGGAATTGATATCGAGGCGCCGCTGGAACGTAATTTGATTTTTATGCGCAACCAGGACGTGCCCGGCGTGATCGGCAAGGTCGGCACAATTCTGGGCAAGCACAAGATCAATATCGCGGATTTTTCGCTCGGCCGCCGGTTGATTAGCGCCAAGCCGGGCGCTGCACGCGAAGCGATTGCAGTGGTACACGTTGACAGCCAGGTTCCGGATCTCGTGCTGGCGGCCCTCAGAAAGATTCCAGCAGTCGAGCAGGCGAGGGCTATTCGGTTGTTTTAAGCGAGCGCGCCGATTTAGATGAACGATCGCGAGAGGACGGGGAATGGTTAACAGAGCATGCGCTGTAGTTGCGGCTTTATTTTTCTTAACATTGGGGGCGCTGGGCCAGGAGCACCGCTGGGACATCAGCCTCAATGCGTCCGCCGTGCTGAATAAAAAGACCGCCGGCAACGGAGTCACCCAGACTCCGACAAGCGGCCGCGGTTTTCTGGCCACACTGCGACTGAATATGGGTGCGAAGCACTCGATAGAAGTGAACTACGCGCGCTCCTACACCGCCGAGAAATACGTCACCCCCACGCTTGATTACCGCTTCCAGACCAACGTCACTGAGTTCAGCGGAGCTTATGTTTTCAGCCCGTTCGAGACCGAAAGGTTTAAACCTTTTCTACTCGGTGGCGCGGGAGCGGTGGTTTTCAATCCCTATTACGAGTACATCGATTTCATACCAGTTTCGATGATGGGTGTGCGACAGACACAAGTGGGCTTTCTATACGGAGGAGGCGTGGACTACCGGTTGCCTCGCGTGGGTTCGCGGTTCGCGCTCCGTCTGCAATACCGCGGCCTGTTATTCTCTGCGCCAAATTTCAAGCTCCAGAACTTGTTCACAGGAGCGAAAGGACACATGGCAGAGCCATCTATAGGGATCGTCTTCAAGTTCTGACGGTGGGACAAACCACATTAACTGGACACAGAGGTCATAAACGAACGCAAATGCTTGGTTAACTTAGGAATTCAGAGCTTGTTTTCGGAGCTTGCGGCTTTCGGCCAGTAGAGCCATCGAGTGCATGAGGTTCTGCAAGGTGACAATACCGACCAGGCGTTGATCCTCGACCACTGGGATGATGCTCAGGTTGCGCGCCGTCAGCTTGCGAAAGGCGGAGGCGAGAGATTCCTGCCGGGTCGCCACCTCGAAGATACGGTTCATGACTGCCTGCACGTAGCCATTTCCTTCCACCCGCAAAGCATCCAGAATTTTCTGTCTTGAAATCACTCCCACCATATCGCTGCCGCGGATGACAGGGAAATCGTCCTGTAGTGAATGCACCGCCTTGTCCAACGCATCTTCCAGAGTGTCGGCCGGGGAGAGCGTGGCGAAGTCGGTGAGCATGATGTCTTCCAGATGTACCTTCTCCAGCACCGATTGGAAGATTACGGAGCGCTCTTCGAGCTGGGCGGCGATGAACAGGAAGAATCCGATCATGGTGAGCCAGATGTTCGAGAGCATGCCAACCAGCATGAAAAGCATGGAGAAGCTCTGGCCGATGGTGACCGCCCGGCGGGTGGCGCGCACTGGATCCATCCGGCGGGAGAACCAGGCCCGCAGGACACGACCACCATCCATGGGGTAGGCGGGTAGCAAATTAATTATGGCCAGATAGAAATTCGCCCACACCAGGCTTCGTACCAGGTGGTTGGAATGAACGTAGGGCTTGGTCCAGAGCTGAACCTCGGGTGCGGCTATCAGCACGACAGCGCCGGCGATAAAAGCCATCAACAGGTTGACTACAGGCCCGGCGAGCGCGATGCGTGCATCGCGCTGCCAATTCAAAGCTGCGGGAACCGCGTCGGCCAATTGCCGCGAATCGTCCAGCAGGGTGACCCCGCCAATCGGCAGCAGGATAATAGACTTGGCCGGCACTCCCGTGCGCATCGCGACTAGAGCGTGTCCGAGCTCATGGAAAACGACGCAGGTGAAAATTATGCCCACCAGCGCCAGACCGTGAAGGGCCCCAGTGGTACCGTGCGCGGCCGATTCGGTCATCCATACGAACACCAGTAAAAACAAGAATGTGAGGTGGATGCGGATTTCAACCCCAAAGACGCGTCCGGCAGGTACCGACCAGTTCCTCATAACACCTAATGACCAGATTACACCAACATTCTATATATTAGACGCCAATGGGTACGGGACAGTTGTGATTCAACCATCCGAAAGTATCAAGTTTTTTCCCAAATCAGCGATTTGGGTCTGCAGAGGACGCCTAGCAAAAGTACCAGCATCTTCCGACAGCAACCTCATAGATAACTTACGAGGCTCGGGTTGAGAGTGATTGCCGGAAAATACCGGAGTCGCCCGCTACGCTCCTTGGGTGGCGTGGATATACGGCCCAGTTCGGACCGGTTGCGCGAGACCCTGTTCAATGTGCTTACTGCCGGGAACCCCTCGTCTCTAGCGGGAACCGTGTGGGTAGACTTGTATGCGGGAACAGGGGCAGTGGGCATAGAGGCCCTGAGCCGCGGGGCGAATATGGTGTATTTTGTGGAACGTTCGCGGGATGCAACTAATCTGGTGCAACAGAACTTGCGGTCGCTGGCGATTGATGCAGGATTTGAAATCATGAAAATGGATGCAGTGGCGGCGATGCGCCGATTGAACACTTCGCACATTGTCGCTGATGTTATTTTTTTGGATCCGCCCTATCGAATGCACAAGACCTATGCCCAGACCCTTGCATTTCTCGCTCTGTCACACCTGCTGCATCAGACGACTATCGTCATCGCTGAACACGATCGGAAGTTCGATCCGGGCGAAACGTTCGGCGGCCTGCACCGTTATCGCAAGTTGGAACAGGGAGACGCAGCGCTGAGCTTTTATCGGCCTGGCTAACGTGGGACAGCATCTGGGCGCGTGACGATCTTGTGACTGGTCTCCGGAATTACATTAGCAGTTCGTCGGTCCGCTGGATAATTGGGTGCTGCATTTCCTGCAGTTCGTTCTTCACCATGTTGAGTCCGTACACGCACTGCTCGAAATGCTGGGACAGACTGGCGAATAATGGCGCAACCTTGGCGTATTCGAAATACTCGAACTTGGAAACGATGTAATAGCTTTCCTTGCCGGCCTTCATCCAGTCCACAAGATTTTCCAGGCGCTGGCGGCGCAGCCGGAACTGATTGATGCTTTCAGGAAACATGCCGGTGAAGAAAAGAGTGTAGTCTCCGATGTGCTTCCGCACCTGGCGCTCACGATCAAAGGACGGAGCTGGACCAAATACCGGGTCAGATTCCATGAGCATTTCGCCGACATCCGCTAACGGACGGTCAGCGGCGTTGCGAATCTTGAACAGCTGCTCGGTATCACAGATGTTTAGGGGCTCCTCCTTGCCATCGCCTCAACTCACTGTCGCATTGCGCGAGTCATATCGCAGCCTGAGGCGCAATGCAAGTGACTCTTGTTACTACCGTCATAATAAACTCTGCACTTAATTAGAAGGCGCAAACAGCCACAAGGTTTCCGGGCGGTCTTGACTGGCAATCTAGACCGCCGACTGCTAAGTGAAGTTACTTGCGTTATACAGGCGTAGGCGACTGCGGATACAGTTGGAATACCGGAGCAAATACATTTCATCAGAGGGACAGATACAATGAGCCCCGCTGGAGGGAAGCATGCAACGGCAGAACATTCCGAGCGGAGCACCGTGGGAAGCGATCGTCGGCTATTCGCGCGCTGTGAAAATAGGGCCGCATGTGCATGTGGCGGGGACCACCGCGACTGGTCCGGAGGGGAAGATCGTTGGAGTTGGGGACGCCTATGCCCAAGCGGTGCAAACGTTGAAGAACATCGAATCCGCGCTGAACAAGGCAGGCGCAGGCCTCAAAGACGTGGTGCGCACGAGAATGTTTGTTACCGACATTAGTAACTGGGAAAAGGTCGGGAAAGCGCATGGAGAATTTTTTCGTGACATCCGACCTGCAAGCTCGCTGGTCGCGGTAAGCGCGCTGGTCGCACCGGAAATGCTGGTGGAGATCGAGGCCGACGCTTTCATTTCGCAATAGCAGGCGTACAATCGTGCGTTCCGAGGACCAACTATGACAGCATTGCGACGGACGATGATTTTCTGCGTGGCTATGATCCTGTGGGCTCTTACCGCAGGTGTATCGGTTCTCGCTCAAGAGAAGAGTGCCGCTTCAGCCTCGCAGCAGGTAATGGTCATTCGGGCGGGCACGCTGATTGATGGCAAGTCCGATTCGCCGCGGCGCAATCAGTCCATTGTTATTCGCGGCAATCGCATTGAAAGCGTTTCCGATACTGGCAACGCGAAAATTCCGGCGGGAGCAAACGTCATCGACCTCTCGCGTGCGACGGTGCTACCCGGGCTAATCGATTCGCACACCCATATTTTTCTCCAAGGTGAAGATCCATCGCGGGGCGGCTACGATGCCAACATTTTGAATTATCCGTTGTCGTTCCGCGCCGCACGGGCTACGGTCGCGGCGCGAAGGGCGCTGGAGCAAGGATTCACCACACTGCGCGACGTCGAGACTGAGGGCGCGGGTTACGGGGACGTTGGCATCAAGAAGGCCATTGAAGAGGGCTACATCCCGGGACCGCGGCTGTTTGTGTCAACGCGTGCGATTTCGACAACGGCGGGCTATCCGCTCGAGGGTTACGCACCGGAATTGAAGATGCCCACCGGAGCGCAGCTTATTGATGGTCCTATAGAGGCGCGCAAGGCCGCGCGTGAGCAGCTCGGTCATGGAGCCGACTGGATCAAAGTCTACATGACACATCGCTCGTGGGCGGGCAAGAACGGTGAGTTAGTGTCGCAGCCTACGCTCACCGTCGAAGAGCTAAAGGCCGTAGTAGACGAAACTCACGGCTGGGGCAAGAAAGTCGCTTGCCACGCCTATGGCGGGATCGGGCTGCACCGCGCCTTGGATGGCGGCTGCGACTCCATCGAGCATGGACTCGATCTGGACGATGCGGCCATCGCACAAATGCTGAACCAGGGAACATGGTATTGTCCGACGCTCAGTGTCTACTATTACGATTGGGAACCAGCGGATACGCCTGCCGGGAAGCGTGACCGTTTGCGCGCCTCCCTACATGAGGAGTCGTTTAAGAAAGCCATGAAGGCAGGCTTGAAAATAGTTTTCGGTACCGACATCGGCGGGATTCCCTGGACCGATTCCATTGCTCAGGAGTTCCCGCGCATGGTGGAGCTTGGGATGTCTCCTATGGAAGCCATTAAGAGCGCCACGTCGCGTGCGGCGGAAATGCTCGACATGGCTGGGCAGATTGGCGTGATCGTGCCTGGCGCTTACGCCGACGTAGTTGCTTTGGCAAGCGATCCGCTCCAGAACATTAAGCAGCTAGAGCAAATCCGCTTTGTGATGAAAGATGGGAAAGTATTTAAGAACGAGCTGCAGTGATGATGACGTTAGATGATAGAAGTACCCTCCGAGCGTGAAAATTGACGCCACACCAAGAACCTCAATCGAGACAAGGCAACAAAAAAAGCCTCTTGCTTGCGCAAGAGGCCTGGGGGACGCTTGGGCCTTGACGGCCCTGCTGCTACTTGGGAGGCGCCTGCTGCTGCTGCTGAGTCGCAGGGGCGGTTGCCGGGGCGTTGGAAGACAGCTGCTCCAGATTGTTCTTCAGGAGACTGATTTCAACCCGCCCGCCAGTAGTGCGCTTGGGTTTGGCTTCGCCAGCTGCCGCGGGCTGTGCTGGGGCATTGCCCATCCCGACAAGATAAATGCGATAAACCGGGATGTCATGATTCAGCACCAGGTACCGCACTACCGACTCGGCCATCTTCTGCGAGTTGGCAATGGCGGTTTGACCGTGGCCGGAGGAGAACCCCTGCACTTCGACGATGTAGCCACGCTGGTCCTTCAGCGGGGTGGCCATCTGGTCGAGGGCGTCCTTGGCGTTCTTGCTCAGAACACTCTGTCCCGGACGGAAACGAATTTCGGTCTGGGTGGTGGGCTGATACTGATCGATGTTGGTGACTACCTGCTCGACGGTTTGGATGCGGGTCGTCGCCTGCTGCGCGGTCTGTTGCGCGGCATTTGCGCGGTTGCCGGCGTCAATGGCGTGCTGGTCGGCTTCATTGGCTTTGGACGAAGCCAGCTTGATGCCTTCCTGGGCGCGTGAATCGACGTCTTTGATCATTTTGCTGTTGCTGGCGGTGAGCTCGTCCAGTTCGTTCAGCCGATCACGGATGGGCTGGGTCTGACGCTGCACGTATTTCTTGCGAGCGAAAGGATTCACACGTCCCCAGAAGCCTTCACGAGCTGGCGGCTGGAGTGGCTTGCCGGTCGCACTGGTCGCCGGGGTGCTCTGGTCAGAGGAAGTGGTCGCCGGACTAGCCGACTGGGTTGCGGGCTGCATGCCCTGCGATGAGGTCGCAGCGGGCTGCGTCCCTTGCGAAGATGCCGCCGGTTGCGACTGAGTCGCGTCCGGAGACTGGGTTGTGGCCGGCTGGGATTGAGTGGCTGCCGGTTGGCTTTGAGTACTGGAATTGTCCTGCTGCGCGAAGGCCGGAATTGCCAGAACTGCGGCCAGAAGCAGCGCTACAAATACACGGTTCTTCATATCACCTTCCTCCGAAATGGGGGAGCGTCTAGGCTCCACTCCAGCACGCCTAGCGGGCGTGTTGCGTGATTTTTGATTGCGTCCCCTAACGGGTGAACTGAGGCAAGGACTCGGCCTTGCCCGGCATGCGCTGACGCTACGCAGACCCTGTAACCCACCAACGTCGGTGCTACACGAAAGTACAGCACCTGCTGTGCTACTAACAGGTCTCATGCCAAACTCTCGCCCCGATGGGAAAGATAAATCCTTACAGTGCAATGACATTGACGCTCGTATTTGCTCGTCGCAGATCGCAAAATCATGCGGCAGAGTAATTTTGGTAAAAACTGATATAAAAACTGCGTGGAGTTATGACGGAAGTAACCCTGGTTGTCGGTCCATAGGAGGCGGAATGCCCGGTTCTGACTTGCAACGTTTTCTCGTCGGTGGAGTCGCCCTACTCGCAATCTTCTCAGCCATATTCCATCCCCTCCCTGCAGCCGCCCAGGATGTTGCCGCGACGAAAGCTGAGCTAGCGTCTGCGAAAATTCCTGCACAGCGGATGAAGCAGTATTCCGACTTGGCGGTGCAATGGATGGAGGAGTATCTGCGCATCGACACCACCAACCCTCCCGGCAATGAGAAGCGCGCGGCTACCTTTTTCAAGAAGATTCTCGACCAGGAAGGAATCGAGAACGTCGTATTCGAATATGCTCCCGGCCGCGCAGACCTTTGGGCGCGTATTCCGCATACCACCGCCCAGGCGCAACGCCCCATCATTCTGCTGAACCATATGGATGTAGTCACGAGCGACCCTTCGCACTGGAAGGTCCCGCCGTTTAGCGGCTCCACCGTGAACGGATCGATGTACGGACGCGGTGCTCAGGACATGAAGGATGAAGGTCTGGCGCAACTTGTGGTCATGGTCATGTTGAAGCGGGAAAAGACGGCGCTGAACCGGGATGTAATCTTTCTGGCGGTAAGCGATGAAGAAGCCGCAGGGACGGGCACCGACTGGATGATCGGCCATCATCGCGACTTACTGGGAAACGCAGAATTCCTGATCAATGAAGGCGGGGAAAACCTGCTGGAAAATGGCAAAGTCAGGTATGTTGGCGTTGATGTGGGCGAGAAAACTCCTCTTTGGCTCCACATGGTGGCACATGGGCGCCCGGGACACGGCTCGCGCCCCAATACCGATTCAGCGCCCAACCGGCTCATCCGTGCGTTGGATCGGGTGATTCAATACCGGACGCCGCTCAAGGTCCTGCCGGTGGTTGAGGAGTTCCTGCGTGACATGGCTCCCTACGAACCGGCGGAGCGGGCGCAGCAGTTCAGGAATATCCGGGACGCCATCGAGGACAAGAATTTCCAGGATCAAGTGGAACGGGATGAGTCGCTCAATTTTCTGTTGCGCAATACCATTTCGCTCACGATGCTGGGCGGGTCTGAGCAGACCAATGTCATCCCACCCGATGCCTGGGCTAATCTCGACGTGAGATTACTGCCGGGCGAAGACCCCAAACCATTCCTGGGATCGATCCGGCAGGTGGTGAACGATCCCGATGTAACCGTTGATCCCCAGAACGCCGAATTCCGTGTGGCGAACGCATCGCCGACCGATACCGTCCTGTTTGACGCCATCCGCCGAGTGGCCCAACAGTATTTCCCGGGCACCCCGGTGGTGCCGCGCCTTACCAGCGGATACACCGAAAATCAGAGATATCGTCCTCTGGGAATCAATGCCTATGGATTTTCTCCCTTTACTGCAACCCAGGAAGAGGGCAACACAGAACATGGCAATGACGAGCGCATCCGTGTGGAAGAACTGCGCCGCGGACCCAAAGTCTTGTATGACGTTGTGGCATCCGTAGCTGGGACCAGGTAGAAGGCGTTGCGCACGAGAATTTCAATTCCAATTGAAACCCAAAGGTGTGCGATGCAATCCAATTTGTATGCAGAACCTGAGGGGACTTATGGGCCGTTGCTCCGTATTGTTATTTCTGGTCTTTCTTGCCGCCTGCACCCACGCGGAGAAATTAGACATTGGCCGTCTCAAGCTCCCAGCCGGATTTCACATTGCGATCTTCGCGGAGGCGCCTCATGCTCGCATGCTGGTATTTAGTCCGGGCGGTACACTGCTGGTGAGCGAAACCGAAGATGGCAAAGTGGTGGCCATGGTTGACCCCAAACAGAGCGGACATCCACAGCGGACTGTCACGGTAGCGGATGAACTCAATGCGCCGCATGGCATGGCCTTGCACAATGGCAAGCTTTACGTGGCTGAGATCAACCAGGTGCGGCGTTATGACTGGGACGAATCGCAGTTGCGCGCCACCAATGGCCAGGTGATTGCCCAGCTTCCAGGCAGCGGCGGCGGGCACTCCACCCGCACGTTGCTGTTTGCCAACGGGAAAATGTATGTGGCCACGGGCTCGAGTTGTAATGTCTGCATCGAGCAAGACAAGCGGCGGGCCGCAGTAATGGAGTTCAACGACGACGGCGGCGGTCAGCGGATCTTCGCCTCTGGGCTACGTAATGCGGTCGGGATTGCCGTGAATCCGAAGACCGGCACAATTTGGGCCACTGACAACGGCCGCGACTGGCTGGGGGACAATCTTCCGCCGGAAGAAGTCAACGACCTGGGAAAAAATGGCGGTAACTTCGGGTGGCCATACTGCTATGGCCGCCAAGTGCCGGATCGTTCTCAGAGCAAAGACTACGACTGCTCTAAAACGATTGCTCCGAAGGCTGAGATCCAGGCGCACTCCGCGCCGCTGAACCTGGCCTTCTATAACGCAACCATGTTCCCGCAGGAGTATCGCAATAATATTTTCGTCACTCTGCACGGCTCCTGGAATCGGAGCATACCGACGGGCTACAAAGTGGTGCGAATCAAGCTCGACGAGCGCGGCGAGCCCAAAGACGTTCCAGAAGACTTCATCACTGGTTGGATTCGCCCCGGTGAAACAAGGAAGGGTGTATGGATGGGCCGCCCCGTCGGAGTCGCGATCGGGCCGGAAGGCGCCATGTACATCAGCGATGACTCGGCTGGGGTGATTTATCGGATAACGTGGGAGAAGTAAACCGGACTGGGCAAGCCCCCAGTCTATCTGACCATCACTTTCCGCGGCAGTACTTTTCCCATTGGTCGTAAATGAAGTTATCAGTCATGCCGGCAATGTAATCGCAAACCACCCGCGGCAGCGGCTCTTGCCGGGCCTTTTCCTGATAACTCTGCGGTAGTGATTCGGGTTGCTCCATCCAAAAGTTAAAAAGTTCCCGGGTAATGCGCTCAGCATCGTCCTTCTCAGGTTCGAGCACTGGAGTGAAGTAAAGATTTGCAAAGAGGAATTTCTTCGTCTCCCGTCGTTCCTTTTCAACGCCGGAACTGAAACTCGCCAGCCGGTGTGGGCAATTGCGGATATCGTCAAGCGATCTAATTCGCGATTCCTCAATGCGCTTGCCGGTGTTACGAATTAAATCGCTGACCATCCCGTCCAGCATGCGCTTGACAGCTTCGTTGAACTTCAGTTTTTCAATCGCATCGGGATATATTTGCTCAACATCGCGGTAGTAACGTTCAAAGACCGGTACCCCGGCGCGAATCGCTTCCAACGAGAGCAGCCGCGCCTCGTAACCGTCATCGAGGTCGGCGGTGTCGTAAGCAACCTCATCCGCGAGATCGATTAGCTGCGCCTCGAGTGGGGGTTTCTTGTCCAGCAGGTATTCCTCCAGTTCGGGAAACTGCTCAACCCTATAGTCGCGGGAATGTTTGATGATGCCCTCGCGAACTTCAAAAGTTAAATTCAAGCCGCGAAAAGCTGCGTAGCGAATTTCGAAGTCCTCAACGATCCTAAGGGCGTGCAGGTTATGATCGAAGAAGTAGCCGTGCTCGCGCATCGCCGTGTCCAGAGCCTTCTCCCCAGCGTGGCCGAAAGGAGGATGACCTATATCGTGCACTAGTGCCAGCGCCTCCACGAGATCTACATTCAGGCCCAGTTGAGCGGCAACGGTGCGGGAGATCTGTGCGACTTCGAGAGTGTGGGTTAGGCGATTGCGGAAATGATCAGAGTAGCGACGGGTAAAGACCTGTGTCTTGGAGTCAAGCCGGCGAAAGGCGCGTGCGTGGACGACGCGGTCACGATCGCGCTGGAAATCGTTACGGTAAGCATGTTTGGGCTCGGGATGGCGGCGTCCGCGGGAGCCTTCCAGGCATACCGCGTAGTCGGCGAGCATAGGGCAGCTATTGTTTCTCCGGCTGGTCCTTTGCGAGTTTCACCTTGGCTGATTCGAGCTTTTTCTGCACCCTGGCAACGTCGGTGCTATCCACCTCGGCGGCTATCGTCCGGTTCCATTCATTTAGCGCATGCTCCCAGTGGGCAGCCGCCAGCTTTAGCCGGCCTGTCTTTTGATAGAGATCCCCGAGGTGGTCCTGGACCGTGGGATCGCTGTTAATGCGCTGCGCGGCCTTCACCAGATTTTCTTCCGCCAAATCGTATTTCCCCAGTTTAAAGTACGCCCAACCCAGTGAATCGAGATAGGCACCATTTGCGGGGTCCAGTTCTAGTGCTTTTTTAATGTAGCCCAGCGCCTCTTCCAACTTCACACCGCGATCGGCGAGCATGTAGCCGAGATAATTCAAGGTCATCGTGTTCTGCGGGTTCACGGCGAGGACCTTCCGGAACATCTCTTCGGCTTGATCGTACTTCTTTTGCCTCTCGTAGGTAGATCCGCGGAGGAAATATACGTACTCCTTCTCGTCCGGCTTGCTGGAAAGTTGTTCTGCCTTATCGAGCGCTTCTTCGGCATCATTCCAGCGCTTCAGGCGGGTGTTCATCTGAGCGAGCGTGATGTAAACGTCGCGATCTTCGGCCCCTCCCTTCAGCATGGAGCGGACGTCTTTGAGCGCCTTGTCAGGCTCGCCGGCATCGGCCAATTGACCGTCCAACACCATACGCAGATCGCGGTTGTTGGGCAGCTTCTGTACCGCCTCTTTGGCTACGGTGGTGGCTTGCGGCCATTGCTTGGCCTCGCGATAGCTGTCAATAATCTGCTGGTAACCGCGAACCGCGTTCTCATCGCCCAGAGCGAGCATTTTCCGGAACGTCTCGACCGCCTGCTGAGTGTTGCCTTGTTCACGATAGATACTGCCTAGCCTCTCCAAAAATACGGCCCGGTTATTACGATCGCTTTGCGAGTAGCTGCCATCAGGCTTCTCAGTCTTCTTCAGAAGGTTTTGCAGGACTTGCTCGGCTTCCTCAAATCGTCCCTGGGCTTGGTAAACCGCGGCCATGCTGTAGGGCACTTCGATGGAGTCCTGCACCATGGACTCTGCTTTCTTAAGATTTTCGAGTGCCAGATCGTACTTACTCTGCTTACGATAAATATCGGCCATCCGTACGTATGTCTGGGCGTCTTCGGGGTTGGCATCGGCAATGACCTTGTATTGTTCCAGAGCAGCATCGGTCTGGCCATCGTTCATCAAGTTTTGCGCCAATCCCCGGATTGCGTCGAGATTGTCGCGGTCGAGCTCAATAGCGCGCCGATAGGCGGTAATCGCGTTCTTATATTGCTTCTGCTGCTCGTAGGTGTAACCCAGCGCGGAATAGAGCTTGGCGGAACGTCCGGCTTCCGGGATGGCGCTTAATACCTGGGTGGCGCGGGCTGTGTCGCCTTCCTCGTTGTAGAGATAGGCCAGCGTGGTGACAGCCTCTTCGGAATCGGGTTGTAACTTGACCGCTGTCTTAAACTCGTTCTCTGCCTTCTGCAGGTCGTTATTCAGACGATAGAGGCGGCCGAGCAACAGGCGGTCATCCACGCTGTCGGGCTCGATCTTCACGATCTGTTCGTACTGCTCGATGGCGAGCTTCAGAACATTCTGCGAACCATTGCTGGCTTGCATGTCTCCCAGTGATCGCAGATAAATTCGGCCCAGGAGTTTGCGCGCCTCGATATTATTCGGGTCGCGTTTCAGAATGTCCTGTGCTTCCAGCACCGCATCGCGAATGCGGCCAGTCTTGGCATAGAGCTCCGCAAGTCCCGCGGTCAGGTAACCGGATGTCGGGTCAGCTTCAATTGCCTGGCGGTACTCTTCAATGGCTTTGTTAGCCAGATCGCTGCGGCCGTAGACCGCCACCTGCTCCTCATACATATGGGCGAGCGTGTAGTGGTAATAGGCGGCAGCCCGGTCCACCTTCCGGGGTGGCGCTGGTGGCGCCGGCTTAGAATCGGCAGCCTTGTCCGCTTTGGCTGCTGGCGGTTTGGAGGAATCCGGAGCAGCGGCTGGAGCCTGCTGAGAAAATGCTGCTGAGGAAGAGACCAGGACTACAAAAAATAGCCGAATTACTTTATTCATGAAGGACCTTTGAACTCCCACAAACCATAACGATTGGATGCTGAACCGCTGTGGGTGGGTGCTTCTATTGTAACCTCAGGCAACGCACCGATGGTAAAAAGCGGGAGTCGGAATCGCGGAACTAACCATCAGAAGTACAGGGACGGCGGACTTCGGGATTGTCAATTCTCATATTGACGATTCGCGTCTGTTTAACAGGTGTAGCCCCCATTCGGCTATCAGCAAATTTAATCGTCCCAGTCTAATGCCTGAAGTGCCTCACCCCGGTAAAAATCATGGCCAGGCCCAGACGCTCGGCGGCGTCGATTACGTCTTGATCGCGCACCGAGCCTCCGGGCTGAATGATCGCCGTAGCACCGGCCTTCGCAATTTCTTCAACGCCATCGGGAAACGGAAAGAACGCGTCTGAAGCCGCCACCGTGCCGCGAAGCGGCAATTGCGCCTTCATGGCGCCGATCTTGCAGGAATCCACCCGGCTCATCTGCCCCGCCCCCACACCAACCGTTTGGCCATCTCGCGCGTAGACGATGGCGTTCGACTTCACGTGTTTGCAGACGTTCCAGGCAAACAGTAAGGCGCGCTTCTCCTCTGGAGTGGGCGCGCGTTTGGTGACCACCTTGAGATCTGACTCTTCCAGCGTGCGCAGATCGGCGTCTTGGAGCAGGATTCCCCCGGAAACATTCTTCAGCACCCACTTCTGTTCAGCCGGAACGATTTCCACCAAACGCAAATTCTTCTTGCTGGCGAATTTGGCCTTGGAGGCGGCGTCGAATGAAGGCGCGGCAATCGCTTCAAGGAAGAGTTTGGCCATCTCCTCCGCCGCATCGCCATCTACGGTCCGGTTCACGCCAATTACGCCCCCGAAAGCTGAAACTGGATCGCACTCCAGCGCTTTCTTGTAAGCCTCAGCCAGTGTTTTCCCGGTGCCGGTCCCGCATGGATTGGTGTGCTTGATAATTGCACAGACCGGCTCGCTAAATTCCTGCGCCAGGTCCCACGCGGCCTGAAGATCCACAATGTTGTTGTAGGAGAGCTCTTTGCCTTGCAGCTGCCGGCCATTAGCTACGCCCGCAGCGGATCCGTCCGAATACATGGCAGCCTTCTGGTGCGGATTTTCGCCGTAGCGCAAATCCATCGTCTTCTGAAATGAGAGGCGCAACGTCGGCGGGAAGCTTTCCCCCGGATGCAGATCAAAACGTCCATTAGAACTTATTCGCTCCAGTGTGGATGCTATGGCAGAGTCATAGGCGGCGGTGGTGGCGAATGCCTTCTGCGCCAGCCGCCATTTGGTCGCGACAGAAATCTCTCCATTGTTCGCGGCCATCTCTTGCGCGATGACGTCGTAGTCCGCAGGCGAAGTTACAACTGCAACATCCTGAAAGTTCTTGGCGGCGGATCGGATCATCGAGGGTCCGCCAATGTCTACGTTTTCAATCAACTCTTCAAAACGAACGTCAGGCTTAGCTGCCGTCTTCTCGAACGCATACAGATTCACCACCACCATATCGATAGGCTGGATGCCGTGCTCGGCGATTGCGGAGCGGTGTTTAGGATTTTCGCGCCGATGTAAGATCCCGCCGTGCACCTTGGGATGCAGCGTCTTCACCCGCCCATCCAGCATTTCCGGGAAACCAGTCAGCTCCGCAATGTCCTGGACTGGGATTCCGGACTCGCGCAGCAGCTTGGCAGTTCCGCCAGTGGAGATGAGTTCAACCCGCATGTCAGCGAGCTTACGAGCGAACTCCACCAGGCCGGTTTTATCGGTCACACTGAGGATGGCACGCTGAACCTTGGACATATGGTAAGTCCTCGAAATGCGGAAAGGATTATGTGCCCGGCACAAGGCAGACCCAAAATTCTACCAGTAGAAGGGTAACGAAGGTTGCGAGGTGTCCGATTAGGATGGAATATTAGTGAGGACCAGTCGAAGAGGAGTGCTTCCAACTAAATTTTGGCTTTGGCCTTGAGCTTCACCTGGCCATTTTCCATCTCTACGGAATATTCCACGTTGTGGCAACCGTAATCCTTGCGGATCTGGTTGGTCTTTTTGTTCACAAACTTCGTGAAAGAGTCCAGGTTGCCTGAGATCGACTCGCCAGCCTTTTTCTTGGCATCCACCAGCGCTTTGTAGAGGGATTCGACCCTATCCCGTTCGGCGGATACATCGGAGCACTGCACGGTAAAGGGCCCGGGCTCGCTTGCCGGAGCGGCTGCAGCGTTGCCGTGCCCGACTCCGTAGGCAATATGGTGCTGGGCTTCATGCTCCTCGGCCGGGCGGACTCCCTGCACCGAAAGAATTGCGTCCTGCGGGCGGCGATAGCCCTCCTCGCGGATACGCGTTTTCTTCCGCCATAAATCGCTATATATCGCATAGCGCTGGGCCATTTCATTGTAACGGTAACGCTGCGAGAAGCTTATGCGCGCGCCGTCGCTGAATTTCCGCAGCAGGCTCAGCACCTTCCATTCGATATCAGCGGGAGGTTTCTTGGTGGGATTGCTGAAGTAAATCTCGTACTCGATCTTCAGCCGCCGCAGTTGCTGGTCGAGAAGGTTCAGTTCCTCATCAATGGTCACAGGGCGGCTTCTCCTGCTACAAGTCTAGAGGCTCAACACCGCGGACGGGAGATTCCGTTGGGTCACAGAAGGGATAGCACGAAAGTACTCAAGGGAGCTCGCAGCAGGAACCCTAGACCAGCGCAGTAGCCAGGCGCTACCTGCCCACCGTCGCCGCCATTTTCTTCACCATGGCCAGGACCAGCTTGCGGTCGCTGTCATTGAGACTGGCGGCATAGCGGCGGATTTGAGTGAGGAAGCGTACTTCGTCATCGGAGAGTTGGGGAAGTCCTTTGGAGCCGTTGGTGTGTCCAGATTCGGAGAAGAACTGTGACAACGGGAGTTCCATCGCGCCCGCGATCTTGGCCAGCGTATCCAGAGAAGGAATGGTGTGGCCATTCTCCACTCGCGAGAGATAGCAGCGCAGCAGTCCGGTGCGCTTTTCAATATCCCCCTGGGACATGCCTTTTTGCAGCCTGTAATTTCTGATGGTCTCGCCGATGTTCATAGAAAACATGCAATTGAACTTCTGAGGAATGCTGCATAGTAACCAGAGTAGTACCTTCTGGCAAGTAGGAAATTAGCCGTACAGCAAACCGTGCGCCATTACGGGCTTGCGTAGCATAATGGAAAATCCTGAGACGATTTCCACAGCCAAAAACTTTCCCGTACCTATTTTTTCAAAGTGCGTGCCAGGAAATCCACGGTGTGCTTCCAGGCATCGGCCGCATGCTCGGCGCGATAGCCAGCTTTATTGTTCGGATTCTCGAAGGCATGTCCGGCGTTGGGATAAATCACGATCTCGACTTTTTTCCCCAACTGCTTCAGCGTCTGTTCGAATTTCTTGACATCGTCTACCGGGATACCGCGGTCCTGGCCACCAAATATGCCGAGGATGGCCGCATTAATCTTTTTCAATTGTTCGGGATCGGTGGCCAGGTGACCATAGTGGATGACCGCCGCCGTGAGCGTTGGTTCCTGGAGAGCCACGTCGAGCGAATATCCGCCACCCATACACCAGCCAATTGATCCAATGCGGTCTTTTTTCACATTTTTCTGCGATTTGAGGAACTCCACTGCCGCGTGCAAATCACGGGTAGCGCGATCTTCCGGGACGCCTCGCATCAGCTCGTGCGCCTCCTCTGGCGTGGTGGCCACTTTCCCACGATAGAGATCGATGGCCAGAGCCGCGTAGCCCTGATCCGCCAGTTTGGAGGCCTGCTCCTTGACCCAGTCATTAAGTCCCCACCATTCATGGATGACTACGAGCCCCGGAAAGGGACCTTTGCCCGCGGGTACGTAAAGCACGCCCTGCACCGTTTCATCCCCGCTCTTGTAAGAAACGTTCTTGCCGTCGGCGGCGAGTAACGAAATGGAGAAAAGGAAAAAGGAGCTAAGCAAGAAAACGCTTTTCATAGGAATACCTCGGGGATTAGAGTTCCAACTCCATATACATCGCGCCCGCGATCGGATTAGGCCGACAAGGGGTAATCTCCTTAAATCCTAATCGCCGGTACATTGCGACAGCATCTCTCATTATGGGCTCAACAGTATCCAGACGCATTCGCGTGTACCCAATCCTGCGAGCTTCACTGATAACGGTCACCGCCAGCGAGCGCCCCAGCCCCTTGCCTCGAAAACTGGGACGTAAGTACAAGCGCTTCATCTCGCAAACTTTAGGCTCCAGACGATGCAACGCGATACAACCAGCTAACTGACCCTCATATTCCGCCAGCAGCAATCTGCCGTCACGAGGGGAGTAATCTCCGGGCAGTCCCGCCAGTTCTTTGTCGAAACTCTGGAAACAGAGGCTGAAGCCAAGAGAATTCGCGTACTCCAAAAAGAGCTCGCGCGCCCGCCCGATTTGCTCAGCCGATGCCGCTTGCTCCATCTGTAAACCCGGAATCTGCCCTACCCCATGAGCATCCCTCCATTTACGTTCAGCACGTGTCCGGTGATATAAGACGCGTCATCCGATGCCAGAAAGCAGACAGCACGCGCCACGTCGTCAGGGGACCCGACTCGGCCCAGCGGAATCATTTTCAACGCGTCTTGCTTTAAGTCTTCGGAAAATCCGGCTGTCATGGCGGTTTCGATGAACCCGGGTGCGACTGCGTTACAAGTAATATTTCGCGATGCAACTTCACGCGCGATCGCCATAGTGAGTCCAATCAGCCCGGCTTTGGACGACGCATAGTTGGCCTGTCCAGCTTGTCCCGTCTGACCAAAAATGCTGGTTATATTGATAATCCTTCCCCACCGTTGTTTAAGCATGGAACCGACCGTTTGCTGACAGCACAGAAAAGCGGAGGTGAGATTTGTATTTAGTACCGCATCCCAATCGGCGCGTTTTATGCGCATGACGAGCTGATCGCGAGTGATGCCTGCATTGTTGACCAGAATATCTATTTTCCCGAATTGCGCGATCGCTGCTTTGCAGGCACTTTTGATTTGCTCTTCATCGGCGACATCCATCGGGAAGGCAGCAGCTTTGCCGCCGGCGGCGGCTATCATATCGACGAGCTGGCTTAGTTTTTCCCGGTTGCGTGCGGCCAGCGCGACCGCCGCACCTGATTCCGCCAGGCGCAGCGCACAAGCGTGGCCGATGCCCTGCGACGCCCCTGTAACCAGCGCAACGTGTCCTGCGAGACTCATCCGGATGCTCCCCTTAGAACGCGGAATTATACCTGTCCGGGGTTCTGGGGTGCGCCCATGTGAGTGCCACATCGCCGCAAAAACCTTAGCGGACTCGGCGCAGTGGCCAGACTAGAACGTCCAGCCGGCGGGAGAAATGCAATAGTGGCTTCGTGTCGGGGAGCGTAATTCCCGAAGCCGCAGCCATGGTGTTGGTTTTAATTTCAGCATCAGCGTCCTGCAATGGCCATGGTTGGTGATGGATTTCTCCACGATACACGCGCCCCTTCGCGACTGTATACAGGCAGTAGCGCTCGGTCAGCCAATGCTCGGGAGTTCCGTGTCTTCTCAGTTGAACTTCGCCGACTGGGCCGTAAACGCCGCGGAACTCCGCTTCGCGCCGATAGCGTCGGGAGTGGTAGCGGACTGAGTTAGGTTTGACGTCAACGCTCATGTCGGCGTGGAAATATGGCAGCCGATAAAGAGTCCGAGCGGCGAAGACGGCCGGCAGGTTGGCGGCGTCGAGACTGAAGAAAAAGACGCCGGGCTTATCGTCCAGCGTCACATAAGTACGCACATTGAGCTCGGCAAAACGTGAGAGGCCGGGCAGGGCGGGCAAACCCCGCGCACGCACACCGCTCATATGAAAAGGAGTCACCGCGATCCAGCATTGACCATGAAAACTGTCGAGCGCCAGTGGCTCGGGAACAAGTTTGCGAATCACGTCGTGCACAATCTGCCAGTGAGCAAATAACAAATCATGCCAGGTCTGCGCCATGACCCAGGGACTTTCGGGCAAAGGCCACGGACGGTGCGCCACTGACTTGAGTGCCGGATGCATCCTGGTTCAATCTTAGTTGGTTCAATCTTAGACGGAACGGACGCGGTTATAGGCTGGGTGCTTGGCGAGCTGTCTCTACAGGAGTGGGCACCACCTGGTAGTCACGCTGGTAAACATCCACGATCGTGCGTCCCACAAAGCGGGCGCGCGCTTCTGAATGAATGTGCGTCGGGAAGGTAAAAGAGCCTGAGTCCACATAGTCCTGAACAAATTCGATATTCTTTACGAAAAAAGAAGGTGATTTGACGATGCTGCCCTCGGCGCGTACCAGGCTGCCGGTGTGCGCGTCCAAATAGATGCGGCCCTTGAAGAGGCCAGGGCGCTTCTTACGAGGTTTCACCTGATAGATATGTACCACCCGCCCCCCGACGTCGGTGCTTCCTTTGTGTGAAGACTTGTAATTCGCATTGCTGATGGCGGTGAGTGAGGGATCGTCCTTTTGCACGTGGTCCACTTCCGACTGCAATAATCGAGTGATGACGTTGCTTTTCACGAAACCGTCGCCAGTGTAACGGACTGCCTTGAACTGAAGGTCATGAGGGGCGGCATAGTGCCGCTCCAGCTCGAATTCCCCTTGCTGAGAAGTGTCGGGAAGCGCGACCCTCACCAGGGCGATGGCCGAATAAGAGGCTAGTTCTGCTGACTGTCTCGTTACCCGTTGGTGATAAGTCTGCAGCGCCAGATCCGCAGACATGCGCGGCAGCGCCGGCGATACAGGCAGCACTGATACTGGGGGAACGTCAGACCACATCGTCATGCTAGCCGCGATGAATCCGTCGCTTAGGCGCGGAGATGCCACAACTCCGCCCGAGGTGGGGCCGGCTCCCGCAGCGAAGCGGGTTTGCGCGGAACTCACACCTGTCCAGCAGGGTGAGATTAACAACACTATAAAAACCAGACGTCTCATGAGAGGTTTCGGGTACTTACTTTATATTCGATTTGCCTGCCAAAAGAAAAGTGACAAAGGTAAGTGAACTTGTCGCCAGTGGGTACGTCCAATCACTCAGGCGGGCGAGACGTCCCGGCTATGCAGGAGCACAAACCATCGCCGAACCTGTCCTTTTCCACGACATTTTCCCAACTGCGGACTCTTTCCCAGGTGTTCACACCACACCCGCTGATTGCGAATCGCAGCTTTGGCAAGTAAGATTCGTGTCTCCCTCAGTTTTGTACGACAATGACCCATACGGCAATGTCTGACGCAGTCAAGCTTGACCAAACCAGCAAGCCTGAGCCCGCCATCAAGAATGGCTCTCCCGCCGCAGCCCCATCGGTTGAGGTGTACGCGGTCTATGGCGTTGAGCCCGAAGTCCAAGCGTACGCCATAGCTAAGTATTCGCGCTCAGCGCTCTCGATGAAGGAATCGCTGCGCGAGATTAATCGCCAGAAGGCAGAGAAATTCCTTAACACCTTTTACTTCCAATATGGCCACCGTTCGATTGCGGATTTAGCGCACATCGCCCTGGCCATTGAGCGTCTGTCCATACTCGCCGCCATTGCCGTAGCAGACGAGCAACGATGGGACGGCCAGGAACGTTCAACTCGCTACCAGGATTTCAAGAAGAGCGGCTTCCACACGCCGGATTTCGGCACGGATGAGCAGGCGCGCAACCTGTATTGCGAGACCATCGACGGCCTGTTTTCGGTGTATGAAGCGCTTTCTGAGCGCATGGCTCGCTATCTTGGGGAGATCACACCCAAGCCTGCCGATATGAAGCGGGATGCCTATGAGCGCACGCTACGGGCGCGGGCATTCGACATCTCCAGGTATCTGCTGCCCTTGGCTACCAACACGTCATTGGGCCAAATTGTCAATGCTCGGACGCTCGAGACCCAGGTTTCACGACTGCTCTCGCATACCCATCAGGAAGTCCGCACCTTGGGCGACTTGTTGAAGCGTGCCGCCACTTCCCCGGCCTTTGACATGAATCAAGCCGCGATGTTGGCTCTGGTGGGTGAAATTCGCAATTTGAGCCCTGAGCTCGGAGCTCGCGCGGAACAGGAACTGCTGCGCGAAGTCTGCGCCGCGCCGACATTAGTAAAGTACGCCGACCCGAATTCCTACGAAATTGAAACTCGCCGCGAACTGCGGCAGGCGGCAGCCGAGTTG
Organism: Acidobacteriota bacterium; assembly: GCA_003225075.1. Lineage (GTDB taxonomy): Bacteria > Acidobacteriota > Terriglobia > Terriglobales > Acidobacteriaceae > Gp1-AA124. The sequence continues at coordinate 35,607 of QIAP01000055.1, read as the reverse complement.
ATGCGTGGCTCATCAATCGAGCCGGCGGGGCTGGTGGATTTGCTGGACGATGAATCGCTGGAATTAGAGCTGGCGACCACGCTGCTTTACGAGCACTGCCATTATCCGTACCGCCAGATCAGACAAACGGTTGGCGCTGCCAGCCAGAAACTGCGGCAAGAGATTATCGATAGCGGCCTGCGCCACCGGGGCAAGCATGACGAGATGCTGCGGGCCTTCTGCGCCGGGCAGCAATTCCGTTTCGACATACTCATGGATATCGGCGGCTTCCGCGACATGCACCGCCACCGGCGCTGCATCCAAATCGGACAGGAATTCACCACCCAGCACGGCTACGACACGCCCGAGGAACTCGAGTCGGCCGGTGTCCGCGATAGTTATGACGCGGCAATGAAGCGAACCGCGGATACCGTCGAGACGCTTGCGCGTCGCTCCGCGCCCGAAGCCGAAGGCCAATCGCAATATGCTATCCCGCTGGGATTTCGCAAACGGACACTGTTCAAAATGGATTTCGCCGAGGCGGTGTACATCGCTGAACTGCGGACTACGCCGGCGGGACACACTTCCTATCGTCGGGTAGCGTATGCGATGTACGAAGCGGTAGCGCGGAAGTACCCGGCGCTGGCCAAATACTTTCGGGTGCATGATGTGAGAGAACCTGTGGATTTGCTCAAAAGATAAGCACATCAAGCGAGGCTGGGTGGCCAGCTCCTCAAACGGTTCGCTTTCGGGAACATTTCCAACGATTCCCTGAAGATTCGCCTTTTATTCGCTTCAGCCTCGGTGTATAATCCGCTGCAAATCATCCTGTAATCTTAAAGGAGCAGCACTCATGGCGGACGACCGCGCAGAACGTACCAAGGCAATTGATCTAGCTTTCGCTCAGATCGAAAAGCAGTTTGGCAAAGGCTCCATTATGCGGTTGGGATCGAAGGAAGCGATCGTCCCTATCGCTGTGATCTCCACCGGCGCAATTTCATTCGATGCGGCACTGGGCGTGGGTGGCGTGCCCCGCGGGCGCGTGGTCGAAATCTTCGGGCCCGAATCTTCAGGCAAGACAACGATTGCGCTTCAAGTGATCGCGCAGGCCCAGGCTCAAGGCGGACTGGCGGCGTTTGTAGACGCCGAGCATGCTCTCGATCCAGGCTACGCTAAGAAGCTGGGTGTGGACGTCGACAACTTGCTGGTATCACAGCCCGACTACGGTGAGCAGGCCCTCGAAATTGCCGAGGCGCTGGTGCGCTCCGGCGCGATTGACGTGCTGGTCGTGGATTCAGTCGCCGCCCTTGTCCCCAAGGCTGAACTCGACGGCGAAATGGGCGACAGTCATATGGGCCTGCAGGCCCGCCTGATGTCCCAGGCTCTACGTAAATTGACTGGGATTGTCTCGAAATCGCGGACTTGCCTGATATTTATCAATCAGATTCGCGAAAAAATCGGTGTGATGTTCGGCAATCCCGAGACTACGACCGGCGGCCGCGCGCTGAAGTTTTATTCTTCCGTGCGCATTGATATCCGGCGCATTGCCGCGATCAAGGAAGGCGACGTGGTCACCGGTTCACGCACCAAAGTAAAAGTCGTCAAGAACAAAGTTGCGGCACCGTTCCGCGAGGCTGAGTTCGACATCATGTATGGCGAGGGCATCTCACGGGAAGGAGATCTCCTCGACGTGGCTGTGAACCATGGACTGCTGGAGAAATCAGGTGCCTGGTTCAGCTACAAAGGCGAACGCATCGGCCAAGGCCGCGAGAATGCCCGCCAGTTTTTGAAAGAAAACAAGGAGACTTTGGCGAAGCTTGACGCCGAAGTCCGGAAGACGCTGGGCCTTATTCCCGCGCCAGCGGCGGCACAGGCTGCCGCTGCCGCCCAGTCGCAGGCTTCGGCACAGCAAAGCAGTCGCGTCACAACCATGCCAAGCGCTACCGAGGCCTCTGCCGCGGCCAAAGTGCCTGCGACGAGACGGTAGGGCGCAAATCTGCGTCGGCCCGGTTCTTTTTATCCATTCGAGCCGGGCCGCGTCGCGCCAACCATTCATACCAAACTGGCCAGTCTTCGTCCTGGCCCCCTCCTGGCGCTCCTTACTAAATCGGCAGACACAGCAAACAACGATTGCCATGACTTTCCCCCCCGAATAGAATCTCCTTTCCGATCCTGACGGCCTGCGAGGCATATTGAAGAAAGTCATTGCGATCTATCCCGGCTCATTCGATCCCCTGACCAACGGCCATCTTGATCTCATCGAGCGCGGCAGTAAGATTTTTGACGAACTGATAGTTGCTATCCTGCGCAATCCAGAAAAGGATCCGCTGTTTAGCCTGGGAGAGCGTCGTGAGATGCTGGAATCCATGACTGAGCGCTGGGACAACGTGCAGGTAGACACCTTCGAAGGCCTGATGGTGGATTATGCTGTTAAGGTCAAGGCAACGGCTGTTCTGCGAGGTATTCGGGCCATTAGCGATTACGAATACGAACTGCAGATGGCTTTAATGAATCGCAAGCTGGAACCGCGTCTCGAAACCGTATTCATGATGCCGGCCGAAGCTTATTCGTATCTCAGTTCGCGCCTGGTACGGGAAATCGCGCAATTGGGAGGCTCCATCAAAGGCCTTGTACCGGAAAGTGTGGAGCAGAGGCTCCGGGCAAAGCTGGACCCGGCTATCAAGTTCCAACCAACCACTAAAACGAGGGGAAGGAAAAAATGACGACAGCGACCACGGACATGACCCAGGCAATCAGATTGACCGAACGCATCAACCGCATCGAGCCCTCCGCCACCATGGCAGTAGTGGCTGAGGCCGATAGGCTGCGGAGCCAGGGCATCGACGTCGTTGATTTCGGCGCCGGGGAGCCGCATTTCGCGACCCCGCAACACATCAAAGACGCCGCCATCGCCGCCATTCAGGCGAACTTCACCAAGTACACCGCGGTCGGCGGCACTCCCGAACTGCGCGACTCCATTGTGCATCGCCATGCCGTGGATTTCGATTCCGACTATCGCCGCGAAGAGTCGATCGCATCCACCGGCGGCAAGCACGCGCTGTTCAATGCAATTCAAGTGCTGGTCGATCACGGTGACGAGGTCATTCTGCCCGTGCCGTACTGGGTATCGTTCAAGGATATTGTTCGCTACGCGGGAGGCAATTGCGTTCTGCTGCACACTGACGAAGACAAGGACTTTGCCGTCACCGTCGACATGGTGGAACGGGCGATCACCTCGCGTACCAAGCTCATCATTCTGAATTCCCCGTCGAACCCGTCTGGCGCAGTAATGAGCCCGGAGGACATGTCTGAAGTTGTGAGAATGGCTGCCCAGCGCGGTATTTGGGTAATCTCCGATGAATGCTACGTCTATCTCAACTACACCGGAAAACGCTTCTCGGTGGGCTCACTGCGCGAATATCGCGACCGCATGATTGTCGTGGGATCCCTTTCCAAGACTTATGCGATGACGGGCTGGAGGCTGGGCTACGCACTCGGGCCGGCGGCGGTGATTGGTGCGATGCAGAAACTCCAAAGCCAATCTACTTCCAACCCGACCTCGATCGTACAGAAGGCGGCCGTCGCGGCTTTGAAAGGACCTCAGCAATGTGTGGAAGACATGAGGTTGGAGTACATCAATCTGCGGGACCACGTGGTTAAGGGGCTTCGTTCCCTCCCCGGGATCAAGTGCACCAACCCCCAGGGGGCCTTCTACACCTATCCCAATGTTTCGGCTCTTTTTAGTCGCGGCGGTGTGGAATCAGCGGCGGATGTGGCCGGCAAACTGCTTCGCGAAGCGCACGTTGCCACGGTTCCGGGCGAAGGCTTTGGGACTCGCGAACACATTCGTGTTTCCTATGCTACCTCCATCGCTGAACTCGACCGGGGACTGGGGCGCATGAGGAAGTTTTTTGCAAACTTATAGGATGGCCGATAAGCAGGATCTTGCAGCTTGTGAGTTCTCAATTCTGTTTTTCTAAGCAGGCAGCCCCTCAGCCTGAGTTAAGCTTCTAATGTTGAGGCTGGAATGGCCGCGTCATGTCCAGGCGGTCGTCCGGCATTCTTTTCTCTGCTGCGCAGACAAATGACTGAATTGTACCCACTGCTGATGCTGCCGGCGTTCGACCCTCGCCCTTGGGGCACGATGGATCTTTCGCCCATTTACCCGAACTATAAATGTCAGGAAAAGATCGGCGAGGCTTGGCTCACGGGAGATGATTGCAAGGTGAATAACGGGCCGCTCGCGGGGCAGTCGCTGGCACAACTTAGTACTCGCTTCGGACGCGAATTAGTAGGCTCCGCGGCGCGCGACCCCAAACGTTTTCCGTTACTTCTGAAATTTTTGTTTCCCGAAGAGAAGCTTTCCGTCCAGGTGCATCCCGATGATGAGATGGCGCGGCAAGTGGGCCAGCCTTGGGGAAAAACCGAATGCTGGTATGTGGCCAGCGCCCAGCCCGGAGCCCAAATTGCGTTGGGTTTGAAGCCGGGTGTCTCCCGATTGCAACTGGAGCAGGCGATTCACAGCAAACGCGCCGAGGATCTGCTGAACTGGATCAACATTTCTTCGGGCGATATGATCTACGTTGCCGGAGGAACTGTTCACACGTTGGGACCAGGATCCATCCTGGTGGAAACACAGCAGCAATCGGACACGACGTACAGACTTTACGATTACGGCAGGCCGCGTGAATTGCATCTTAAGGAGGGCTTGGCCGCAGTCAAGGAGAGGACCGCGTCTGGAAAAGTCCTGCGCCCAGCGCCCGGAAAAGTGAATGGCCAAAACAATCGTCAAGAGTCGCTCGTGGCGGCTCCCTATTTTGTCGTAGACACGTTCGAGTTGAAAGAGTCTAAAAACTTTCGTACCAGGGATAAATCCGGCAAAGATTCTGTGCAGATTATGGTGGCCGTTGAAGGGTGCGGTGTGGTTGAGGCGCCTGGCATGGAACCCGTCACTCTGGCCAAGGGTGATGCCGTCATAGTTCCCGCGAGCGTTGGCGAATTCAGTGTGCGCCCGCAATGGACGGTAGAATTTTTGAAGGCGTATGTGCCCGGCGAATCGTTACCCGAACCCGTAACTAAGCTGTAGGCTTCCGCCTTCACACTTGTGAATTCGTGTCCAACAAAAAGACTAACTTTTATCCCGTAATCCTCGCTGGCGGACGCGGCACCCGTTTCTGGCCGCTGAGCCGCAAGCGTCGCGCCAAACAATTGCTTGCGCTCGACGGCAAACACACCATGATTCAGCAGACGGTCTCACGCCTGCTTCCATTGGCCTCCCCTGACCGGTTCTGGGTCATTACCAATGATGATTTACGCGGCGCCATCGCGCGGCAGCTCCCCCGATTGCCGAAGCGGCAAATTATTGCCGAGCCGGACGGACGCAACACCGCACCTGCCATCGGTCTAGCGGCATTCATCTTGTTGCGCATCGATCCCAAAGCCGTGATCGGAATGTTTCCCTCCGATCACGTGATCGGAGATGAGAAACGCTATCGCGAGGTACTCAAGAAAGGTGCAAACCTTGCCTCGGCCGGCGAAAACATCGTCGTGTTGGGCATCCGCCCTACTCGTCCCGAAACTGGATATGGGTACATTGAAGCAGGCTCCCCTTTCGAGGGCGAAGCGTTACGGGTGCGCCGGTTCACTGAAAAGCCGGATGTGCAGCGCGCAGCGGAATTCGTTAGCGCAGGGAATTATTTCTGGAACAGCGGCATGTTTTTGTGGAGTGCCACAACCTTAGCCCACGCACTGAGCGAGCAGTTGCCCAACACGGCCAACCTGCTCGAAGAAATTGCCGCGGCCTTTGGCACGAAGAAATTCGAGACGACATTTCGCAGGCTCTACCCCAAATGTGAGAGCATCAGCGTGGACTACGCAGTGCTTGAGCCGCGTTCCGCAAAAGGTGAGCGCGCTTCCAATATTTTTTGCCTGCCGGCGGACTTCGGATGGAACGATCTCGGCTCCTGGACGGCTCTCCACGAGCACCATGCCGCCAAGAGCAACCCCGCCGATGGCAATCTCATCTCTGCCAATGGAACTTTCAAGCTGAATGCCCGGGGAAATTACATTCACGCTCCCGGTAAATTTGTCGCCGCGGTTGGGGTAACCGATCTTGTGGTCGTGGAAACGGATGATGCCTTGCTCATCACCACACGCCAGGGCGCGCAAGACGTCGGAAAAGTTGTGAAGTATTTGGACGAAAAGAAACTCTCAAAACTGGTTTAGAGACAAGCGATCACTGATTAGGTAACCCGTGGCTGGCAACACTAAAACTGTCCAACGTTACTCCTGACCGCTGATCACCGGTCACTGGCTACCAACTCTTATGGCTGAAATCAAATTCGGAACCGACGGTTGGCGCGGCATTATCGCCGACGATTTCACCTTCGACAATGTACGTCGCGTGGCCGGGGCCATTGCTTCCTACGTTCTGAAGAATGAAGATTGCAGGCGAGGGGTCATCGTCGGCTACGACACGCGGTTTGCCTCGCAACGTGCAGCGCGTCTGGCAGCCGAAGTAATTGCCGCAGGCGGCATTCCGGTCAAGCTGGCCAGTGATGTCACGCCCACACCTGCGATTTCGCTCGCCGTGAAACAGCAAGGCGCAGCCGGCGGCGTGGTAATCACTTCCAGTCATAATCCATGGAATTGGAATGGGGTGAAGTTCAAAGGAAAGTTCGGCGGCTCGGCGACACCGGCGATCATGAAGAAGGTAGAAGACGAGCTTCACGCCAATGCCATGCCCAGGAACGGACCTGCAGCAGCAACCGCTGACGTCGATCTCAAGAATGCCTACATCGAAGCCATCTGCAATTTCGTTGACTTGAAGCTGATCGCCAAGGCGAATTTCAAATTCGCGGTGGACTCAATGTATGGTTCGGGCCGCGGCGTGTTAGCGCGAATTTTCGGCGATCACGGCATCAAGCACGTGACTATCCGGCAGGAACTGAACCCGCTGTTTCCGGACATCAATCCCGAACCGATCATTCCCCATATCGCGATGCTCCGGCAAACTGTCGTGAAAGAAGGCTGCCACGCCGGCTTTGCTACCGACGGCGACGCCGACCGTATAGGAGCCGTAACTGAAGATGGCAGTTTCGTCGATTCGCACAAGATTTTCTCTATTCTGTTGCATTGGCTTCTCGAACGGAAAAAGTGGCCCGGTGAAGTGGTACGGGCTTTCAACACCACCCACATGCTCGATCGCATTGCAGCCAAGTACGGGCGCAAGCTGCACGAATGTCCAATCGGCTTTAAGTACATTGCTGATTTAATGATGGAACGCGAGATCCTCATTGGCGGCGAGGAATCAGGTGGAATCGGCTACGGCCGTTACCTGCCGGAGCGCGACGGAATTCTCAACTCTCTACTGCTCGCCAATGTGATGGCCGATAGAGGCAAGCCTCTGGGCCAGTTAGTCGCAGATTTGCAGCGCGAATTTGGGCCGCATTATTACGGACGCCGCGACATGCATATTCCCGACGAGGTAAAACAGAGCGCCGTCACGCGCGCCCGCGCCGACTCCACCACAGCCCTGGGGCGCTATCGCGTAATACGAAAAGAAGGTATGGATGGCGCGAAGTTTTTTCTTGATGCCCCCAGTAACCGTAACGGAGCTGAACCTTGGATACTGTTGCGCGCGTCAGGCACCGAACCACTTTTGCGCCTGTATGCAGAGGCGGCATCGCCCGAACTGGTTACGGAAATTCTCGACCTCGGTGAAGGCTTCGTAAACACAAGCGGTTCGTGATGGCGCTATGAAGATTCATCCTGCCGGACACTGCACTCTTGAGTTCCTTATTATCTGTTCAGTCGCCGTCGTTGGGAGATAATCAGTCATTGGTATTTGCTATGACTTTAGCCGTGGAAAACAGCACGACCTCTGCCGACACGCCCGAGGCGCGGCGTTACAACCGCATCCGGCGCTGGCTCGGCATTGCCGATGCCGTGCTCGGCTTCCTGTTGCTGGTTGTGCTGCTCGCCACAAATTGGAGCGGGTGGCTGCGCGACCTCGCCTATCGCGGTGGCTTTCAGAATTACACCTTTGCCGTTTTCTTGTACGTTGCGATGCTCCTGCCGATTGGCAAGATCCTCGGCATCGGCCTCGATTACTACAGCTTCCGGCTGGAACACCGGTTTAATCTCTCCAATCAGAGACTACGGTCATGGATATGGGATGAGATGAAAGGATTTCTGGTGGGCCTGGTCATGGCGACAATCGTGGTCGAGCTTCTCTACTTCATCATTCGCCAGTCGCCTGAACACTGGTGGATTATTACCTGGGCACTATTCATTGGATTGTTTATTTTGATGGCGCAGATTGCGCCGGTAGTCCTGTTCCCGATCTTCTACAAGTTTGAACCGCTCGATAATGAGGATCTAAAGCAACGCCTGGTGCGGCTCGGCGAGCGCGCGGGGACGCGCGTCCGCGGAGTGTACAAGTGGCATCTGTCGGAGAAGAGCAAGAAAGCCAACGCAGCACTCACTGGCTTGGGCAACACGCGCCGTATTATTTTGGCCGACACCCTTCTCGATCACTACTCGCCGGATGAAATTGAAGCAGTGTTGGCACACGAACTGGGGCACCACGTGCATCGCCACATTCTGAAGAGCATCGCCGTGCAGGCTGGAATCACTTTGCTCGGTTTCTGGGCTGCGAATGCTGTCCTTCACTACGCCATAGACCAGCGGCACATGTTCGAAACGCTTTCCGATTTCGCGAATCTGCCGCTGTTGGCGCTGGTTTCCACGATCTTATCGTTCTTGCTGCTGCCTCTGCTGAACGCCTACTCCCGATACAATGAACGCCAGGCGGATCGCTATTGCTTTAGGTCGATTCCCAGCATTGGGCCGTTCATCTCTTCCATGAACAAGCTCGCCGATCAGAACCTGGCAGAGAGGGCACCCTCCAAGTGGGTGGAATGGTTCTTCCATTCGCATCCTGCAATTTCGAAGCGAGTAGAAGCCGCGCAAGCATGGCAGAAATAAGTCTCCCTCATCGAGTCATGAGCATTTTCTCCACCCTCCGCAAATCCTCCTCAGTGTCCACGCCTATCGTATCGAACTGAGTTTCACCCACATGAATCGGGATTCCGTTTTCCAGGAATCGTAGCTGCTCCAGCCGTTCGCTGCGTTCGAGAACGGACTCGGGCAGCTTCATGAATTGATCGAGTGCCGCTTTTCGATAAGCATAAAGTCCAAGATGCTTGAAATAAACCGGGCGGATGCCATCGCGATCGAAAGGAATGGCAGCCCGGGAGAAGTACAACGCCTTTCCGCTACTATCGGTGACGACCTTTACGGCGTTCGGATTGTTGACGTCGGCGGCTGATGCGCTCGTCTTCAGTGTGCCGACCTGCACCGCCGGGTCCGTCATGACCTCCAGCAGGGATTGAATGTGCTCGGCACGCGTCAGAGGTTCATCGCCCTGCAGGTTCAAATACACGTCAGCGGTCATCGAATGTGCGATTTCACAGACGCGCTCAGTGCCGCTGCGATGGTCAGCCGAAGTCATTCGCGCGTGCCAGCCATTTTTCTTGCAGCATTCCAGTATTTCTTCTGCGTCGGTAGCGATCACTACGTCATTTAGCAATTCAGAAGACCGCACCGCGCGATAGACATGCGCCAATAGTGGTTGTCCCGCACACTCGCGCAACATTTTGCGCGGAAGACGAGTGGAGGCCAGCCGCGCAGGAATCACCGCGATAACTTTCATGCCATCCTAGTTTCAGATTTCCCAACCGGAGTTGCAAGCATCGAATTGCGTGCGTTGTACGGCCTCAGGTTTGACACTACTTCTGGACGACTCTTAAAATCAAATCAATGGCTGTGAGCTGGCCTAAGCTGACATCCGTTTGGAATAGAACAGGCAGGAGACTCTGTCCTCTTCCTGCTCCCGTCTCCTCGTTGTAGTTCGCAGTGTGGCGGCGTAGCTCAGGTGGCTAGAGCGACGGTCTCATAATCCGTAGGTCGTTGGTTCGAGTCCAACCGCCGCCACCAATTTCTTCAATAACTTGGTACAGGTCGGAAGGGTGCTCAACTCGGCTGGTTGCGCGGGGGTTGCGTTTTGTTGATCAACGCGCCATTCTTCATCGCGGGAACGTTCGCACCGGGGGATGAGGTGCGCCAAGACTGCTGACAACGAAAACTCCAAGCTTTCTCTAAATAGAGGAGGCCTGCAAAGGTCTTGCTCTAACGTTCACTGCGTTGGGGTTGGCTCCATTATTCGCAGGAGCGGATGCCCATCGATATTCTCCAAAGGAAAGTAGACCAGATGAGTACTAGGGTCAACACACACTGTATGGGCATGCGGGATTGAGATATCCCCTTCATGGACAAGAGTCTTTCCGACTTCACGAAAGACGAAAACGTTGCCGGATTCGGCAGACACATACAGCCTCTTGAGTCCCGGATCAAAGGCCAGCACGTCAGGGTCTTCCCCGACAGGCTGTGTCCCCAAGACCTTCATGGTATTCAAGTCCACGACGGCAAGCATGTGGTTCTCCTCTCCCACCACGAATGCGAGCCGTCCCGACTCATCCAATGCGATTCCGTGCGGGCTTTCAACTCCAGTCATAGGATAGCGGCCGATGATCCGCAAGCTTGCCGGATCGATTGCTACAACTTCGTTCTTCTCGTGAACGGCAACCAAAATGTGGCCGGAACCAGAATCGTAGACCGTGTTGCCGGCGCCGCCTCCGAGTGGAATGCTCGCCAGGAGCGAATTCGTTTTCGTATCAATGACTGCATCTACGTTGCCGTGTTCATCAGATACGAAGACACGCTGGGGGCCCGGTGCGTAAGCAATGCCGTCTGGGTAATTAATGGGGCCTACGCGGGAGAGGACTTGCAGTGTTTTCATATCCACAGCGGCTACTTTGTGCTCTCCGGTCACCGATGCATAGACTTTGCCCAATTCCGGAACCGCCCATACTCCGTGGACACGAGAAAAGCCGTCGAGGTTTGCCACCACTTCTCGTTTCTTTGTGTCGAAGACAACGAGTTGGTTGGCGTTCATGTGAGCGATGTAAAGCCGCCCTTGAGTGGCGTCAAGGCTCTGGTAATCGAACCGGACTGCTGGCCCCGGCATGGGGACATCCGCGACTTTCTTGAGAGGTGCTTGTTTTGTGCTTTCGGAGCCGATATTGGAAGGGCGGGCTGCCTCCAGACCCATCGCAAAAACCATGAATGCTGACGTCAAAACCTTACTTAGGTGGACCGCTCGCGTTGGCATTAGATACCTCCAGAGAATGAGTTCAGGTTATCCTTCCGGCAATTGGTGGACTTCCACTCCACTCCACTCCGTTTTCACCTCACGGTCGCCAGGAATATGTGAACTTGATGGCGAAACGGTTCTCGTAAAACTGCGGCGGGTTCACTGCCACCAAACTGGCGAAGCGCTGGCCCGCGGTGTAGATCACATACAGATCGCTGTCAGGACGATAGTTCCAACGCAGGCGAATGTTGGCGCTGGCGCCCTGATTATTTGCGGTGTCCATTTGCAGTAGCGTCTAAAGCGTCAGGAAGCGGGAAAAGGAATAATTCGTCTGAAAGCTGCCGAAGACGACCGAGAAGTCTCCAGATCCCGGGGGAAGCGGATTCCCCGCGGGATCGCTCGTTGCGCCCAAACGAAAGCGGTTCCATTGCTCGGCGAAGTTGAACGACAATCGTTCACTCGCTCGATAGGTTGCACGTACTCGCGCTTCATTCAAATGCCCGTTGTAGTAGCTGCCGAAACGCTCGTAGAAATTGAGTGTCAACCGCCGGTCCTGAGGTGATCCGTAGGTCAACTGATGGCGCGTCCAGTGATACTCGCCAACGGGAATGGACACCTTCTTGTAGAGGTTGAACGGAATGATCAGGCGCTGGGTGAAGACGTCCACAATGTCGTCGTCGCTATAGGAGCCATTGTTGAAGTCGATGCGAAATGTGTTCTGCCATTCTTGCGTTTGCAGCACATGGCGAGTATCGGGGGCATGAAAGATGAAGCCTTCAAAGTTCAGCTCACGCACGTGCTCGATCCGGGGTCGAACTTTGAAGTTGGCATCGAGGTAGTCGCAGATGCAGTCCTGGCGTTCGAGGAAGCCCACCTCGGGATTAAAGTGTGGCCCAATTTTTCGATGGTCACCGATCAACTCCAGCCAGTTACTCTGGTAGTGGAGGCCACCGCCAAAATCGGTCTGGCCTGAGGCGAAGCCCGGCGTCCGGGTCTGGGCGGCGAACATGTCCACCGCCAAGTCTTTGAAGAAGACTAGCCTAGTGTCGGCACCTTCGGTCTGGTTGAAACTGTCCAGAGGGTTGCCGGAGCGCTTATCAATGCCCATCACTCCAAGGTAGGATCCTCCCCACAGTGCGCGCTTCACACGCACGACCGCGAAATTCGCATCAGGATTAGGCCCGGAGCGCCGCGTGTCCACATCCATGATGCCGAGTTCGAATTTGCCAAGCGAACCTGTGATCTTGGCCCCACCGTTAATGGGAACCTCTTGACCTGTGATTGGATCAATCCCGATCTGACGGCTAAAGAACAACGAATCTACGTCGCCACCGAGGGGAAAAGTAAAGACGCCCGCATTCTCCAGGAAAAATTGTCTCTTCTCCGGAAAGAAGAGCTTGAACGGCGTGAGATTGAACCGCCGTGTATCAACGTCGGCGTCGGCGAAGTCGGTGTTGACGGTGAAATTAGCCACTAAGTTCGAGCGCAGGCCAAGTTTGACGTCAACGCCTCCGGTGTAAAGAGGGCTCGTCCCGGGAGTGAATCCAGTACCCGCAGCGCTCGCCGGAAAATGGCTGAATCCCACCAGTCCGTAAGGCTTAACGATGAACAGGCGGCCACTGCCGATATCGGAAATTCCTTGTAATTCGCCAGCACGGCTGACCCGCGAGGCGCCATCGACGCGCCGCCAGGCCGACCATAGATCCTCTTCATTTTTGCGGCGGATGAAGCGCTTGAAGTTGATCCCCCAGATCACATCGCTCGACTGCATGAAGTTCAACGTCGAAAACGGAATCGCGATGTTGGCAGTCCAGCCTTGTGCCGTCCGGCGAGCCTCCGAGGTCCACACGCCATCCCAGCCGGGGTCGCCATCGCCAGTACTAGAATCCGTGCGCTGCTCTTCCGTGATCAGTGCATCGCGTTGGGTCCCCAATGGATTGATTTGAAACACGTAAGCGTTGCGCCGGTCGTGAGCCGAGTCGATGATGATTTCAAAGTAGTCGTCCAATTCCTGACTGACGTCCCGGCGTAACTCGGTCGCAACGATTCCATCTGGGTCGGGTTCGAAACAGGCGATACCGAAATAGACCTCATGCTTGGTGTATAGGATACGGACTTCGGTTTTTTCGGTAGGAGGCTGGCCTTCGTAAGGCTCTCGTTGTAAGAAGTTTGAAATCGGGGTGGCCTTCAACCAGAGTAAATCATCGAGCGTCCCGTCCAACCTCGGGGCTCGATCAATCCGGCTTGCCTGCGCAGTTCGGAGCGGTTGTTGTGCCTCGACTTGCCGCTGCGTCGCTCGGGAGCTCGTCCCCGACTGCCCGTGTAGAGGGGACGAAGCGCCCAGAAGCGTCACAAGGAACAGACAAGTTCTACGCCGGTGCAATTCGGTGAGAGAGAATCTCATTCCGCTATTCAGAACAGGAGAATAGCTCAACGAGATGAAGATTTGTCGAAAAGCTATGTTTTGGTCAGAATTTCAGGTTCACTCCTTAAGATCCGTACGATTGATGGCTCTCATGCGCGTGTTGATTTGGCCGCCGGGCGTGATTTTGAACAGAGTGCCGCCCTGCGGGTTCGAGGTGCCAATGGTAGTCAGTTGTGCAGCACCGTAAAAGTTGCCGTCCGACGCCTGGATCAGCACGTCGGGCGCATAACCCTTTGGACAAGAACCGAATTGTTGATTCGGGCAAGGAAAACTGAAGAGCTGGGAGATGTTTTGGGCGTTTTCCATAGTCCCTGTCGCGAAGGATAAACCCAGGAACAGAGCGAATGACAGGTTGAGAACGCGCTTCATGATAAAACTCCTTAATCTCTGCGAATAGGAAATCCTCCAGGTACTTCCTTTTTGAGTGGAGGATCTGAGGTGGTGGACCGGCTTAGCCACTTTGCCAACTCGCGTTCGAATATAGCGTTGCATGGTTCCACGACTTGTCAGGCCATTGTCAAATCTCCGTTACTTTCTTATCCACTCTTCCCGGAACAACGCCGGCAAGCCTGACAACGGCGTCATTCACTTCCGAGTAGGCGATCACACCTCCAGAATGTTAAGAAAGAAGCAATGAAAAGCCTGCGCGGCATCCTTCTGATCTTTGCGCTCGTCGGTACCGCTTTTGCTGCGCGACCGGGTGACTTTCGCGTCATCGGGCCGGGCGGCGGAGGCGCGATGTTCAACCCCACCATCAGCCCGCACGACGCCAACACGGTCTTAGTCTCCTGCGACATGACAGGCGCATACATCACTCATGATGGCGGTCAGTCGTGGCGGATGTTCAATCTTCGCGGTCGGGTTCGCTTCTTTGTCTTCGATCCGTTGGATCCCAAAGTTATTTACGCCCAAGCCACTGGTTTGTGGCGAAGTAACGACGCTGGTGAAAGCTGGAAGCTGGTATATCCCAAGCCCTCCTCCATCAAAGAGATCGTAATGCGATCAGACCACGCAGATGAGGACCTGGTAGCGCAACCCGATCCGCTGCGCAACATAGCAGCACTAGCCGTTGATCCCGCCAATTCCAATGTGCTCTACGCCGCGGCGGGAGGAAAGAAGAGTCCGGCACTGTTCATCTCGCGCGACTTCGGAAAAAGCTGGAACCGGCAGCAAGAGCTTCCCGAGATGCCTCTTCGCATGTGGGTCGATCCGCATTCTCCCGCAGATTCGCGGGTGTTGTTCATAGCAGGTCCGCATTCTGTATCCGTGAAAACTAGCACGGGAGTTCGTACCCTCGCCGTCCCCGTCACTTTAACGGACGTCTCGGCGGGTTTTGGTTCCGGCTCGCACCCGGTCATTTACGGAGTGTCAGAACAGGGCATCTTTGTCTCTAAGGACGGGGGCGCAAGCTGGCATCAATCCCGCCTCCCGGGAGGCAGTGCCAAAGTGCGAGCCATCGCTACCAGTCGTCAGCATCCCGCCGTTGCCTATGTCTCGTATAGCGAACTGGGACAAGACGGTAAGAGCTGGATCGGAGTGGCTAACACCATGGGAGTGGCCAAAACCCAGGACACCGGCGATTCATGGCAGTTTGTTTGGAAAGAATCCAAGGGCCCTGCTAAAAATGTGCACGACGCCTGGATCACTCCGCGTTTCGGCGTCGGGTGGGGAGAAAATCCGTTGCAACTCGGTGTGGCCGACCAGGATGCAGATCTTTGCTATGGAACCGACCTGGGTAGAACCATGAAGACCAGCGATGGCGGCGCCACCTGGTCCGCAATGTACTCGCGCAGAATACCTGACGGCGGGTGGCGCAGCACCGGCCTCGATGTGACCACAAGCTACGGTATCCACTTCGATCCCTTTGACCGAAGACGCCAGTTCATCACCTACACCGACATCGGTCTTTTTCGTAGCGAAGACGGCGGTGACACCTGGCAGAGTTCCACGACCGGCGTGCCGGCAAAGTGGTTAAACACAACTTATTGGATGGTATTTGACCCAGCCGTTCGAGGCCGCGTTTGGAGCGTGAACAGCTACACACATGACCTTCCGCGTCCCAAGATGTGGCGCAAGAACTCGGTATCGAACTACAAGGGCGGAGTATGCCGCAGTGACGATGGCGGAAATACGTGGCGGCAGTCTAACGCGGGTATGGCCGAAACTGCCGCGACTCACATTCTGCTCGATCCCGCCAGCGCTCCTGATGCCCGCACCCTATATGTGACCGGCTTCGGGCGCGGCGTTTATAAGAGCATCGACGGCGGAAAGACCTGGGCTCTGAAAAATACAGGAATCTCACAGGACCAGCCATTTGCCTGGAGGCTGGCGCGAGCTTCGGATGGAACTCTGTACCTCGTCATCGCCCGCCGTTCGGAGGACGGAAGTATTGGGACTGCTGACGACGGTGCCATCTACCGGTCCAGGGATGACGCCGCGCACTGGGAGCCCGTGAGCTTGCCTGCTGGCGTAAACGGTCCTAACGGACTTGCAATTGATCCTAAGTCGCCACAGCGGCTCTATCTTGCCGCATGGGCTCGCGCCACTGGCATACATGGAGACGGTGGAGGCATTTACCTATCTGAAGATGGCGGTCGCAATTGGCGCCAGATCTTCCATCGCGATCGGCACGTTTATGACGTCGTCGTCGATCCGACTGATTCCAATGTGCTCTACGCGTCTGGATTCGAGTCATCCGCATGGCATTCGACTGATCGCGGGCAACATTGGACTCGGATCCCCGGGTTCAATTTCAAATGGGCGCATCGTGTGATCCCGGATCCAGGCGACCGCAATAAGGTTTTCATCACCACCTTCGGAGGCAGTGTCTGGCACGGCGCGATTAACGGGCCCGCTGGCCCGGAGGATATCGCGACCCCGGAACTTCAATTGGATCGTAGTCACTCCAGGTGAGGTGTTGGCACCAAGCCGCCACTCGGACCACCGTCCCTATCCGCCTTCGCTGATCTGATACAGAACTTCCCAGACCGCCCTACAGTCCGTCCCCGATTCTACTTCCTCCCTGGCAGGTCTATTAATCGTCTTATAGATTGCCTAGATTGCCACTTTCTCTGGACAGTCTTCTGAGTAGAGTTGTGTCGCAGTGTGAGTACCTGTCCGACCACTGCTGATACCGATGCCGGGAGTGAATCATGAATGCTTCTGATGTTCTCATCGAAACGCTGATTGATTGGGGTGTGGAGGTAGTTTTCGGTCTGCCCGGCGACGGCATCAACGGCATCATGGAAGCGCTGCGCACTCATCAGGACCGGATTCGCTTTGTGCAGGTGCGCCACGAGGAGTCGGCGGCATTCATGGCCTGCGCTTACGCCAAGTTCACTGGCAGGCTGGGAGTGTGCCTGGCGACCTCCGGACCCGGCGGAATTCATCTGCTGAACGGTCTTTATGACGCGAAGCTGGACAGCCAACCAGTATTGGCCCTCACCGGCCTTCAATTCCACGATCTCATCGGGACCTACACCCAACAGGATGTGGCCCTCGACAAGCTATTCGTAGACGTTGCTACTTATAACGAGCGGATTATGGGCCCGACCCACGTCGAGAATGTAGTTGATCTTGCCTGTCGCACCGCGATTGCCTATCGCACAGTTTCCCACATTACCTTCCCGGTAGATTTACAGGAGCAGGAAGTCAAAAAGCGCCAGCGCTCGAAGCGCAACATTCCGCACCACACCTCGCGTGCCGAGGCCGAAGGCGCAATGCTCGCCGACCCGGCTGACTTGGATAAAGCGGCTGAGATCCTGAATAAAGGCAAGAGAGTTGCCATCCTCGCCGGTCGCGGCGCCATTGGCGCAGGCGATGAATTAGAGCAATTGGCGGAAATGCTCGGTGCCCCAATCGTCAAGCCGCTTCTGGGGAAAGCCGCTGTCCCCGACGACAGTCCTTATACCACCGGCGGTATCGGTCTGCTGGGCACGCGCCCTTCGCAGGACGTGATGGAAAATTGCGACACCCTGCTGATGGTCGGCACCTCCTTTCCGTACATTGAGTTCTTGCCGAAGCGCGGTCAGGCGCGCGGAGTGCAGATCGAATTGGATCCCCGACGCATCGGCCTGCGATTTCCCGTGGAGGTTGGCCTGGTCGGCGATAGCCGCCGCGTTCTCCGTGAACTCATGCCGCGTTTGTCTCCCAGGGCAGACAAGACTTTCCTGAAGGAGGCTCAAGCGGGCATGCAAGACTGGCGCGAAGCCATGGAGAAGCGTTCTTCTCATATGGACATGCCGATGAAACCGCAGGTCATTGCCCACGAATTAGGCAGGCGGTTGCGTAGTGATGCCATAGTCTCCTGCGATAGCGGCACCATTACCACCTGGTGGGCTCGTCACATTCCCGCGAAAAAAGGCCAGATGCACAGTGTCTCCGGCAACTTGGCTTCTATGGCCTGTGGCCTGCCTTACGCCATCGCCGCGCAAATCGCCTATCCCGAGCGTCAATGCATCGCCTTTGTTGGCGACGGTGGCTTCTCCATGCTGATGGCAGAATTCGTCACCGCGGTGAAATATCAGCTTCCGATCAAGGTCGTCGTGGTCAAGAACAACACGCTGGGACAAATTAAATGGGAGCAGATGGTCTTCCTCGGCAATCCTGAGTACGGCGTAGATCTTCAGCCCATCGACTTTGCTGCCGTTGCTCACGCCTGTGGCGGCGCTGGCTTCAGCGTCGAGGATCCCCGGCAATGTGGCGTCGTCGTCGAAGAATTTCTCAACGCACCGGGACCGGCTCTGCTCGAGGCCACCGTCGATCCGTTTGAACCGCCCCTGCCGGCAAAAATCAGCGCCGAGCAAGCGCTGAAATTCGCTGAGTCGCTGGCTCGTGGTGAACCGAATCGCAAGAAGATCGCCCTCACCGCAATTTCAGATAAGGTCAGAGAAATGGTCTGAATGCCCCGCGCTACCCAGTAATAGGTGTTTAGCGAAGCGCTGGTACTCGAGAAGCGAGCGGCGACGTTTCATAATTCGCCAGCAGGTCTGCCGGATCGCGATAAATAGCAATACACCCTGCCGCACGGAGAGAACTTTCACGTAACCCACCGGACAGCAAGCCAATTGTTTGTATACCAGCTTTCCGCGCACCTTCCGCATCGTACGGCGTATCCCCGACGGCGATGGCTTCGTCGGGCTCAGGTTGCCGCAAGCACTTCAAGGCCGCATGAAAAACATCTGGATCGGGCTTGGATGAATCAATGTCGTCCGCCGAAGTTTCGCAATCAACCACATCTTCGACCTGTGCGATCTTTTTCAGAATCGTGAGCTGCTTCTTATCCGACGAAGACGCCAGCGCAATCTTCTTTCGATCGGCCCTGATTCTTTCGAATAACTCTCGCACCCGAGGAAAGCTCCGAACTTTGGGCATGTATTTACGCATGAACAGTTCACTTCTGTATTTTTCGATCTGTTCGCCCTTTTCTTCCAAGTCCTGTTTCGACAGCAAAAAAGGCATGAGCTTGTCGCCGCCTTTTCCGATTTGGGTCCGGATCGCGGCCGTCGGTATCTCAAATCCAAAGTGATGAAAAGCTTCGTGCCAGGCTTCGGCGTGTAAACCAACTGAGTCTACGAGTGTCCCGTCGACATCGAAAATCACCGCGTTTTTCATTGGTTATAAATACATGTCTAGAAATACATGTCCTTTCAAAACATGGAAGCGCAGATTGGATCAATCGCCGGCACCCCCAGGGTTCTGAATGCCGCAGTGCACACTACAAAGGAAAAGCTCCCGCGGGGCGGGAGCCGGTCCTCTCACTTTTGTTAGCCAAACCTGACCTTGCCTCAAACACGTCCCATCAGCACCAGGATGATCACGATAATCAGGACCAATCCCAGCCCGCCGCTGGGGTAGTACCCCCAGGCGCTGCTGTAAGGCCACGTGGGCAGCGCCCCAATCAGCAGAAGGATCAGAATGATAATCAGAATTGTGAACACTGGTTAGCTCCCTCCCGTCCAGCCGATCGTCCTGTGTTGCGTGAATCGACGGATGATTTTTGAACCGAACAACTGACTAATCTCCGTCCGTGCCAGTGGCTGGCAGTGGCCGGTCACTTTTCGCAAAGTCCCCAGCCGCCTCACCCGTAGAGGAAATATCTTCTGCCCCGGTGAGTTGCAAAATTTCCTTGGCCCGCTTCGTCCATTTGGAATCGTCACAATGGACCGACAGCAGAATGCCGCCTTTGCGAATGCGCCCGTCGTAGCGCTTCGCTTCGTATTCCGGAATCCCCATGCCGATCAGGGCACCGGTAAATCCACCGACGGCTCCGCCCACTCCCACTCCGGCTAAGGCGGCAACAATCGGACCCGCTGCGAGCAGCGGCCCCACGCCCGGTATGGCTAGTGTGCCTATCCCGACCAGCCACCCCAGCACCCCTCCGATCACCGCTCCCGAGCTCGCACCCGCGGTAACTCCTTCGGGAGCTTTGGTGGCCTTTTCGGTGGCGATCTCCTTCGTGCCAAGATTCTCCGGCACTAACACCGAAATATCTTCGTGCCGGAATCCGGCTTCCTTGAGCTGGTAGAGACCCTTCTCAAAATCCTCTTGCCGCGCATAGATTCCAAATACTGCGGTGTTTTTTCCTGCCATCGGCTAACTCCTTCAACTAATTACCTGGGTCCAAGCCCCGCTCATTGCACCCTACCCCTCGCCTTTCGCAAATCGAGTCTTCGCTGTACATGTACTTCGGAGTTCCTGTAGCGTCTGTCGGCCGCAGATCAGCGCCCTCCGGCTGCGGTTCAATTGTCCCCGGCACTCCGCTTGGTCTCCGCGCTACAGAGATTCCACCGCGCAACTACAGTCTGCTCCTGATTGATCCGGGCCGACTGGCTTTAGAGAATTCTTGATATATGCCCAACCGCAAAGCAGGTCAGATATCTCGGCTGAAGTCTTACACCCCCAGATCCCGTGAGCAACGATCTCAGAATTCGGGGAAAAAAGTTCGCTACGCGGTCGTGGGTCTCGGCTACATCGCGCAAATAGCGGTGCTGCCTGCCTTCAAGCACGCCAGAAACTCCGAATTGCGCGCTCTGGTTTCTTCGGATCCCAAAAAGCTTAAGGAACTCGGCAGGAAGTATGGCGTCTCAAACACCTACTCTTACGAGGATTACGCCTCCTGCCTGGAGAGCGGAGAGGTAGACGCCGTGTACATCGCCCTCCCCAACGTTATGCACCGCGAATACGCTGAGCGCGCCGCGCGTGCCGGCATTCACGTGCTCTGCGAAAAGCCCATGGCCATCACCGAGCAAGAGTGCGAATCCATGATTGAGGCCGCCCAGAGGAACAGGGTCAAACTGATGATCGCGTACCGCCTTCACTTTGAAGAAGCCAACTTGCGCGCCGTGGACATCGTGAACTCTGGAAAACTGGGTCAGCCCAGGATCTTCAACCGTTACCTTTTTCGTGAAGAACCCGTGGAAGTCTCCGCCTTCACCGGCAAAAGCGGAGACAAACGTTTCCGTGAAGTAGACGAAGCCTGTTCTGCAGTCATGCGCTTTCCTCAGGACAAATTGGCTACCTTTACTTCCAGTTTCGGTGCTGCGAGTATTTCGTCGTACGAAGTCCTGGGAACCAGGGGAACGTTGCGGCTGGATCCCGCTTACGAGTTTGCCGAACCGCTGCGCTACGAATTGACCGTCAATGAAAAGAAACAGACAAAGAAATTTCCCAAGCGCGATCAATTCGCTCCCGAGCTTATCTATTTTTCGAACTGTGTATTGAAAGACAAAGATCCCGAACCGTCAGGGTTGGAGGGTCTGGCCGACGTGCGTATTATCCGTGCGCTCTATCGTTCGGCGGAGTCCGGCAGTCCGGTTAAGCTCGAAAGTTTCCCGCTGCGCAAACGGCCTGCGCCGGCGCAGGAAATTACCAGTCCACCTATTCAGAAGCCAAAACTTGTTAATGCTCAAAGCCCTTCCGGCTCGTGAGGCGGTTTCTTTAACACCGGCCTTCCACACCACCAGTCGGGACGCTCGCAATTCGCGATATGCAGACGGTGAACATCGGGACCTCGGGCTGGCACTACGCGCACTGGCGAGGTCCTTTCTATCCCCATACCTTGGCTCCCGCCGAAATGCTGCGTTGCTATGCTGAGCATTTCGACACCGTAGAAATCAACAATAGTTTCTATAGACTCCCCACCGATGATGCTCTCGCCAAGTGGCATGCTGAAACTCCTGCGGACTTCTGCTTCGCCGTCAAGGCCAGCCGTTACATAACTCATCGTAAGCGGCTGCGCGATCCCGAAAACACCGTCGCCAACTTCCTGCCACAAGTTAAAAAGCTCAAAAAAAAGACGGGGCCGATTCTGTTTCAGCTACCCCCTCGTTGGGGAGTTAATCTAGCGCGCCTCGACGAACTGCTTCGCATCTTGCCTGCGGCACATCGCTATGCCTTCGAGTTCCGCGATCCCAGTTGGAACACCCCGGCTGTCTATCGCCTGCTACGCCATCACAATGCTGCGTTGTGCATTTTCGAAATTGCCGGCTTCCAATCTCCACTCGAAATTACCGCCGACTTTAGTTATGTGCGTCTGCACGGCCCCGGCGAGAAAGCCTATCAAGGTGACTACACCAAACCTCGCCTGCGTAATTGGGCGAAAAAGATTGAAGCCTGGCACGCAGATCTGAAGAGCATCTATTTCTACTTCGATAACGATCAGGCCGGTTACGCCGCCAAGAATGCGCGCGAGCTCAAGCGCTTGGTTCTTGGACAATGACTTCGAAAAGGATCCGGACGGCAAGTAAATTCCTCGCGCCTTCGTTACAGGTAGTGGATTCCCATTTCAGCATTGGCTTCTGGGAGCTGATATTCCGAGCAGAATCGCTTCCGGTTCACCGCAACCAACTCCCTACCGTCGTAATAAAAAACCATATTTGTGCCGATCACATAATGGTGACTATTGATGACACTTCGAAAGCCGTGCATGCTGCACCCTCGATTCCCTGGAGCCGGGCAAATGCTCTGCAGCGCATGGATGGGGATGAAAAATTGCTGCTTGAGATCCTGCAAATCTTTCTGCAGGAATACCCCAAGCAAATCGCTCAGATGGATCGCGGACTGGCCGAGCTGAAGCCAGATTTGCTGGAACAGGCCGCCCACAGTCTCAAGGGCGAGCTGGGATTTTTGGGGGTGCCTGAAATCGAGCACCTTGCGCGCCAACTTGAAGAAATTGGTCGGCGGCGGCAATTAACTGCCGCCGTCGACGTGCTTGCTTCGCTGAAAGAACAACTCTCCGGATTTGTCGAAATAATTCGAAACGATGTAGGAGCAGAACCATGAAAATACTAATTGCTGAGGATGATGCCCTTTTCCGCCGTACCTTGGAAGAGTTGCTTCTCCCGGCTTACGAGTTGCAAGTAGCCGCGCATGGCGACGAAGCTTGGGCCCTGTTACAGCGTCCCGACCCGCCCAAACTGGCTATTCTCGATGGGGTGATGCCCGGTTTTAGCGGTCCCCAACTCTGCCGCAAAATACGCAGCTCTGCCGAGACTTCTGCTACTTACATTATTCTGCTGACCTCCAGGAATACCGTGGCTGACATCGTTTCCGGTCTGCACTCGGGAGCGGACGATTACGTCATCAAGCCTTTCGATCCTGAAGAACTCCGCGCCCGCGTGCGAGTAGGAGAGCGTGTCTTGAATCTGCAATCCTCCCTTAGCACTGAACTTGTCGCGCTCGAGAATGCTCTCGTGAACGAACACGTACTGCAACACCTTTTGCCGGTCTGCCCTTCCTGTAAGGGACATAGAGACAACGTGGAGTACTGGCACGAGGTGCAAGATTACCTCAGCACCCATCGCGAGGCCGGCGATTACCAGCAAATTTGTCTTCACTGCCAAAACGGGAATTCTTCCAAACATACAGCGCCCGCCGAAGTCCTGATGGAGCTGCATCGTTGAGCCCCGTTCCTGGAGTGACCGAAGAATCCTCCGAGCAGCAGATCGCGGCCCGCCGGATCAATTCGGTTCTGGTGGCCGACGATGACCCTCTCTTCTGCCGGCTTCTCGAAAGCTGGCTGCGCAAGTGGAATTACCGCGTGACCACCCCCGAGGATGGACTCAAGGCTTGGAACGTCCTTCAGCATAATGACGATGCCCCCCAACTTTTGGTCCTGGATTGGCTCATGCCCGCGATCAACGGCCGGGAGCTCTGCCAACGCATCCGCAGCCGCAAGCAACTTCGCTATCCCTACATCGTTTTGCTGACCGCAAAAGATGACAAACAGGACCTGGTGACTGCCCTGGAGTCGGGAGCCGACGATTATCTGACCAAGCCGTTTGACATGAGAGAAGTACAAGCTCGTCTCCGCGTTGGCAAACGCATCCTCACCTTGCAGGAGGAGCTGATCAAGGCCAGAGAAGAACTGCGCTTCGAGGCCATGCACGATCGCCTCACCGAACTCTGGAACCACGGAGCCATCCTCGACTTCCTGCATCGCGAACTCGAGCGCACCAGGCGAACCCGCGAACCTCTCGGCATCCTCATGCTTGACATCGATCATTTCAAGGCCGTCAACGACACTCACGGTCATCTCGTCGGGGATGAAGTGCTCAAGCAAGTCGCCGGCAGATTATTTCGCTCAGCTCGCGTCTATGACTGGGTTGGACGATACGGTGGCGAGGAATTCCTAAGCATCGTTTCCGCGTGTTCGACAGAGAATCTAAGGAAGCACGCGGAACGTATTCGCGCTGGCATAGCCGAAGAGCCAATTAGCACTTCCGCGGGAGAGGTGAAGGTCACGGTCAGCATTGGGGCTACGGGCGCACTGTTCGACCCGGATTGCGACCAGCAGACACTACTGCAGTACGCGGATTCGGCCCTCTATCGCGCCAAGAAACGTGGCCGCAACTGCGTTGAACTGGTCTGACGTTGAACTCATCTGATAGCGAATTGCTTTCCTCCTTTACGACACCCCTCGGTAATCCCCGCCATAGTTACCAATGTGTTTCATCGCGCGGACATTGACCCAAATCAATGACGTCTGCATGCCCTCCGTAACTTGTTACCCGAATTCCACCCGGCTAATCTCAATCGGATGGCCTTGCGGCTGCTGCTGTTCTCATCCGACGAAAACACCGCTCTTGTGCTTCGCCAGGTTCTCGAAGAGCTCGAGTTCCAGGTGGACCACTGCTCCGAATCTTTGGACGCGGTCGAGAAAGTCACCACCAAGAACTTCGACGTCATCATCGTGGACTGGGCCGACGATCCCGAAGCCGGCTTCCTGCTGAAGACTGCCCGAGAGTTGAAGTCCACCAAGGAGTCCGTGGCCTTGGCCGTCCTTCCCATTGGGACCACCGCCGCAGCAGCTTTAAAAATGGGCGCCCATGAAACGCTGAAGAAGCCAATTATTCCCAGCCAGGTGATGGATACCTTGCGCACCGTACGGGACGTCCTAATAGCCAGCCACGGCGCGTCGTCCGAAACGTCGCGCCGAAATTTAAGCCAGAAGAATTCGCAGCATCAGGATCTGGATCAGGAGTTCATTGGCCTAGCCAGCAAGATCGCGGCGGACTTGCCGCGCGAGAATACTGAGCTTGCAGTTCCGCAGCCACAAGACGAAGAGGAAGAGTTTGTCTCTGCTCCATCCGCGCCAGTCGTGGTCCGTCCTGACGCTTCCGCCCCAGCCGAGCACCGGCCTTCGCAGTCACCACGCTATGCTGGATCACTTTTTGCTTCGTTGCCTTACGCTACAGACTCGTCCCCGGACCCCTCCTCCACCAAATCATTACCTACAGACCGCGGACGGAGATTTCATTCCAAAGTCGCAGTCCTGAGCGCCATCGTAGCCATCGCAGCGCTTCTATACGCGTGGGCGCCCGGAACATCTCTCTCCGATCGGATAAGCGTCATCAAGCTGAACTCGATAAACTTCCGCTCAATGATGACCAGGTTGAGCTCTCTGGGAAGGCCTGAGCCGAACGCAAAAGCTGCGCAGACGAAACCCGACCCCACGACCCCGAACAGTTCTAAGAGTTCAGCCCGTGCTGCGAGCGGCACTCAGGCGTGGCCATCGCCGTCGGCGCAGCTTGATCCTTTTCAGGTTGGGCCTGGTCAGATAGATCATGCTCAGGCAGATCATGCTCCGGTAGATCACGGTGCGGCGTCCTCAGACGCTGCCGCGGCGGGCGCAGCCCAGACCGTTTCCGTGGACGAGTCCTTGGACAATATTCAAGTCATCCCAATAATGGACACGCCGGCAACGATTACCGACACACCGGCGACCACGTCCGCCGGCTCTCCATCGGACCCGTTTGTCCCCGCACAATCTTCTTCCGGACAATCTTCGTCGGGCTTGCCAACACAGTCGCTACAAACTGCTGCGTCGTCTTTGCCGGGCTCTGCTGCGTTCTAAGCTTCCCGCGCCGGGTGGCGCGAGCTCATTGCATGTCCTCACAGTTTCTGAACATGCTACTTCTGAACATGCCTCGTCTGAACATGCCTCGAAACTTTCCGCAGGACCCCCGACAGAATCGGTGCTGAGCAAGGCGCAGCCGACTGCGTCCTTGGGTTCGGCGAGGACGGGCACCGCGAGGTCAACGTCGAACTTCACCGGTGCTTTAAATCCGGTCGTGCTATCGGAAGAAACTTCCAGAGAATTGCTGGTGAGCAAAGTTCAGCCAGTCTATCCGCCGCAGGCTGCGCGGACCGGCTTGCAAGGCGCCGTGGTCCTGCAGGCGCTTGTCGGCAAGGACGGCAGCATTCGCGACCTCAAACTCATCCGCGGCTACCTGGTCTTCGGACGCGCTGCCTTCGACGCGGTCAAGCAATGGCGCTACAAGCCTTACGTCCTCAACGGCCAGGCCGTGGAGGCCCAGACCCAGATCACGGTCAACTTCAAGCCGCCTTCATAAACGTCAGCCATTTGATTCAACCCACCCAATCGTCTTAGTGTTCCACGTGGAACATTGTACTGGTTTATTTGTAGGTATCGCTTTGTACGTAAATAGTTCCCAACCGATACCAGGGACGAGGGTTAAGAGGCCCTCGCGGCACTGGGGAGCAGCGGCTTTAGCAGGCTGCCCCGCCCACTTCATTGCCCCCTGCTCTCGCTGGGGGATGGCCGGTAGCCCCAACGTTCGGCGAAGCGTTCGCGGAAGCGTTGCCGGAACCGTTCGCGCTCTTCCGGCGTCATGTTTTCACAGCGCTCTCGCATGCGACGGCGGAAACTGGCGCGACCGTAACCGTGCCATCCATGTCCGCCAAAGAGGATGCGGCACAGCACCAGAAGTCCCAGCGCTTGCCAGAAGGTGATCTGGCGCCATCCCAGGAGCGGCGGCAGCAGCCAATTCCACAGATGCAGCACTACTTCGCCGCCGATGAAGGTAAATAGCACCATCGCCAGAATCGCCAGCGGAGCCATCATAATCATTCTCTTCACTCTCGGTCTCATGTTCGGTTCCTCATGCTTTCATAAATTCGTCGTAAATGTCGTGCAAGCGCTCGCGCAGATGCAGCACCGCATAGCGCTTGCGCGAGAGCAGCGTATTCACGACTACATGGGTTCGAATCGAGCCTTCGCTCTTATCCAATCAACCGTTTCACCGCGCAGTACCTCCGACACTATACTTGGGGTGCCCTCGCCGTTGGCTGACAAGCTGGGCAATTGCCTAGCTCGGCACCGCCTTACCTGCGCGATTGCAACGGTTCATTCGTTACCAAAGTCCATTCCCAGTCTGGTCCTCAGTGATGTTGTGTGGCCTTCAAATGGTCATGTATCACCAATGAGACGGTAATTTTCGAATTGTCTCATCGTGAGACGGAGAATGGCGGATGGCTTCCCTGTATTATTTCTCGGCGTGGACGGATAGCGGTTGCTTGCTCGGATGCTTTCATGAACACAGCACCGTAATCTCAGCCGCGGCCTGCAGTCCGTGTGCAGGCAGCTACGTGATTGCAGTCGAGAACGGCGTGTTGCGCCAGTTGACGGACAAAGAAGAGGCGGATTTTCAGTTCGCTATGTATGGCGCCGAGGCCATTAAGAAGGCTCGTCACGCCATTGTTGCCATGCATCCGACAAAGTGGCTTTTGAATTGATGAACTTGCTAAATCACAAACTCGTGACCTCCCCCAAAGCACACCCCAAGAAACAAAAAAGCCCCCGCGAGCGCGAGGGCCAAAACGAAGTTTTTACTAACTCACTTCAACCCGCTCACTTGCCGTTGGACATGCCGCCACCCGCCTCGCCTTCGTGGGTATCAATAGAAATCAGGAAAGCGTTGCGATCGGAGTAGGAGAATTTGTGTCCCTGGACATTGGCGCTGTGCTCGAGAGAGCGATACATTTCGAAGCCATCGTTGTTTTGCGCCCCGAAATATTTCACGTTCTTTAATACGACGCCTTTGCCATCGGCGCCCGCCTCACGCTTCAGCTTCATGGCGGCCATTTGCCCTCCACCCAACTTGGCGCTGACGATGTCCCCGGCGCGATCGATCTCGATGGGAGCTTCCTGCACTTTCACGTCGCCCCATTCGAGACCGTACGTCTTGAGAATCATGGGCGCCAGCGCGTCGCGTTGCGCTTTGTTGGTGGATGGATCGAACGACACCACCACCCATTCACCCTTTTTGTTGGTGCCCCACTCGTCGCCCAGATCTCCGGTCAGCCAGTACTTGGCCCCGGCCAGATTGGTGTCGCCCGAGTATCCGTCGCGCACCTTGACCGCCATGTTGAACTCGCAGTGCGGGTGCTCGGCGTGTTTGTTGAAATAGCAAGGACAGAAAAGATGGCAACTGCAGGCTTCAACGTAATCAGCTTTCATCTGCCACGCAGGCTTTGCCGGAGTCGAAGCCAAGAGGATAATCACACACAGACTGAGCAGGCTTATTTGCTTCCAGCTTTTCACATCCGCCTCCTTCTAAGAGTGCCTGGGTTCGAAGCGTCTGACTTGCTGTGATGGGCGGAAGGATTTTACAGCCGTCGCCGCAAATCCTGGTACTTATATTTTCTTGACTTCGCTCTTCCAATCTCACTAAGGTCGAGAAAAGTAGTCACGTTCTTTGACAAGTAAAAATCGTCTAAGTCCTTATTCCGACGTATTTTGCATATAAGCCCTTATTCCTCTAGGATTTTGCGTGTTTTTCGCTACAACGATGATTGTAAAGGATCGAGGGGGAGGGGGTTACCCCGATTTCAGCGACGACACGAGGCAGTTGCAATGTCAGCAACGTAGTGTGCGTACACCAGAAATATCCGAGCGAAGCTATTTGATCGTCGCCATCGCGGGATGAATTTCCCACAGGGTGGCCACTTGAGAACCGCCGCGTCCGTGCTCAAAATCTTCGAAGGGTAATCCCAGGACATCAACCGCCAGCGGTTGGGGGAGGTCTCCGCCGTGTTGGAGGTCGAGTTGGAAGCCGTGCTGCTTCAGTTGCGACTGAATGGTTTTGCGCGAAGTGCAGTATTCGCTGTCGATGGGAGTCTCGATAATCACGCGTGGCGCATTCTTGTCTGCGGTCTGCGATATCTCCAGGTGAATGTCGCAATCGCCCTGGTTCACGCTGGCATTCTCTAAGAATGCGTTTGCCACATGAACCAACTGAAGTTCGCGGCCGGTGCGCGGCGCGTCGAAGGGAAGCGGAATCGGGTCCTGCGGCCACGACAGTATGGTCGCCACATCAATTTCCTGCGGGGTGCCGCTGGGAATGGGCACGTGTTTGGCGACGTGGCGATAGTCGGAAGTGTCCGGCAACGCAGCCAGACAGTTGCAGATATCGTCTTGAATGTGATTGATCGTGCTGCAGGAGAGCGTGATAAACAAAAACAGCAGCGCGACCTGCAGGCGGATGACGGTCTTTCGAGAGTATTGCACATTGTCTAGGATGCAAATTGGGAACTGGGCGTCCACTGGAGAGGCAAGCAGGTAAAGGTCGTTTGCTGCAGCCGGCGTTCTAAAATCATGCCTTTGCATAGTTCGCGGGATGTTCGCGGCGCGGTACACTCTTTCCGCGCGGCTCACAAAGAAGGGGCGCTTGCCATGCCACGTTTGATTATGCCGCTGATGCTTGGCTTGTTGGTTATGGTGCTCTCCTCGAGAACGCGATCGACGGATAAGGCTGCGGGGCAGGCGGTCTTGCTGGTCGCGAACAAGGGAGCTCGCACGGTTAGCGTTATCGATCCCTCGTCAGGCCGGCAACTGGCTGCGGTCGCGGAAGGCGGCGAAACCGGGCACGAGGTGGTGGCGTCTCCCGATGGTCGAACCGCATATGTGCCGATCTATGGCAACTCCGGCGTGGGAAAGCCCGGGACGGATGGGCGCAACATCGTCGTGATTGACATTGCCGCTCGCAAGGTGACTGGCAACATTGATTTTGGGCATGGAGTGCGGCCAC
Source organism: Acidobacteriota bacterium (assembly GCA_003225075.1). Lineage (GTDB taxonomy): Bacteria > Acidobacteriota > Terriglobia > Terriglobales > Acidobacteriaceae > Gp1-AA124. The sequence goes on along the minus strand of QIAP01000055.1, from coordinate 5,657 downwards.
ACTGCGTGCTGTTTGGGCCGAAAGATGGAATGCTTTACGTCACGACCGAGTTGGATAATTCGGTTAGCGTGATTGATCCTCGCACGCTGAAGATTGTGGAATCAATTCCGACGGGACAAACCGAATCGCACATGCTTGCGATTACGCGCGATGGAAAGCGCGGCTACACTGCTAATGTCGGACCAGGCACGGTTTCCGTACTGGATCTCGAGACGCGAAAAACTCTGGAAGTGATTCCCGTCTCGCCGCAAGTTCAGCGTATTTCGATTTCACCGGATGACCGCATGGCCTTCACCGCCGATCAGACCAAACCTCGGCTCGCCGTCATTGATACCGCCACCAACAAAGTGAAAAACTGGGTACCACTGCCGGCTCCGGGTTACGGAACGGCTTCGACGCCGGATGGCCGCTGGCTGGTAGTCGCCCTGCCAAGCGCCAACAAGGTAGCGGTCGTGGACCTCGTCAGCATGAAGGTTGCGCACATGATTGATGTTCCTGCCGCCCCACAAGAAATTCTGATGCGCCCGGACGGACGTATGGCATATGCGTCCTGTGATTCGAGCCAGAAGGTTGCTGCCCTCCGAGTTTCAGATTGGACGGTGGAAAAGCTGATTGACGCGGGAAAGGGAGCTGACGGGCTGGCCTGGGCGGAACCGAGATAAAAAACGAAAAAACTCGCGCTCACGGCAAACATCCGTTGCGCGAGTCTCGAAAAATTCCGCGCGATTGATCTCGCTTTATCTTGACGATCAGGCCGACTTCGGCAGCCGCAACGAGGGATCCTCCGCTTTCACCAGCGGCATTTCGACCAGATGCTCGCTGAGAAACCAGACCTGCAGTTCGTTGGTGCGCAAAACTTCGCTGACGACGAGATCGTTGGTTCCATCGTCGCCCAGTTTCACGGCACGGCTGGCGAGTTTGCGGGAATCGCGAATGATAATCTGGTGGGCATCGAGCAAACGCGAAAGCTGTACCGGCACTTCTTCCCGGCCGCGCGGTGGACGCTCAATCTGCGTGGTTTCCGCCACATCCGCCGCCATGGCAAGGCTCACTCCGCCGAGCAATTGAATCCGTTCCGCGATGGCGTCCACAAGCTCCACCTGCTCGTCAAAATGTTTGTCAAACAGAAGATGAAGCTGGTAGAAGGTCGGTCCAGCCACTTGCCAATGCGATTTCTTGTACAGATCGCGGAGGGTCATCGTGTCCGCGAGCAGTTGATTCAGTTGCGCCGTCATTTCCAGTCGAACCGGCTCTTCCAATTCCAGTGGCAGCAAATGGTTCACGGTGCCGTAAGCTTGAATTTCACTTGCTCTTTGGTGCAAGCGTGGCTGCGCGCTGATTCTGCCATGATTGCTTGAAGCTTCCTTCTTCGCCATTGACGTTCTCCTTAGTTTTTATCAACCTGACCTGACACGTTTCTCGCTAACCTCTGGTGTTTGGATGACCGGCAAACGAATTTCGATTCCGCGACCGGAAACGGAGGGAAGATACTTCTTAACAGGATTCCCCAGCCTCGCGACTCTGCTTTCCGTTTATTTATTCTCCACCTTCGCGGAGAGCTTCTGCACCTCATCGAGTTGCTTCTGAACCGCAGCGGCATCGCTGGCGTCGGGCGCCAGGCGAAGGTAATTTTGCATGTGTTCCGCCGCGCCCTGATAATCGCGCTTATGCGCGAGAATGGCCCCCAACAAATACTCCATCTTTGGAACTTGATGCTGTACATCTATCTGTAATCCCTGGAGAACATTTTTTTCGGCGATTTCAAAGTGCTGCAGATAGTAGTGGCCGGCAGCATTCAAGAACCAATATTGGGGAAAGCTGACGGAATTGAGCTTCAGCAACTGATCGGTCGCATCCACCAGTTCATCCCATTGCTTCTCCCGCAGGGCAAGCTGCGCGAGCGCCTGATAGGGACTGATGAACTTCGAATCGGCTGCCGCAGCCTGATGAAATGACTGCCGAGCTGCGGTAGTGTCGCTCTTCTCCACTTGAAGCTTTCCTAATTCGAACCACGCAACGGCGTATTGAGGATAAACTGCGACTGCTTTTTTGAAGGCCTGCTGGGCTGCATCCCATTTCTGTTTCTTCTCCATCTCGCGGCCCTTGTCAAACTCTTTTTTTGCTTTTCCGGGCGCGCTCGCGCTGGTTGCGCTAATGGTAAAGCCTTCCACCTGATCCAGCCGGTGTAAGACGATGGTGCCCACATTGTCAGCGCCGAAACTCGTCAACCGCCCCGCCAGCTCGATAATCTGCGAAGTGAAGCCCGCCAAAACTGCCTGCAACTGGCACTCGCGCCATTCGCGCAATGTATCTGACCCGGAACTGCCGGGACCGTTCACCCCTGACCTGGCCGCGCCGGACATCGAGTTACCGAAGCCTGGGTTTGACGGTGCGGAGTCTATGGCTTGATCCATTCCTCCCAGTGCTCTTTGTCGCATATTACTGATTTCCAAACTGAAGCCACCCTTGCGATCGGTGTAGCCCTCGGTTCGAATCCGGCCTTTGCAGTTGCTCTGAATCATGGCCGGGTCAGTTAGCGGGGTACCATCGTCCACCGTCACCTTGCCGTACAAGAAAAAAGATCGCGGCGCAGCTGTGGAAGTGTCTGGATTCGGAATTCTCGGCACCGACGGCGCATTCCCCGAGCTTGGTGGACGGCGGGTTTGAGCGCTGAGGGCGAGAGTTAGGCTCAAAACGAAAAGAAAAACTGACACGGAGAGGGTCCTACGCTTCATAAGCGGACCTCCGAAGTTGGAAGAATTATACGCCCGATGCAGAACGCAACTATTCGGTTCTTTGACGCGTGCTTTCGATTTCCCGTTGCCGTCTTGTTCCGTCAAAATATCGAGCCAAATCCTGAAGGGAACCAAGTCGAAGATGGACAGGGCCGATGGCGGTACTAAGGCAAAACAACAAAGGAAGGATGGTTAAGCTTATCGATGCGGGACCAGAATATTCAGGATTTCGCGCAGCCCCTGCCGAATGTGTGTCAGGTCTGCTGGGGAGCGGCCGGGAAACGGAAGCGCCGTCTGCTTTTTGTCGCCTTTAATCTCATCACGCAATTGCGACCGCGCACCTGCAATGGTGAATCCGTCTTCGTAGAGAAGTTTCTTGATGCGCAGCACGCTTTCCACGTCGCGGCGACGATACATCCGTTGTCCAGTATTGCTCTTCACGGGCCGCAATTGAGGGAATTCCGTCTCCCAAAAGCGCAGCACGTATGCCGGCAGACGACATAGGCGCGCCACTTCCCCGATTCGGAAATAGAGCTTTTCTGGAATGATGATGTCGCTCGATTTGGCAGCAGGTCGTTTCTTGAGACGCATTTTCTCTGGTCCGGAAAGGGCTGTGGGCGGGACCAAAATGTCCGCCTTGGCGTTTCTAGCACGACCGAGGGTTGGCGACAACCCCGAAAATACAATTCCCGCCGGTTTTTTTTCGCGCCGCCTCGTCCGACACTGAAAAAGCCCCTCCAGAGGTGCTTCTCCGGAGAGGCCTGGAAACTTTCTCGGTCCGAGCGAGAATCGTCTCGCTAGCGGTTAGTGTTTCTTTTTCTTCTTTGCCTTTTTCTTTGCTGCCATGAAGTGTCTCCTCCGTGAACGATTTTCCCTTGCAAGGTTGTTGAAGTAAGGGACCCTAAGCCCACTGCTTGTCCAATCTCTTGTATGGACAAATTCATTAACCCCAGATATTGCGTGGGAACCCAGTTAAAGTCAACACAAATTTGCACGGTGGGGTTCTCTTTCGACGACATGCGCCAGTGAAAGAGCGGGCCTACTTTTAACGCCGGCACAACCTAACAACCTCATTCGCAGGATTTCCTTTGGCACCTCTTCCTCTAGCAACTTCCTCGGCACCCTCTAGTAAACTCTCTTACGCGATGCGCCGAGACCCCATTGAGCTCGAGATTTTCAAAAATCTCTACCACTCCATCGCCGAGGAGATGGGCGCAGCCCTGCGACGCACTGCATTTTCTCCCAACATCAAAGAGCGCCGCGACTACTCCTGCGCCGTCTTCGCTGCAGACGGTGAAGTCATCGCCATGGGCGACCACATGCCCGTGCATCTAGGGTCCATGCCCATGTCGGTGCGTGCTGCAATCAATCATTGCGAACAGCAGAATTCTCCGTTCGCCTCAGGGGATGTGGTCATGCTCAACGATCCTTTCCGTGGCGGCACCCACTTGCCCGACATCACACTGGTCGCGCCAGTGTATGTGGCACGTGAGGCGCGAGAGCGCCCGCGTCATTCCAAAAGTCGGCGTCCTGACTTCTACGTCGCTTCTCGGGCTCATCATGCCGATGTGGGCGGCGCGTATGCCGGTTCCATGGGACTGTGCCGCGAAATCTACCAGGAGGGCTTTCGCATTCCCCCGGTGAAGCTGGTGCGGGGCGGAAAGACAGACCGGGACATTCTTGCCCTGCTGCTCACAAATGTGCGTACTCCGGAAGAGCGCGAAGGCGACTTGGGTGCACAAATTGCCGCCTGCCACACCGGTGCAACCCGTCTCCAGGAAATCTGCTCGCGATATGGGCTCAAACGCGCCCAGCGTGCGGCCCTTGATCTGCTTGATTACTCTGAAGAGATGATGCGGGCGTTTTTATGCAACGTTCCTCACGGCAGGTTTCAGTCAGAAGACTTCCTCGATAACGACGGCATTAGCGACAAACCGGTAAAAATCGCCCTGGCAGTGACGTTTCAAGAGACTCGCGGGCGGGGGCGTCCGCGCCACATAGTGACTGTTGATTTCACCGGCTCCGATCCTCAGGTAGCAGGGAGCATCAATGCCGTCGAAGCTATCACGTATTCAGCTTGCTTCTATGTCTTCCGTTGTCTGTTGGCCGACGACGTCCCGGCTACGGCGGGGGTGATGCGTCCAATCAAAGTGATTGCGCCCGCAGGCACGGTGGTGAATGCGCGGCCTCCGGCCGCTGTCGCGGGAGGGAACGTGGAGACTTCGCAGCGCATCGTGGACGTGCTGCTACGGGCACTCGCGCAAGCTATTCCTGGTCGCGTTCCCGCGGCGGCATCAGGCACCATGAATAATCTTACGATTGGGGGGATTGATCCACGCACTGGCGAACCCTTCGCCTACTACGAAACCATTGCCGGGGGCATGGGCGCGCGCCCCACGAAAGACGGTGTCTCGGGGGTGCACACTCATATGACGAATTCGCTGAATACCCCTGCTGAGGCGCTTGAGTATGCGTATCCGCTACGGGTGCGACGTTATTCTCTGCGTCCGGGAAGCGGCGGAAACGGCAAATACCGGGGCGGGGACGGGATCGTGCGCGAGATCGAGGTTTTGACCGACTGCGAGGTCACGCTCCTAGCTGACCGGCGCTCGCGTGGGCCCTATGGACTTTCCGGTGGCAGCGATGGCGCGCCGGGGAAGGCGGAAATTATTCGCCACAATGGCGCTGTGGAAGAACTGACGGGAAAGTTCAGTATGCGTCTAAGGGCAGGAGAAAGAATACGCATTGAAAGCCCCGGTGGCGGTGGATGGGGGCGATGTTGAACGCAATTCAAAGGAGGCCTGATGCAAGCGATTAAGTCGGTGAACGTAATGTCATGCGCCAAGATGCTGGGAGCCATTTATGGGGCCATGGGACTCCTCGCCTTTCCGATTAGCTTGATAGCTGGTTTCGCTAGCATGG
>QIAP01000054.1 GCA_003225075.1 Acidobacteriota bacterium | reverse complement strand
TTCAAGCCGATTGTTTCTGCATCGGAAACGCTAGAGAAGAAGATGACTCCGGTGGAAGAGAAGCTGCTACAAGTGAGTGCGAAAAGTTCAGAGGCGACCCTGAATTTTCCGGTGATGATCGATGAGCGCCTGCACTCGCTCCTCGACAGTCTGGACGGTTACGATGCGCCGCCCACGCAGGCACAGGTCCAGGCGTTTGGTGAATTGACACAGGAGTCGGCACCGTTGATCGCTCAGTGGAAACAGATCATGTCGAGTGACCTGGTGGCGTTGAATGACATGATTAAAAAGGAAAGCGTCCCGGTAATTTTTGTGGGGCCGGCGGGCGGCGCAGCGCAAGGGACGAAGGCAGGGGGCCAGATCCAATAGGGGTAACCAACTACAAGCTTAATCGGCAACGGCCTGTTTGTCTGCGGCGGCCAGTTTATCGAGAAGACCGAGAGCCACGTCTATGGTTTCCTGGTCTACGGTGCGGTTCTTGGCAATGGCGTCGGCCAGGGGCACGGAGACGATTTTATTTCCGCGCAGGGCGGCCATACAGCCGAACTCGCCGCGGTGTGCCATGTCAATAGCGCCGAGGCCGTAGCGCGTCGCCAACATACGGTCGAAGGCGCTGGGAGAACCTCCGCGCTGCACATGGCCCAATACCACGGTTCGACTTTCGAATCCGGTGAGTCTTTCGATTTCTCGCGCCAGCACATTCGCTATGCCACCAAGGCGGGCGTGTCCGAATTCGTCTTTGCCCAGGTCCACGACAATGTTCGAGCCATGCTTAGGGTCAACGTCGGTAGAAAACTTCGCACCTTCGGCGACCACCACGATACTGAAATAACGTCCACGGGCGTGACGCAGGCGAATCGTTTCCGCGACCTTCTCGATATCGAAGGGCTGTTCGGGGATAAGGATCACGTCGGCGCCGCCGGCGATGCCGCTATACATCGCGATCCAGCCGGCGTCCCGACCCATCACTTCGACCACCATCACGCGGTTATGGGCCTCGGCGGTGGTATGCACGCGGTCAATGGCTTCGGTGGCGATGTTGACGGCAGTATCGAATCCGAATGTGAAATCGGTGCCGGCCAAATCGTTATCAATGGTCTTGGGGACGCCGATGACTTTGACCCCTTTCTCGTGGAGCTTCTGCGCGACTGAAAGGGTGTCATCGCCGCCGATGGCGATCAGCGCCTGAATGCCGTGCTTTTTCAAGTTCTCGATGCATTGATCCACACCGCCGCGATGCTTGGCGGGATTGGTGCGGGAGGTGCGCAGGATGGTGCCGCCGCGCGGTAGAATTCCTCCCACGCTGGAGAGATCGAGCGGCATGGTCTTGTCTTCTAACAGGCCGCGCCAGCCCTCAAGGAAACCCACAAACTCGTCCTGGTAGTGAAAAACTCCCTTGCGTACCACGGCACGAATGACTGCGTTAAGTCCGGGGCAATCGCCTCCGCCAGTCAGTACCCCAACTTTCATCACTTGCTCCTTGGCAGGCTATCGAGCCACATCCTTTGATGTTCCTTCGAACCCAATAGAACTGCCGAGTGTCAACGATTACACTTCTCCCACTACTTAACTTTCGGTTGGAACATAAAGATTATCATTAAATGGATTTACATCGGAGAAAGCCGGATGGGAGAATTTACGAACTAATTTGATGTCCAAAATCCTTCAAATTTTGATCTGGGGAGCAGTATTTTTGGCAGGCCTGCTGGCTGTGGCCACCATCGCTTTGCATCGCGGTGAGCAGATCAATGCGATGTGGCTGGTGGTGGCTGCAGTGTGCACGTACGCGCTTGGCTATCGTTTTTACAGCAAGTTCATTGCTGCGAAAGTGCTTGCGCTCGACGCTTTGCGCGCGACTCCGGCCGAGCGACTGGAGAACGGACGCGACTTCGTCCCCACTAATAAATGGGTGGTGTTTGGACATCACTTCGCCGCCATTGCCGGGCCGGGGCCGCTGGTGGGGCCGGTACTGGCGGCGCAATTCGGATACCTGCCGGGAACTCTTTGGGTGCTGGCCGGAGCGGTGTTCGGTGGGTGCGTGCAGGATTTCGTGATCCTGCTATTTTCCGTGCGACGCGATGGCAAGTCGCTCACTAAGATGGCGAAGGAGGAAGTGGGGCGGGTCGGCGGATTTGTGGCTTACGTGGCAGTCATCAGCATCATCGTGATTCTGCTGGGCGTGGCGGCGCTGATCGTGGTCAATGCATTGAAATCGAGCCCGTGGGGGACTTTCACGATTGCGATGACGATTCCGATCGCACTGTTGATGGGAATTTACTTGCGGCGGCTGCGGCCGGGTAAGGTGATGGAGGCTTCGGCGCTGGGTTTTATCCTGATATTGCTGGCTATCTGGGGCGGGCAATGGGCCTCGCAGAATCCCGCGGTAGCGCACTACTTCACGCTGACTGCGCCTACGCTGGCGATTCTGATTATCGCGTATGGATTCGCGGCGTCAGCGTTGCCGGTTTGGCTGCTGCTTGCTCCTCGAGATTACTTGAGCACTTTTGTGAAGCTGGGGACGATTGCGCTGCTGGCGCTGGGAATTATTGCGATTCGTCCCACACTGCACATGCCGGCGCTAACCCGGTTTATCGACGGCTCGGGCCCGGTTTTCGCGGGCAAGATTTTTCCTTTCGCCTTCATCACCATTGCCTGTGGCGCGATCAGCGGCTTCCACTCGCTGATCTCGAGCGGCACCACACCCAAACTGATTTCCCGGGAAATTGAGACCCGAATGGTCGGCTACGGGGCAATGATCGCTGAATCCATGGTCGCGATCATGGCGATGATTGCGGCGTGTGTGCTGCAGCCTGGAACGTATTTCGCGATTAACAGTCCCGCCGGGATTGTGGGGGCGGCGCCAGAGACCGCGGCTGCGACCATCAGCAGTTGGGGATTTCCTGTCACTGCGGTGGAGATGCAATCCCTGGCCCATGTCGTCGGCGAGCAAACGCTTTTCAATCGTACGGGGGGCGCACCGGCGTTTGCCGTGGGAATGGCGCACATCTTTTCGAACAGCCTGGGGGGACAAGCGGTGATGGCACTGTGGTACCACTTCGCAATCATGTTTGAAGCGTTATTCATTCTTACGGTTCTCGATGCCGGCACGCGAGTAGGGCGTTTCATGGTGCAGGATGCCCTGGGACATATCTGGGAGCCCGCCGGCCGAACCAGTTGGTATCCGTCGATTCTGGGCACCAGCGCTCTGATCGTGGGCGCCTGGGGATATTTTCTTTGGCAGGGAGTCAGGGATCCGCTGGGCGGTATCAACTCGTTGTGGCCGTTGTTCGGAATTTCGAACCAGTTGTTGGCGACGGTTGCGCTGTGCGTCGCGACTACAATTGTGATCAAAATGGGCAAAGCGCGTTACGCGCCAGTGACCCTGGTGCCACTGGCATGGCTGGTTTCGGTAACCTTCACGGCGTCCTATCACAAGGTTTTTGATCGCAACCCGCGGATTGGATTTCTCGCTCATGCCCAGCAACTCGGGGCGAGTGCGGGCGGCACCAGCGGCCGGCTGATTTTCAACGATCGTCTCGACACGCTGGTCACAGGCGTCTTGATCATCATGGTGGCACTGATACTCGTGGAATCGGGGCTGGAGTGGATACGAGTGCTTAGCGGGCGGAAACAAGCCGAGGTGCGGGAAGCACCGTTTGTTACCACGCGATTTGCCACGGAGGAGCAGGCATGAGCCGCATCGGGCGCATCACCACTCTGCTGATGGCTGTGTTGCGGGAAATCTTTGACGAAAGTGCCTACCAGCGATTTCTCGCACTAAGTGGGATGGCATCGTCGCGGGGGGCTTACGCTCGGTTTATGCGGGAGCGCGAGGGGACTAAGCTGCGGGCGCCGAGATGTTGCTAAAGCAGATCATCCGCGCCGATGAAGGGCGGAATCCAGATTCTCTGGTGTCAAGTTGCGTCCGCGCCAATCCTTCCTTATCATGATTTTACTTTTTGTGCTTTTGTCCTCTCAACCTCGTTGGGTTGCGTTTGCGGTAATCCGCAATGTTCCGTTCCAGTGTTTCCTTGGAGGAAACGCGCATGCCCGATACTCCCGGTGACAACACTGTAAGCAAGAGCGCAGTCCAAGTGTCTTTCGCCAGCATGGGTCCTTATCGGTTGATCCAGTTGCTGGGAGTAGGCGGTATGGGCGAAGTCTGGCGGGCGGAGCAAACCGAACCGTTTCATCGTACCGTCGCACTCAAGTTAATCAAGTCGGGCATGGACACCCGAGCCGTGGTGGCGCGATTTGACTCGGAGCGGCAGGCCTTGGCGTTGATGGACCATCCCAACATAGCTAAAGTCTTCGACGCCGGAACGTCGCCGGCGGGACGGTCGTATTTCGTGATGGAATACGTTCCCGGCCTTCCCATAACCGATTACTGCGACAAACACCGGCTGACGATCAAGGAGCGGCTGGGTTTGTTCATTCAAGTGTGCGAAGGAGTGCAGCACGCGCATCAGAAGGCGATCATCCATCGCGATCTGAAGCCTTCGAACGTGCTGGTGGAGGAAGTGGACCACAAGGCCGTACCCAAGATCATCGACTTCGGGCTGGCCAAAGCTACAGGGCAGCGGCTGACCGCAATTACGATGTTCACCGAAGCGGGAGGGGTGCTGGGCACGCCCGACTACATGAGTCCGGAGCAGGCCGACCGCAACGAGCGCAATATTGACACCCGCACGGATGTGTATTCACTAGGCGTGATTCTGTATGAATTGTTGGTGGGTGCGTTGCCCTTCGGATCACAGGAATTGCGAGAGGCGGGAATGGAAGCAATGCTGCGAAAGATTTCCCAGCAGGAGCCACCCCGTCCCAGCACGAAAATCAGGTCTTTAGGTGAGTCCTCGAAGGACTCGGCCGCCAAGCGCCAAGAGGAACCGCAGTCGCTGGAACGGCATCTGCGTGGCGAACTGGACTGGATAACGATGAAGGCGCTGGAGAAGGATCGGACGAGACGGTATGGTTCCCCTTCGGATCTGGCAGCCGACCTCCAGCGACACCTCCAGGATCAACCTGTGCTGGCAGGGCCGCCAAGCGCGATGTATCGCGCCGGGAAGTTCATGCGCCGGCATCGCTTCGGCGTGGGAGTAGCGGGGGCGACCCTAGTGCTGTTGATCGGGTTCGCGACAATGATGGCGCTTCAGGCGCACCGCATTGCGAAGGAGCGCGACCGGGCGAACCGGGAGGCCGAGACGTCGAAGCGGGTCTCGGAGTTCATGACCAACATGTTCAAGGTGTCGGAGCCTAGCCAAGCCCGGGGCAACAGTATCACGGCCCGCGAAATCCTCGACAAGGCCTCGAAAGACATCCATACCGGGCTTTCCAAAGATCCCGAGGTCCAAGCCCAGATGATGCACGTGATGGGAGGGGTGTATGACAGCCTCGGACTCTACCCCCAGGCACAGTCGTTGCTCACGGACGCCGTCAACATCCGCCGGCGCGTCCTGGGGCCACAGAATCCTGACACCCTCTCGTCGATCAATGGTGTCTGCCGGCTCCTGTGGGAACAAGGCCACTACGCCGAGGCAGAAAAGTTGGGACGCGAGACTCTGGACATGCGACGCCGGGTACTTGGGCCGGAACACATTGACACGCTCAGTTCGATGAGCCAGTTAGCTACCATCCTGTATAACGAGGGCCGCTATGACGAGGCAGAGAAACTAGAACATGAGACGCTCGACCTCCAGCGCCGCGTTCTCGGGCCCGAGCACCCAAACACACTATGGTCGATGGTTATCTTGGCTAGCATTTTTTTTGACGAGGGCCACTATGGCGAGGCGGAAAAGCTTTACCACGACGCCCTCGACATTCGGCGTCGTGTCGTCGGGCCCGATCATCCCGACACACTCGCGTTGATGGATGGGTACGCCACCACTCTGGCCGAGGAACATCGCCACACCGAGGCGGAGGAACTGCTACGCGAAACGCTTAGTATCCGGCACCGCGTCCTCGGGCCCGACCATCGAGACACCCTGATGTCGATGAACAATCTAGCTAACCTTTTATTTCTCGAGGGCCGCTATGACGAGGCAGAGAAATTAGAACACGAAACGCAGGACATTCAGCGTCGCGTCCTTGGGCCGGACAATCCAGACACTGCAATGTCCACATACAACCTGGGTGGCATCGCGCTGCATAAGGGTAAACGTGCCGAGGCGCTCTCGCTACTACGAGAGGCAGTCGACCACGGACTCGCGCCTAATATTGCTCTCCACATGGAGAAGGATCCCGACCTCCAAACACTTCACAGCGACCCAGGCTTCGCCGCCCTGGTCACGCATGCTAAGGAACGCGCCGCTGCTGCTCAAAAAACAAACTAGCCACCTTCTGCTCGAGCCCAATCACCCGAGCTTTACGGGAGAATAATTTAATGAGAGCTTGTCTCCGCCATTGCACTGGCACGTCCCCGCGCCGTGACTTTAATGAGCCACGTTATGACCTCGCTTAACTGCTGACTGCTGAATGCCAATAGCGGGGTGGGCAGAGCTGCTGTAAACTTTCTCCGATGCGGGTTCTCGGCATTGATTGCGGCACGGAGTACACCGGGTACGGCGTAGTCGAACTGGAGGACTCGGGCCGGCTGGTCTGTCTGATCAGTGGTGCCATCAAGCTTTCTGCGCGCGAGCCGCTACCACGGCGGTTGTCTCGCATCTCCCAAAGGCTGGCTGAGATCATCCGCGAGCATCAACCAGATAACGTGGCTATCGAAGATGTTTTTTACGCCCTGAATGTGAAATCGGCCCTAAAGCTGGGACAGGTTCGTGGAGTGGCCATGCTAGCCGCGGCGACTGCTGGACTGGAAGTGGCAGAATATTCGCCGCTCAGCATCAAGTCGGCAGTGGTTGGCTATGGAAGGGCGGAAAAGAACCAGGTTCAACACATGGTCAGGCAGCTTCTGGAGTTGGAAGAAATCCCAGAACCGGCCGATGCGGCCGATGCATTAGCCATCGCAATCTGCCACCTGCACACTTCGGCCACGCTCGAACGGCAGCGTGCTGCGACATGACATTGCCAAGGGTTGACGAATACGGATCCGCTGCCAGGGATAGTTTTCGCGGGGCGGCGGCCATGAGGAGGCTCCTCGCCATCTTCATATGGGCGCTGGGCACTGTTTTTTGCGCGCTGGGGGCGCAAACGCCCTCCGCTTCGCCTGATGAATCTCCGACCCAAGTACCAAGCATAAGTTTTACCCTGGATTTTCCCGGTTCCGATCCCGATCATTACTCCTTCAAAGTCGATAGCAACGGGCACTCCAGGTATGAATCCACTGCCAGGATCAGTCCTGACTCTGAGGATCGCGATTCATTTCAACTTGATTTCGATTTGTCGGCTGCGACGCGAGCCAAAGTCTTCGATCTTGCCGCGCGCGCCAAATACTTTCAGGAGCAGCCCGATTCCCGCAAGCACCGGGTAGCTTCGACCGGTAAGAAGACTCTAGCCTATAAAGATGCTGCGAAGAACGGCCAGATCACCTTCGACTATTCTCCCAGTGCTCCGGTGCAAGAGATCACGGCTGTGTTCCAGACGGTGTCGACGACGCTGGAGTTTGGTCGGCGACTGAGCTACGACTATCACTACCAAAAACTTGCCCTCGATCAGGAACTGAAGCGCATGGAGGAGCTGGTCAATTCGCACAGCTTGTACGAGGTTCAGGCGGTAGCCCAAGTCCTGCGACAGATCGCAGACGATCCCTCCGTGATCAACGTAGTACGATCGCGCGCCCAGCGCCTGCTGGCAGGAGCCGGGGGGGCGGCGCCTCGTCTTTGAGGGCTGATTAGACCGCCCTTTTCCTTGTTGCGAGGCTGCCGGGATAGCCAGCTGACCCTGTTGTGCCCCTATCTGCTGTAGCCGACGATAAATAGAAGATGCAACTCGGAAGGAGTATTCGTGTTCTAATCTAGTAGGGGATACTCCCAGGAGACAACTATGTCCATGCGTAGACTGAGCATCACAGTTTTGATGCTAGGGGCGTTGGCGTGTGGCCTGCTTACCATGCCCGCTTTGGCCGATTCACAGGCGCGCATTGTGCGGCTAAGCGACGTCGAGGGCACTGTACAGATTGATCGAAACACTGGTCAAGGATACGAGAAAGCCTTCCTGAATATGCCGATTACCGAAGGCACAAAGCTGTGGGCCAAAGATGATGGCCGCGCCGAGGTGGAGTTCGAGGACGGCAGCGTGGTTCGCATTACACCTGACACCAAGATTGAATTCAGCCAACTTTCGCTACGAGATTCCGGCTCCAAAAATACTAACGTAAAGGTTGAAGAAGGCACTGCCTACGTCAACTTCACCGGCCAGAAGAATAGTGAACTGTCGCTAAACTTCGCTCGCGAGACGGTGAGAGTGACGCATGCCGCTCACTTCCGTGTGGATCTGGAAGACACAGACGCGACGCTCGCAGTGTTAAAGGGCAACGTGGAAGTTGAGGGCCCGTCGGGGACGGTCGAAGTCGGCAAGAAGCAAACTGCTACGTTCGATCTCGCTGACCAGGATCGTTATACCGTAGCCAAGAATTTCGAGACCGATCCCGACGACAATTGGAACAAACAGCAGGATCAGTATCACGAGCGTTATTTGAACGCCAACTCATACAGCAACTCGATGCCTTACAGTTACGGCGTCAGCGACCTGAACTACTACGGCAATTACTACAACGTTCCGGGCTATGGCCTGTGCTGGCAGCCGTATTTCACCGGCGCGGGATGGGATCCGTTTATGAACGGCGCCTGGGCCTGGTCTCCGGGCTTCGGCTATACGTGGGTATCTGCGTATCCGTGGGGCTGGATGCCGTATCACTATGGCAACTGGGCGTTCGTCCCGAACTACGGATGGCTGTGGCAGCCGGGCGGTTGGAATAACTTCGCTGCTGTGACACCAGTCGTCAATCCGCCAGTCCGATTCACGCCGCCACACCCTCCTGCAAGGGGCGGGACGCAGACGGTTGCCGTGGGCAGGGGGCCATTTAGCTCGCCGGGTACGCCGCCCCGTCGTACCCTTGTAATTGACCAAGGGTCGGCCGGTATGGGTGTTCCGCGTGGCAGCGTGCGCAATCTGGGGAGAGTTTCGCAGCAAGTCGGGACGTCGGGGTCTATGACGATTCGTACTACGCCACCGGCCAGAGTCACCATGATGTCGCCCAGTGCTCGCAATATGGGGTCCTTTGGTGGCACGAGTTCGCGATCCACTGCCCCGGCGCCACGGATGTCAGCACCGGCACCGCATGCATCTGCGCCACATTCGTCCTCTTCTCCGCACCGTTAATCTCAAGGTGGAGAAGTCCGGGCGACCTTCGGGTCGCCCTTTTTTTCTGGCATTGGAATTAAAATCCGTCTATCGCACCGCCACGCCCGCGTATCCCACCACCATGTCGCGGTCGCCGGATACATCACCAGATGTCGCGTATCTGACCAGTTCGGCCGAGGTCGCGCCCAACCGGCTGGCAGCAGTCAACATCGCGACGGTCGGACCGAATCCACACATGCTGATTTGTTCTTTCATGACAACATCAAACAGGCCACGGGGATTCAGCGCCAAAATCTGGTCGATGGCTTTGTGATCTTTGACGCGGGTGACCGCGTCCGACTCGTAATGATTCATGTCGCTGGAGGCGATGACGAGCACGCACTCGTCCTGCTGGGCAATAACATCTGCGATGGCTTCGCCTAGTCCCTCAAGCAGTTCGAACCGGCTGGTACCGAGCGCGATCGGCACGAAACTGAGGTGAGGCTGGCAGGCTTGCAGGAATGGTAGCTGGACCTCAGCGGCATGTTCGGCGCGGTGTGCGGCAGCGTCTTCGCTAAGAAAAGAAAACCGCTCCTTAAGCGCAGCCGAGAGTTCGGAATCAACTGGGACATGCCCCAACGGCGTCTGCCATCTTCCCTGGCTCATGATCGAAAGCGGCTGGCCCATACCGGTGTGATTGGGACACATCAAGATACAGCGTTGGGGAACTTGCATACGCGCATAGACTGCCCCCGCCACATGACCCGAGTACATGTATCCGGCGTGGGGCACCACACAACCCAGAGCTGGGATCGGCTCTTTGCCCGTCGTTGTGTAGGACTGGACCTCGGCGAGCAGGGTGACGGGATCGTCGGGATAGAAGCGACCGGCGACTGCTGAATGACGTACCGTCATGTTCATAGGGCACTCCTACGGCGCCTTGCTCGGTGTCGCTGGTGGGCTGCTGCTCAGAGCTCGGAACAGAGCAGCGCTCTTTTCTAACGTTAAAGCCTCAGCTCGGACCGTGGGCTTGATTCCGGTTTTCTGTAGTGCGACCTTCAGCACCTCTGGCTGGTAACTCAACTTCAGATTATTCCAGAGAGTTTTACGCTTTTGCCCAAAAGATAATTTGAGGAACTCAATGAAGCTGTCTTCCGGGACTTTCAAGCTGGCCAGCTTGGGAGAGATGTTCAGACGGATGACGGATGATTGCACCTTAGGTGGCGGGGAGAACGCGCCCGGTTGAAGAGTGAAGAGCTTTTCGACGTTGGCATAGAGCTGCGCCGTGGCAGAGAGGAGCCCGTATTCGCTCCCGCCCGGCTTGGCAGTTATTCGGTCGGCGACTTCGCGTTGCACCATAATTACGATCGTCGAAATGTACTGCCGGAAATCAAAAAGCCGGAGCAGGATGTCGGAGGTGATGTAGTAGGGAATGTTACCGACAACGCGAGCCCGCTCTGGGGTATGCACCAGTCCAGGACGGGAAGAGCCCGGCTTTGGTCCGAACAGAGTATGGAAGTCGATGGCAAGAATGTCGCCTTCAATTATTTCCACATTGGATGTGGTGGAGAATTTCATGCGCAGTTGCGCCGCCATCACGCGGTCTAGTTCAATGGCAATCAAACGGCGGGCACGCCTGGCGAGCAGGGAAGTGAGGGCACCGCGCCCAGGTCCGATTTCGAGGACGGTGCTCTGTGAGATGTTGCCGAGCGCGTCCGCAATGCGGGTGGCGGCGGCTGCGTCGGCGAGAAAATGTTGTCCCAATTTTGGCTTGTGACTACGAACTTTTTCTGCGGTTACAACTCTCTGCACATTGACCCTCTTTCTCTCCGCCATTTAGACTTACAAGTTCATCCCGCTAGTTTCCCCAGCGCAGTATCAAAGGTGCTGAGCAGGTAATCATAATAGCCTGCGCCGGGCAGCGGACTCTGCTTGGAGGTGTGTCCTCATGCATATTGCATTCGCGGCTTCGGAATGCGTTCCCTTTTCCAAAACCGGCGGTTTGGCCGACGTTGTGGGCGCTTTGCCGCGGGCATTGGCCGCGGCGGGTCACCAGGTCAGCGTCTACCTTCCCCGCTACCGCCAAACCAAACTTACGGATGCGCAGATCGTGGTGCGCAGTATTACGGTTCCGTTCGACGATCGCTATCGTTTCTGTTCGGTCGTGACGGGCGGAAACCGTTCCGGCATAAAATTTTATTTTGTGGATTATCCTCCTTTTTTTGATCGTGACGCCCTTTATGGTACTTCGGCGGGCGACTACCCGGACAATGCGGAGCGTTTTGCTCTATTTTCCCGCGCGCTTCTAGAAGCGTCCAAGATACTTGGTGTGCCCGACGTTTTTCACTGTCACGATTGGCAATCCGCATTGGTTCCGGTGATGCTACGCACCTTGTATTCAGAAGATCCGGCATTCCGTGATGTTGCCACTGTCTTTACGATTCACAACATGGGCTACCAGGGGCTGTTCCCGCCCGACATTCTTCCCTTGCTTATGTTGCCATGGGATCTTTTTACCATCAGCAAATTGGAATTTTTCGGTAATGTGAATTTTCTTAAAGGCGCGCTGGTATTTTCCGATTTCATTACGACCGTGAGCCGCAAGTACAGCCAGGAGATTCAGACCACCGAATATGGCTTTGGATTGGAGGGCGTGCTGCGCGACCGGGCATCCACCGTTACAGGAATCCTGAATGGCGTGGATAACGATGAATGGAGCCCACAGACCGATAAGTTCATCGTCGCGAAGTATTCCCCCGAGGATCTCAGTGGCAAGGCAAAGTGCAAGCAGGATCTGCTCGCCACTTTCGGGGTTACGAACGCCGATTCCAAGTCACCGGTGATCGGTATTGTCTCGCGCTTCGCGGCCCAGAAAGGTTTTGATCTGATCGCGCAGATCATGGACCGGCTGGCGCGCGAGGACATGATTATTGTGGCTCTGGGCACTGGCGACAAGGAATATGAAGAGATGTTCTTGCGCATGCAAAAGCAATTTCCACAGAAGATTGCGGTGAAGATTGCTTATGACAATGCCATTGCGCACAAGATTGAAGCGGGCGCAGACATGTTCCTCATGCCCTCGAAGTATGAGCCCTGCGGGCTGAACCAGATCTATAGCTTGAAATATGGCACGGTGCCAATCGTTCGCGCCACGGGAGGTTTGGACGACACCATCGAGCCCTGGGACGCGCGCTCCGGCAAGGGCACGGGTTTCAAATTTACGGAATATAGCGGCGAATCGTTGCTGCTGACGATCAAGCAGGCGCTACAAGCGTATCGCGATCAGGGATCATGGCAGGTGCTCATGCGGAACGGCATGAATAAGGATTTCTCCTGGAACTTCTCTGCCAAGGAATATGTGCGGATTTACGAGCGGGTGCGGCAGTCCCGGGCAGTGAGCGCAGCTTAGCGAACCTCGCGATTTTTCGCGCCCAACGGGCTACAGGAAGAACTTCCCAATCGGCTTTTTGCTCAAGGAGCGAGACGTAATCGGCTGACATTCTAGACGCGGCCGAGCGTGGCCAGAAAGCGCTCTCCAGTCAAAGCTACAAAATCAGGAATCAGGTTGCGAATGGTGACAGTGTCGCGCTCGAGATCTTGTGGGTGGGCAAACTTGCGATATCGGCCTTTCGGGTTGGCATTGCGGTATTCTTTGTCGGAGTTCCGGCGAGAGGTCCATCCCGTGCGGGCCATAACCACCGCGCCCGGCGGAATCTGGCCATTGGCCTTCTCCCAACCGAGGAACCTGGGAACTGGAGTTAGCAGCGTCGCTGAGGATTAGTTGGCACCACTGATCTGAATTTGGTAGAGCATGTCGGGCCGCGCATCGCCACGCCAGTCGAAGACGTGGACATAGAAGGTGACAGGCGGGCCGCCGGATGTGCCTGGTACTTGGAAACCTAAGCTCGAGTCGGTGGTATTCGTGTTCGGGTCGTCGTCGTTGATGCACGTATCATTAAAGTCATTTGGATTCGGATCGATAACGGCCGGCGGTACCAGGAATGCTTGGATAGGATCTTTGCAGGTTGTAAAGCGTTTACCGGTACCGTCAAGTATCTCAATCACCGAATCCAGTGGGCTAGGTGGGAAGAGACGCGCCGCGAAGATTTCTACGTTCACAGTCGCTGCCGGGTTCGCCGTCAACTTGTAATAGTCACTGTCCGGGCCAGTGCTGCTCGGATCCGAATAAGGGCTGATGGAAGCGTTAGACGTCCCATTCGTGATAAGGGTAGCCGTGGCGATGGAATCGTTGCGTCCCAGCGGTTGTGTGACCATAAGGTTAAGAGAGGCACTTGAGGTTTGCGCGGGCGAACCCGAATCTGTAACCACGAAACTAAGACTAACGGTTCCAACCGCTGTGACTAATGGCGTGCCACTGATCAGGCCCCGCGAATCCAATGTTAGTCCGGCGGGTAAAGTGCCGCTGCCGAGGGTCCACGCATATGGTGGTGTGCCTCCGATTGCAGCCAGCCCAGCGTTATAAACACGGCCTACTGCAGCTTTGGGGAGAACAGAGGTCTGCGCTGCCAGCGGGAGCGACGCTTCGATCGTCAACGATACGGTCCCTTTTGCTGTCTGCGCCGGAGATCCGGAATCCTTTACCTGGACATTCAGCGACGCCGAACCGCTTGCCACCGCCCGTCCCATGATATTACCCAAGGCATCTACGGTTAGACCCTGAGGCGTTCCGGTTGCTGTCCAGGAGTACGGCGGTGTACCTCCGCTGGCCACCTCCTCCGCAGCCCGGAAAGAGCAGCAGCACACCCAGACTAGAGACAGCGAGGGCCCTCGACCTCATGTATCCTCCCGCTGCTGCAGTTCATCTTCTCGGGGCATTGGCACCAAGTCGTGCCTCAACAAGTTTGCTCCGGGATCCTCGAATTGATCGAACGTCGGTTGCGTACCGTTAAGGATGACGTCCGTGCCGGGGATTGTCTGTCCGGGGCTGGTCGAGATCGGATCAGCCTGTGTGGGATCATCAAATGAAGTTTCCGTTTGGTGCCAGAACTCTGGAATCCCGCCGGGCAACGCAATCGGCAAACGCAGGGGCCCGACCCCCGACCCCCCTATGAATGCACCGAAGACAGATTCCACTTCTACCGTGTAACTTGCCCCGGCGAGCACAGGAATGTCGTAACTACCAATAAACGAACTGTTGCGTGACCCGAAAACATCGCCGGCGCTGTTGTCATCGAGGAAGCCGCCAACTGGACAACCTCTCTGTCCGGGCGGAGTGCACGGCAGATAATTCGAAGTCACAGTTTGACCTGGATTCTGCGTAAACCGGTATCCCGACACCACCGACATGGCGACGCGACGCGATTCATCTTTGGAAGTCGCGGAATCGTCCAATTGCCGCGCAATGACGTTTACTCCCTGTACCGGGGTCTGCCCGTCAGAAGATAAAATGGTTCCCGAAATTGTTGCGTAGGTCTTGGCGAAGTTAGTGCTCGGATAGAGTTTCGAAATCCACGCCATATCATCTGGCGCCAATTGGGGCAGGCCGGCATCCAGCCGTGCCTGGCAGAAAGAAATCGGAAACATCAGTGGCAAACCAGCGAGATCATCAAGATCGCAGGTGCCGAACTGACCCGCATTCAGAGCATTGAGAAAGAGGTCCAGATTGATCTGAGAATGGTCCAATCCAAGGAAGTGGCCCATTTCATGAATGATGGCTTCATTGAATTGGTTAGCAGCCAGTTGCGGTTGTGTTACTCCATCCTGAAACGCTCCGTTCAATAGAACCAGATCAGAAATAATTTGTCCGCTTTTGCTCAGAGCACATTGCCCTGAGAAGCCAATGATGAGCGGGTCGGCCCCCAATTCCGCCAGCACGCGACCGTTGGCGTCGAAGATGATTGGACTCTGGGCGCCACTCTGGCACGAGCCGGCCACGGCAGCGAACTCCGGCGCACTACTCACGTCGCCATCGCTGAAACCCGCAACCGGCAGAATTGATCCTGCGTTGCTAAAGGAGACCGCCGCAGTAGAGACGTTCTGCCAGGTTTGAAGCATCTGCTGCACCCGCGTAATGCCTTGGGCATTGCTGATCACAACCTGGCCGGAGGGCGCGACGCTCATGGGACCGCCATCCACGCGATACTTGATCGGCATCGTAGCCGGGTTCCAGGTAAAGGGCTGACCATCCACGCCAAAAGTCGGGCCGCCGACGAAAAGCGGACCTCCGGCGTGCAGCGCAACCGGCGAAATCATCAGCAGACAGCACGTGGCGAGAACAGGCGCCGCCATGCGCCACCGGAATGAGTGGTGTCGTCGCATTTACCTGGCTCCCGCGAACTGCTTGATGATTTCCTCCAGCTCCGGGAGCGGCACTGGGCCTTGGCGGTGCCGCGCCACCAGCGCCGAGGCTCGTGGAGAAAGTTTCAGGCCGGGTCGCTTCATCTGCTCAGCGAAATTGGCAAACAGTCCCACATTGCCGTGTCCATTAACGGCCGTGAGATTTCCTTTGGCATCGCGCGAAATTCCGAATCGACCCTGCTCGACGCCAGCCGGGCTCGTCAGCCCGTATTCGCTGGTCTTATTGAGCAACAACAGCAGTTCCTGTCCCTTGCGATAGCCGGCAGCGTCGTATTTGTCGCGGATGTCCCAGATGAATTGCCGGAACGTGAGCGCGGAAGTCGCGGTGCCTTTCAGATTCTTCTCGACCCGCAAGGTCACAACCACGGTGCTGAGATTGGTAAGTTGGGGATGGGGTTCGACGTGCGCGCTCATCACTTGTCCGCGCACGATCGTGGCGGCCTGCTGGGCCAACTGCGCGACGTTCCGGGGAGCCGTCAGCGCCCCTCGCTGCGCCAACAAAGGGCAGCTGGCAACCAGCCACAGGAGCGCTGTTCCAACTAATGCTTTATAGGTTCGACTCAAAGTGGCACAAATCAATGGTGAGGCATTCTAGCCTAGAAATCAAAAAATGCAACACTTATTGTGCAGGTCAAAATGTCGCAAATCTCTTTACGGTGACAGGAAACGTGACAACGGTCAGAAAACTTGATTCAGGAACATGAATAGGCCAGCTGCGAGCAGAGCAGAAATAAGGGTACCCAGCAAATTGACCGCATCGTTGCCCAAGACGTGCTTGCGCTCCAGGCTCGCGCCCAGCAGGCTATCCGCCAACATTCCAACTACTGCCGCTGTAGCTGACACCCACAACCAGCGCCAGGCAAGAAGACCGGCAACCAGGGCAACGAAACTGACCACTATCGCGGCTATGATTCCGGCAACCGTTCCGCCCATGCTGATGCCGCCATCGGTACCTGCTGGCACTCGCTCCAAAGTGGTGATCAGGAGTGCCGTGTCGCTGGTAGCTTGTCCGTATTCGCTGGAAACCGTATCCGCCGCCGCTTCCGCCAATGCTGCTACACAAGCCAGTAAGAAGACTTGTCTATCTGTAATGGCGAATAGCGCTACGCAAGATGTTGCAATCCCCAAATTAGCCAGTACTTGGAATCCGTTCCGGCCGTTACTCTTCTCAGCGGTTCCGCGGTGTAGTTTTCGTGCGTAGCCGAATCGTGTGCTGATCCAGGTGAGAGCAAAAACCGAAACCAGCACAGCGAACGCCCCCAGCCCCGCACTCCGGAGCAGTAGGAACGAGACTACCGCTCCCGCCACAGTTCCGGACCTATTGACCCCCTTGATCAGCCATGCAAGTATGGCAAAAGCCGTCGTTATGGCTAACGCAGGCCATAATTGCAAACCGGCACCCGTAGACCACCCAACAATTGCCATCATCCAGCCGATCTTCCTTCCAGCATGGGCGCTTTCAAGACCCCGACTGGCACCGACTGGTAACTACCAGTTATTGGGCTTGAGTTCCGACTTGCACCAATTCTGGTGCTTTACGTTTATATTCCCCCGCCCGTAATGTGCATCAAAATGGAGCGTTGTAGGCTAAACTCTGTACCTTGGCGTGGCTCTGGCGCCGGCTCTATCTTGGTGAAGACTCGGGGGCTACTATGGCGGCTTCAGTCTGGTCAGGTTACCTGACATTCGGTTTGATATCCATGCCGGTGCGTCTTTTCTCCGGTGCGCGCAGTTCCGCTATCTCCTTTCACATGCTTCATCGTGACGACATGCAGCGCATCAAGCAGCAGCTCTACTGTCCGGCAGACAACCGCGTGGTTGAACGCAGCGAGATCGTCAAAGGCTACGAATATCGCAAAGACGAGTACGTTGTCATCGAACCCGAAGAGATCAAAAAGATCGAACCCAAAACTGCCAAGACCATGGAAATCCTGGAGTTCGTGAAGTCCACCGAAGTGGATCCCGTTTACTTTGAATCGTCCTACTACATGGTTCCCGAGGAAGCCGGTCGGCGCCCTTACGCGTTGCTGACGCGAGCCTTGGAAGAAAGTGAATTTGTCGCCGTTGCAAAACTTACCATGCACAACCGCGAGTACACAGTATTTCTTCGCCCTCACAAAGGCGGAATGATGCTTCATACCATGTACTACGCGGAAGAAGTTCGCGAGGTCAAAGATTTCGGCGCTCCGGACGTAGAGCTCAAAGAAGCAGAAGTCAAAGTTGCCCACCAGTTGATTGAAGCCCTCGCCGACGAATGGAATCCGGAGAAATATCACGACGAATTTCAGGAAAACCTGAAAAAACTGATCGAGGCGAAACTTGAGGGCGGTGAGATTGCTGCAGTAGAGAAACCGAAGAAACTCGCGCCAGTGGTGGACCTAATGGCTGCCCTTAAGCAGAGCCTGGCGCAAACCGAAGGCAAGAAGCCGGCAGCGAGGGCGGCAGTTCGCGGGACTGCGGTTGCAGCTCGGAAATCCAGTCGCAAGCAGGCGTGAGAAGCGAGCCTTCAGCACTGCCATTTAGCATTCACCGTCACCTCAGCGCTCAGCTCTCGGCCTCGACACTTTGCATTCCGGCTGCTTCGCTGGCGCTCCCCTCCACTTCACGTTTAGAATGGAAACTCTTCCGGGATCATTAATGAACACTCGAGCTTCTGCGGCGGGGTGCCGATGACATTGTTGTGCAAGGCTCGTGTGACCACAGTTCTGCTTTCCACCATGGTATGCGTTAGCTGCGGAGACACATTCCGTCCGATCGTGATTCCGAACACTGTCACGCCGCCCGATTCCAGCAACTTCCGTGCCGTCTTCGTAGTAAACAGCAATGGCCCGGCTAATCCGGGAACGGGCATGCAAATCGATGTTTCAGGCGATAGCAACATCGGAACCGCAAAAGTCGGATTAGGGCCGGTACACGCCGCTGTGCAGCCCTCCGGAACTGCTCATGTTTTCGTAGCTAACAGTCTGGACGACACCGTCGCGAGTTTTTCTCCCGCGCC
The DNA here is from genome assembly GCA_003225075.1 of Acidobacteriota bacterium. Classification (GTDB taxonomy): domain Bacteria; phylum Acidobacteriota; class Terriglobia; order Terriglobales; family Acidobacteriaceae; genus Gp1-AA124. Next base: position 51,204 of record QIAP01000054.1, on the reverse strand, counting down.
ACCGTGCTCAGTTCTGCCCTGTTCGGTCACTGGTCTTGGATCCGTCGTCTTCACCAGTTTGCCCACCGGCTCGGTGCCGGTTTTTGTGCACACAACTGAGAACAGCACCGTTTATGTGGCCAATTCGGGCGCCAACACTGTTGCTGCCGTTAGCATCACTTCAAATGTTGTAACCAACATTATTCCGGTCGGAACGAACCCTGTAGCCCTCGCTGAGACTCCGGACGCCAAAAAGCTCTACGCGGTGAACCAGGGCGATAGTTCGGTAACCAGCATTAACCCTCTCAATAAAACTGTTAACACCACGATTACGGATCCGACCATTAATTCTCCGCTGTGGGCGTTAGCCCGCTCTGATAGCGGCCGTGTTTACGTGCTGAGCCAAGGCAACGGGGATGTAGCAGTCATCGACCCAAATACCGATGCGTTGGTGAACCCCGGTACGCCGGTTTCCGCCGGCGCAGGCGCGAATTTCATGATGTATGAGAAGAATTCAAACCGTCTCTATATCACGAACCCGACAGCGGGAACAGTTACCATCCTCAATGCGGCAGCGGATCCCCCGAATAACCTGCTGGCCACGATTGACTTAACCGCTGGCCCGAACGCGCCGTGCCCCGCCGGATGTTCTGCACTAACTGTGAGTGCTTTGCCGGATGGGACACGTGCTTACATTGCCAGTCTCGTGCTCAGCGGAAACTCGGTCGCAGAGCAAGTCACGGTGATTAATACTTCCAGCAACAGCATCACAAAAGGCATTTCCTTAGCCAGCCTGCCAGTTGTCACGGGTTGCGGCTCTGCCCGATTCCGAATCTCTACCGCGACTTCCGGGGATAGCTCGCGAGTCTATGTGGCAAGTTGCGACGCGGGAAGTGTTGCCGTCATCCGGACATCTGATGACACGGCCCTGCGGAACCCTAACGGCACCATATACACTTTGCCGGCTCCGGTGAGCGCCGCAAATCCGCCCGGGCCCGGACTACCTCCGCCGCCCCAGAACCCGGTTTTCGTTATCGCAGGCCCCTGAGCTTAGCGTCGTTCCGCAGTTTCTTTGTTGATACCAGCCTGGCGAGCCCCATACTTCATTGGTCGTCAGCGGCAGAGACGCCTTGATTGGATGAGCAGGGATATCCGGGGAAGTGATGATCGCCAGCGCGTGCAGGTGAGAGCTCCCCTTGAGCATGCAGCATGAGCTTTGGCGCGAGTGCCTACTTCGTTTTAATGGCTCGACAACAGATGGATTGTTATCCAGCAACCGCCGCGCGATCGGGATGGCGGCGACCGGTATATCGTAGCGCGATATTCATGAAGATCTTGCCGCTGATGGTTTCGAAGCACATGACGAGGGCTTCGGTATCTTCACTGCTTCGGCTACCTTCTTCCGAGGTGTGCAGAACGGGGGGATGCACCCTGAAATGAAATCCTTGATCGTTGAGCGAGGTAATGGCATTGCCGATCACCTGGTTGGCCAGCTCAAAGACGGTTTCCCGCACCAGTTCATCGGATTCCGGCAGCTCCCCGCCGGCCATACGGCTGGCCACCCTCACTGCGGTTTCAGGGTCTAGATCAAGAATGATCCGCCCTTCGATGTCTCCGGTAAGCCATACCAAAGCGGCGATTCCCTTACGACGATACGCCTCTTCCTCCATGCTGAGGTTCGCAATGGACGTAGTACATTGCAGCCCCTGCGCCAGCACGGCGTCGGCCGCGTTGATGAACGGCTGAATCAACTCCATTTTCATAAATCAGGCTCCCGCGCCGGCAGCATTAGTTACTGCGGCATCGTCCCCCAGTACGTATTTGATCACTTCGTAAAGCACATCCGGCTTGACCGGCTTCTGTACGAAGTGGCGCGCACCTCGCTGCAGCGCGGCGACGATGTTTTCCTGATATCCCACGGATGACACCATCACAATGCGGGCCTCGGGATGCTGCTGTACGATTTTTTCCGCGGCCTCAATGCCCTCCATCTGGGGCATGGTGATATCCATGAGCACAATGTCAGGACTAGTGCGGTCATATTCCGTGATGGCCGTCAAACCATCCCCCGCTTCGCTAGCTACCTGCCCACCAAATGACTCAATCATGCGCGCCAGATTCTTACGCGCGAAAACCGAGTCATCTACGATTAAGTAACGGACCGGTTGTCCGTCCTTGCTGCGTCGTACCGGCGCAAACTGTTCCATAACACGACCTCCTCCTACCTACCTTCAGCACTGGCCGTCAGGTTGACGGCCGGGAACTTCAAACTCGTCCGGCGCCTGCCGCTCTGCCGCCGCTCTCAAGTCTTTGGTCATGTCCCCGTTCGGGCGCGCAATGTGCTTGCAGAGTATTCGCAAGCGCGTCCAGAGACACGATCCGCACCACATATCCTCGGTCGATAGCCGCTTTCGGCATCCCGAATACCACGCATGAGTCTTCACTCTGTGCGATGGTCATGCCGCCGGCCGCTTTCACGTACCCCATGCCCTCCGCGCCGTCGTCGCCCATGCCAGTCATCAACACCGCGATGCCTCGCGACCCAAATTCTTCGGCAACACTCTTGAACAACACGTCGGCCGATGGCCGGTGTCCGTGGACCCGGGTATCATCGGTCAGAACCACTACATCTCCCAAAGGCAATCGCTTTACCTTGATGTGCCGGCTGCCGGGACAGATCAGCACCCGTCCCGCCAACAATAGGTCAGCGGATCTTGCTTCCTTGACTTTTATCGCACAGCTCTCATCTAGGCGGCGAGCGAACATGTCGGTAAAGCCATCGGGCATGTGTTGCACCACCACGATGCTTCCCGGGAAATCACCAGGCAATTGCGACAACATGTACTGCAAGGCGTTCGGACCGCCGGTCGAGATCCCGACTGCCACCACGCGGGTCGGAGCATTGGTAGAAACCGACGAAGGCTTCTCCGCGCGGCGCCCATCTTCCGGCAGCGGCTTCATTCGGGAGCCATTGCATTCAGCGGCGGCCTTGATTTTCGTGATCAGTTGCGTTGCGATCTCAGGCATGCGCGCCGACACGTCTTGCGGTTTGGCTACGAAATCAAATGCACCCAGTCCCAGGGCCTGAAGCGTAATCGAGGCGCCTTGCGTGCTATGCGAACTGACCACGATAACTGGCACCCGGTAGCGCCGCATGATTTCCTTCAAAGTGTCGATGCCGCTCAAGCCCGGCATTTCGAGGTCTAACGTGACCACCTGCGGCTTGAGCTCAGCAATCTTCTTTAATCCAAATGTGCCGTCCATGGCGGTGCCCACCACTTTGATGGAGTCATCACTCGCGAGGATCTGGGGAATGAGTTTCCTCATCAGTGCGGAATCATCCACCACCAGCACTCGGGTCGGATCGTTCATGCCTGCGCTCCTCTGTCAATTGGCCCCAGAGGAGAGCGCTCCTCGTGAGAAAGCAGCATTCCGGATCCCAGCACTCCGGAGGACTTAAAGCGGGAACGAGAGAAATGTTCCACCACCGCCGAAAGATTCAGAATCATGACCACCCGGCCGTCGCCCATAATGGAGGCCCCGCTCACCAAGTCGGTGGAGATGGCATGGTCATCCAGTGCCTTGATGACTAATTCTTGCTCGCCTTCGAGTTGGTCTACGATGAGCCCAAACTTCTTATCACCCGATGTGATCACCAGTACGAATATTTTGTGCGATCCATGATCCGCACCAACGGGGAGCCTTCCCAGCCTTACCATCGGTAATACCTGGTTACGTAGCTGCAAAATCTCGCGGTTGTCCACCTGGTGAATTTCTGATTCGATAGTTCGCGCAATTTCCGCGACGCTGCTGAGCGCGATGGCATACAGCCGGTGTTCTACGCGGAACAACAAGGCTTTGATAATTGCCAGAGTCAGCGGCAGTTTCAGCCGGAAGGCGGTGCCGCGGCCCGGGTTGGTCTCTACCTCCACTGTGCCTTTCAGGCGGCGCAACACACTCTGCACGACATCCATACCCACACCCCGCCCGGAAACCTCAGTGATTTGTTCGGCAGTGCTGAGCCCTGGCTGGAAGATCAAGTCCAGAATTTCCGATTCGCTCAGCTGGGCGGCTGCCTCCGCAGTAATCATTCCCTGTTCGACGGCTCTGGTTTTTACCCGCTCGGCATTAATGCCCTGGCCATCGTCTCTGACTTCCACAACCACCTGGTTGGCTTGATGGTAGGCCTGAAGCCGTATTGTGCCATTCGGGGATTTGCCCGCCCGCTGCCGTTCCTCGGCGCTCTCGATACCGTGGCTGACCGCATTGCGAATTAGATGGGTAATTGGTTCCGCAATCGCATCTAGGATGCTTTTGTCCAAATCTGTGTGTTGACCGCTTATGACCAGCTCCACTTGTTTCCCACATTGCCGTCCTACATCTCGTATTAAGCGGGGAAAGCGGCGGAACAGTTGCTCCACCGGCACCATGCGGATCTTCATCACCGAACGCTGCAGATCATTCAGTACTCGTCCCTGTAAGGCCATGGCATCGGCAAATTTGCCGCGCATATGGTCCTTGGGAAAGCGCTTGGCGAAATCATTCAGCGTCTGCTGCAGCATGGATTTGCCGATGATCAACTCGCCCACCAGGTTGAGCACGTTGTCGATGCGCTCCGCGTCTACTCGCAATATATTGTCGGCCAGCGAGGCCATGTGCGACGGCGTGGTTGGTTGCTGATCGTCTTCGGATTCTGAGAGTGGCTGGCTCGCCGGAGAATGCTCTAGCTTCGCCGCCGACTCGCTCGTAAACGTCGCGATGGGGTGGGGGATCGCAAAATTCGGATCTTTGGCTCCCGTTGCATCTGCAATGAGCCCGACTGTGACCTTCGAAATCACCGTCGGAACCTGGCATCTGGCGGCGATCTGCTCCGCAGTTTGGTCGCTCGCCACAGCGAATTCCACCAGCCGTTCCGCCTGCGATGCCCCTGCCTCCGGTCGAATCGCCAGGATTTCGCCGATCGCGCTCAGCGCGACTTGCACCAGTTGACGCCCGGCAATCGGCATGCCGCAATCGAGATCGATGTCTGCCAGAACGTGATATAGTTTCTTACCCTGACGCAGAGCCTTCTGGATAGCCAGCTTTTCGTACTCGTTCCATGCTGCCAATCGAGCTCGGGCGGGCACCCGCGATTCCTCGCGGCGGTTCCCGGCGCTATCCCGTGTCGCGGGCGTCTTCGAGCGGGATGTCTTGTTTCCCGCCAGCTTCTTTTTAGGGGCCGGGACGTTCCCCGCATACTCTGCCATAGCGTGAATCATTTTCCGCAAAGGCTCGGTAGAAGGCACTTTGACCCGGCGGCGGTAAGCCGTCAGGATGGCGCCAAACACGTCTGCGGCCGTGAAGGCGACCTGGGGCAGGGAAGTATGCGCGGAAGCAGTTTGCAGCGCCAGGACGTCTTCCATATCGTGCGCCAGTTCGCTCAGTTCGCGATAACCGCAGGCCGCAGCATCGCCTTTCAGAGTGTGCACAATCCGCCGGATGGTGCGTACAATCTCCGCGTCACCTGGTTCCTTCTCCAGTTTCAAGGCTTCATCGTTCAGCGCCTGCAACAGTTCCTGGGCGCTCTCGAAGAAGATCTCGCGGAGTTCTGCCATCCGTTCATCGCGACCGGTACTCACGATTTGATCTCCACGCGCTGATATGCGGTACCACTGTTGCGGTGCACCATTTGAAATTTGTCGGTCAGCCCCAGCAGACTCTCGGCATGTCCCACGAACACGTAGCCCTCCGGGTTCAGGCAGCGGTAGAACTTGTCGATCAGCCGTTTCTGTTCAGCTTCGTCGAAATACATCATGACGTTGCGGCAGAAGATCACATCATTGCGTTGCGGCAAATATTCCGTCTTCAAATTGTGGAAATCGAAGTGAACCTGTTCCTTGAGCGCCTTTTTGACCGCGTAGTGGTCGCCCACCTTATCGAAATAACGCAGGCGGTAGCTGTAATCCACGGTGGACATCTGGTTTTCGTTGTAGGCGCCCTGCTGAGCCACCCGCAGTACCGAATAACTAATGTCACTAGCTGTGATCTCGATCCGCCACGGGCCAGGAATCAGCGGTTTGGGCAGGGGCATTTCATAGGGCAAAGGGTTACGCAGATAGTAATAAGCCAGGGCGTCCGCCACCAGCATGGCCAGCGTGTACGGTTCCTGACCGGTGGAACAGCCCGCGCTCCAGATGCGCAGGGAATAATCGCGGCTCTCGTGCTTGCGGCGCAGAAGATCTTCCAGCACATACTTGTGGAACAGTTCCAGTTGGGCCTTATTGCGGAAGAAACTGGTTTCGTTGACGGTCAGGTTTTCCAGTAGGCGCGCCAGTTCGTCCTTGCCCTCCTGACTGATGAGCAGGCGGTAATAGCTATAGAACGAGTCGACCTGGCACTCTTTCAAACGGCGCTGCAAACGGTCTTGCAGGAAGTGTATCCGGCGCTCGTCGAAATGCATGCCGCATTCCTGGTAGACGAGCGCTTGCAGTAGTTTCAGTTCCGCGTCGGTCAGGGCTGCCATTGATGTGCTCATGGATTGTCCAATCCTGCCTGGATCTACCTATTTCACGCCGGCGCCCCGCACCTCTGCTTTGCCCGTCCCAATGTTCTTGGCCTCGCCGGCGGCATTCCTTTGCCGTACGGCGCTATGTTCGAGCAGCTTGTTCATATCCAGCAGCACGATCAGGCGGCCGCCGAATTTGCCCAGCCCGGTCACACAGTTCAGCCCGCCCTCTTGCAGTACCGCCGGGGCCGGTTCCACATCGCCGGCTGGAATCTTCAACACTTCCGAGGCTGAATCGACAATCAATCCGGAAAGGCGACCGTTCCATTCCACGACCAGAATGCGGTTTCGCCGGTTTACCGCCAGTTGCTTCTCGCCGAATTTCTTGCGCAAATCAATCACCGATACAATCTTGCCCCGTAGATTAATTACGCCCTCCATGTACTCGGGCGCGTCCGGCACTGCCGTGATCTCCGGTACCCGCACGATCTCATGCAGCGACGTAATGGGCACGCCGTAAGTCTCCCGGCCCACTTTGAATCCGACGATATGGAGTTCCCGGGTCATGCTCTCGCGCTAGTTCTGTCCTGCAGTGGCATAACGGGCCACGGTTTTGGCCGCCGGTTTTTCTTCGCGGTGTGCAACATGTCCGCTGTCGGCGTCGCGCAAGGCGAAACGATCCATCGATTCCAGAAGTCCGCGCGACATCTTGGACATCTGTTCGGCCGAGGCCGCGAGTTCGGTCGAGCCTGAGGTGGATTGCTGCGTCAGTTCCCGCATGCGCTCCATGGCTTTTACGACTGCCTGTGCCCCCGACGCCTGTTCCTCCACCGCCGAATTGATTTCGTGGGTGATCTCGTTCAAACGGGTGGTGGCCCTGGCGATCTGCGAAGAACCGTGCGACTGTTCGTTGGTGGCCGCCCCGATTTCCTGGGCGAACTTGTAAACTTCGGTGACTACGTTGGAAATCTTGCGCAGCGCCGCATTCAGCTCCTGACCCAGGTTCAAGCCTTCGTTCACAATGTTGGTGCTTTTGTCCATGTTCTCGACGGCCTTGCGCGCTTCCTTCTGAATACTCTGGATCAGTTCGGAAATCTCCTTGGTGGATTGCGCTGATTTTTCCGCCAGCTTTCTCACTTCGTCGGCCACCACCGCGAAACCCAGTCCGTGCTCGCCGGCGCGGGCGGCTTCAATGGCAGCATTCAGCGCCAGTAGGTTGGTCTGTTCTGCGAGATCGTCGATGACCTCGATGATTTTTCCAATGTCATCAGCACGATGTCCCAGCGCGTCAATGATTTCACCCGAGGAGTGAATGGTGTTGTTGATCTTGTTAAGGCCATCGGTGGCCTTCTCCATAGTGGTGATGCCGCTGTGCACTTCCTCGCGCGAGCGATTGGAAATGTCCAGCAATACCTTGGCGGTATCTGCCACGCGCTGGATCGAGGCCACCATCTGGTCAATCGAAGCCGAGGTTTCACTTACACTCGAGGCTTGCGTCTGCGTGCTCTTCACCATGTTCTGCACGTTCACACTCATCTCGTGCATGGTGCTGGTGACTTCATCAATGGCGGAGGAGGCCTGCAGGCTGATCTTGGCGGACTCGTCGGAGGCGCCTGCAACCTGGTTGGAAGCGCTGGCCACTTGCGAGGACGCGTCTCGCACGTTGCGTACCAGGCTTCGCAGTCCCTCCACCATGCGGAAGAACGCATTGCCCAAAGTGTCATGCTTGGAGCGCGGCTGCACCTGCACGGTCAGGTCGCCGCCGGCGATCGCTTCGGAAACCGCAGCCATCTCTTTCAGATAAATCACCATATTGCCAAAGGTCCGGGCCAGTTCGCCGATTTCATCCTGGCGCTCTATGTCGATGGTGTGGTCGAGGTCACCAGTATTTCCGATCTGCCTGGCCACCATCATCAGATTGGTGAGGGGTTCGGTGATGGTCTTGGAACTCCGATAGGCGATTGCGATTCCCAGACCAAGTGCCAGCAGAGTGCTGAATAAAGCGACCAGTACGGTTGCGGTGGCGGCGGTCTCGTCCGACTTGCGGCGTTCCTCCAAAATCTTTTTGCTTTCCTGGTCCGCCATGTCCAGGTACTCGGTGGAGGTTTTCACCCAGGCGGAAGCATCTTTCTGCAAATAAAAGATCTGCAGCTCAGCCACAGTACCATTGCCGGCATCCACATCTTTGCGTTTTTCTACCAGCGGGGTGGCGAATTCTTTTAGCCAATTCTGTTCCTGCTGCCGGACCTTCTCAAGCGCCGATTTCTGCTGGTCTGAATTCGAAAAGCCTTCCGCCTTGAGTAATTTCTCGTTCAAGAAGCGGATGCCTTCATTCATCCGCTCTACTTCGCGGGTGTCCCCGCTCAACAGGTAATTACTCAGGTATAGACGGTTCTGCATCATCTGAAACTTGACCGCGTCGGTGGCATCGGCCAACTCGATCGAAGCGCTCGCCGCCGCTTTGGCCGAATGCTCCCGCTGCACCGCCGTGAGGTTCACCAGAAACAGCACCACGACCATCGCAAGGACGGCTCCGAAGTTAAGGTAGAGTTTCTTGCCGATTGTCATTGCTGTTCCTCCATCAAGTACCTTTTCGCAGATCGCACTTGTATCTCAGTCTCGCTTTCGGGACTCCTCCATTGGTAATTCTGCATCACTGCTGGTCGGAGGCGAACTTGAATTCGACTACCCCTGACGTTTCCTCGGATGCGGCTTCGAAACGCCACTTCCTGACCGCATCTACGGCAGCATTCGCCAGCAGGGGATGTCCGCCCAATACCTTGGCGGTTTTGACAGTTCCATTCGCTGCCACCAGAACCTCAATTTTCACCGTGCCGGTAATGTTCATTCGCTTGGCCAGAGCGGGATAGACGGCCGCCACTTTTGTCTTGGCCTTACGAGTCAGTTCAACCGATTTTTCCGCGGCGGTTGCCAGCGGTATCGCACATGTCATGCCCGCTAATATCGTTAAGACCCCTGCCGTCTGCCAGCACAGCGCCCTTGCTGAAGACACAGTTCCTCCTCGGACAAAAGTAGTGACCCTTTATGAGCAATGCCGATGCCAGCCTCGACCTGCGATTGGTTACGTGAGTTAACTAGCTGTGACGATGACTACTTAAGCCAGTAAAGACAGCTAGAATGAGGCTCTCCAGTCATGAGAAACGTCTCATTGAAGCGTTCCTGACTTGCTTTATCTCTCATCTTGAGACACCTCACAGCCAGCGCTTAAGATTCACAGTTAGACACCCCGCCCCTATTTTGCTTGACTCAAAATGAGATCGCACGATACTTTTCCCTTATATTCAAGCACTTGTGAGTTTGAGCGAGGTGAGCAGGCGGTGTTCTTCTGACCATGCAGCCCGGGAACACGACGATAACTCCGGAGTTTGGTCCCCCGTCCAGCGACTCTTTTCAAAAGTTGCTCTTGCGCATTTCCGATGCCGCCGCTCGGGGCACTTCTGGCGACTCTCTCATTCAACTGTTCTGTCGTGCCACGCGCGATTTTTTTCAGGTCAATGGGGTCTATTTCTGGCAAGTTGCTTCTCCCGACGAACTAGTTGGCGCGGAAGCGGATGGCTTGCTGGCCGAAAGGTTCCGCGGAGCCCGGCTCAAGGCTGACGAAAGTGCCGTCGCCATGGAAGCGGTTCGCAGCCGCCGCACGGTGTTCGTCAATTACGTGGATCCGCACCGCTACCCCATGGCGGCCGCATTTCAGGCCCGCTCGATGATGGCTGCTCCATTGGTAGTTTCTAATGAGGTTATCGGTGCCGCCGCGTTTCTGCATGACGCCGACGCCAATTTCTTCAATGAAGACCTGGCCGCTAAAGCCACTATCCTCGCGGGGCAACTCGGAAGCCTTCTCGAAGCCACGCGCTTGACTCAAGCCTCCCGCGAAGAACATCGGCGGGTCGAGATTCTCGCCGAGGTGGCACACGCGCTGCACGGCACGCCGGATGTCTCGGCGGTCATCGAAGCGCTGGCGGATCGGATTCGGGTTCTGCTGCGCACCCGGCTGGTATGCGTTCTGTTGCGTCAGGAAGGTCCTTTCCAGTTGCGTGCTGTGGCCGCTGAGACGCCTCAGTTCGCCAATTCCATTCGTGCCCGGCATGATCGTCGGGCTCTGCGTTTCTCGGCTGATCTGGCTGGGCGGGCGGTGGCGGCAGGCGAACCTATCACCGTCTCTATCGATCCCGAGTCGCATGCATTCGGGGACATAGTGCCCTCGGGAATGCTGATTGCCGCCCCTTTCCGCACTTCACGAACCCAGGGTGCGCTTCTGATTTATCCGCGGCAGGAGGGAACCTTCAGCTCCGAAGAGAAGTCGCTGGTCTCGGTGATTGCCGGCTTCGGCGCCGTGGCGATCGCCAACGCGGAACTCTACGGCACTGCCCGGGCGCACGCCCAGGAACTGCATCAGTTGCTGGAGATTTCCTCAGAGCTGGGTTCCATCGGCAAGCTGGATCAATTCATGCAAGCCATCGTAGTGCGAGCTGCTGACTTCCTCGGATTTGAATTTTCCTTCGTTGGCTTGATGCAGCGTAGCGCCTTCCATGTTCGCTGGGCTACCGTCAAAGGGAAACCCAGCCGCGTGGATCACATTTTGCCGGAGGGAGTTGCCACCCGTACCCTGGCTGCCAAAGAAGTGTTCTGGGCCGATGAGGCCAGCAAGATTGTGGGTGCAGACCTGGAATTTATTGCCAAACTCCCCATTCGGCAGATAGTGGCCGTGCCCCTGCTGGGTTCTGACGGCCAGATCTTAGGCATGTTCGGCGTATTGGATCGCCTCGATCGGAAAGGCATTTCCGAGGAAGACATCCGCCGGGCGCGCGTGCTGGCGGGTCAAGTTGCGATCGCCCTGGAGTTGACTCGCAACTTGGACCTTTCTGAGCAGCACCGCCAGGGAGCGGAAGCTCTCATGGGTTTGGCCCTCGAAGTGGGCAAGCTACTCCATCTACCTGACTTCGCCAAAAGCTTTGCAGCGCGCGCCGCGGACATCACTGGCGCGCGGGGTGTGGCTCTCGCGCTGTCGCAGGACGGCGTGCTCGAAACGATTGTTCTGCAGGGTCCGACCCGGGTGGTTTGCCATGACCGCTCCTTGTTGCGCCGCTTCAGCCAGGCACTTACTAAGCTGTTGCTGGAGCGCAGCGAAGACATCGTGCGGGCCAGCGCGACCGAGTTGCTCGGTTCCGAATTTACTTCGGCCCTGGGCTGGACGGATTGCACGCTGGTCCGCATACCCAGTTCATCGGGAGATCTCGGCGGGGTGCTTTGCCTCGCCGATCGTGATCAGCCTTTCGGCCAGGAAGATCAGCAATTACTTCACGCCATCGCCAGCCACGCCTCGATGGCGTTGGAAAACGCCCGCCTTTTCACTCGCATGGATCAAGCCAACCGGCACTGGATGGAAATCTTCGATGCCATCTCCGACTACATCGTGGTCCATGACGAGGCCCACAATGTGTTGCGTGTGAATCGTTCGCTGGCGGAATTTATCGGGGTCGAGCCGGTTCAACTGGTGGGACTTAATATGCGGGCGCTCCTGGCCTTGGCCACCGAAGCTCCCCCTCACTCTTGTCCATTCTGTCGAACTGGTGATGGCACCGATGAATTTGTTCATCCCGTGCTGGAGCGCACTTATCTGGTCTCGACCTCGCGTATTCATGGGGCAAACAATGAGAGGCTTCAGACCATTCACGTTCTCAAAGACATCACCGATCGCCGCGAAGCGGAGCGTCGCTATCGAGAACTGTTTGACAACATTCAGGAGGGCCTTTTCTTCTCGACGCCGGAAGGACGCTTTATTGAAGTGAACGATGCGCTGGTCCGCATGCTGGGTTATGGCAGCCGGCAGGAGCTGTTGCAAGTGGATATCAACGCCGTAATCTATTCGTCCCCCGAGGTGCGGGAGCGGCTGGCGCAATTCATGCAGCAACATGGGGTGTTGCGCAATCACGAGGAGACGCTTCGACGCAAAGACGGTTCCGCTGTGCACGTGCTCATCAACGCATTCGCCGTGCTGGACGCGCAGGGCCGAGTCGTCCAGTACCGCGGCCTGATGCTCGATATCACGGGGCTGAAGAATTTTCAGTCTGAACTGCAGCGCGAACGTGATTTTTCCAGCAAGATCCTGAATCACACCCAGAGTCTCATCCTGGTCGTGGATACCGCCGGGCTGATCAGCTATGGCAATCGCCGCTGGTATGACGCCGGTTATGAACAAAAACAAATTCTAGGACGGCCTCTGGTTGAACTTGCGGCGCCGGCTCGCCGCCAGGTCCTAAGCGATGCTCTCAATGCCACCGTGGCCGGTCATCAAGTAGACAATCTTGACCTGCAAATCTACCGTGGCGACGGCCGGTTGGGCCAGTTTTCCGTCAATCTCAGCCCCATGCGTGATGAGCAAGGGTCCGTCACCAGCATCGTGGTGGTAATGACCGACATCACCGACGCGGCCATGTTGCAATCCAAACTCATGCACGCCGAGAAGATGGCAGCGGTAGGCCAACTGGTTTCGGGCGTCGCCCACGAGGTTAACAATCCACTCACGGCCATTCTTGGATTTGCCGATCTGCTCATGGAAAATGCCGAGGTCCCGGAAAGCGCCCGTAAGGATCTGCGAGTGATTCTTCAAGAAGCCCAGCGCACCAAGCAAATCGTGCAAAACCTGCTCAGCTTCGCGCGCCAGAACCCGCCACAGCGCAAACCTGTTCAACTCAACACCATTCTCATCCGCACCGTGCAATTGCGCTCTTATGATTTCACCAGCCATGGCATCGATGTGGTGGAGCTATTCGATCAGAATTTGCCTTATGTGATCGGCGATTCCCATCAATTGCAGCAGGTCTTTCTCAACATTCTTAACAATGCCTATGACGCGGTGCGCGAAACCGGCCGCTTGGCCCGTATTGAAATCATGACCGCAAACCTGGGGGATTTCGTCGAGGTCTCGTTCCGCGATAACGGCGAGGGGATTGCCACTCCTGACCGCATCTTTGATCCATTCTTCACTACCAAAGAAGTAGGGAAGGGAACTGGCCTGGGTCTCAGCATCTGCTACGGAATCGTCCGCGAACATGGCGGCGAGATTCTATGCCACAACAACGTCGGGGGAGAGGGCGCGACTTTTATTGTCCGCCTGCCTGCCCTCGCTGAAACGGCCTCTCTGGGGGCCGCCGCCGGAGTGATACAACGATGAGTCAACCTGCCGCAAAACCCCTGCCTCTTCCGGTCCTCTTGATTGAAGACGAACCCGGCGTAATGGCCTATGTTCTCGCCACTTTGGAGCGCAGCGGTTATCCCGTCGTCTGCGCTGAGTCGGGCATCAAAGCGCTCGAACTGCTCGAAGCTGGCGACGATTTTCTCGGTGTCGTCTCCGACATGCGTACCCCAGGAGGCGTGAATGGCGTGGATGTTCATACCTGGATTGCCACGAACCGCCCGGAATTGGTATCGCGCATCGTTTTCATCACTGGGGATATCGCCAACGAAGAGACGGTGGAGACCCTGCGCAAGACCGGCGCCCCCTGCGTGGAAAAGCCATTTCGGGTGCGCCAGTTTATCTCGGTTGTCGAGAAAACCATGGGGAAGGCTTTGTGAGCAGCGACGATCTTCGAATCCGACTCTTAATCGTGGATGATGAGCAGAGCATCCGCAAGCTCTGCGTAACCGTCGGCGAATCACTCGGCTTCGCCTGCCTGGAAGCTGACAATGGCGAGTCCGCTCTGTCCCTGCTGGAGGACCAGCCCGCCCATATGATTCTCACCGATATGGTGATGCCTCACATGTCGGGATTGGATTTTCTGGAGAAGGTCAAGAAACTATTACCGCGTACCGAAGTGGCGGTGATGACAGGACATGGTTCGATTGAAACTGCCGTACAAGCCATGAAGCTGGGGGCCTACGACTACATCACCAAACCCTTTTCGCCGCTCGAGGAGTTGCGCCTGTTTCTACGGCGGATGGCGGAAAAAGTCCGCCTGGTGGATGAGAATCGCTTTCTTCGCGAACGCATGGACACCGAAACCAAACTGCATGGCATTGTGGGTTCGTCGGCCAAAATTCAAGATGTACTGCGTCTCATCTCGCGATTGAAAGACACCCGTACGCCCGTCCTCATTACCGGCGAGAGCGGGACGGGTAAAGAACTTGTGGCTCGCGCCATTCACTTTCGCGGAACCTTTGCCACTCGCCCCTTCGTAGCCGTCGACTGCGGATCGTTAGTGCCTACGCTCATCGAGAGCGAATTGTTTGGCTACGAAAAAGGAGCCTTTACGGGCGCCCTCAAGTCGAAATCAGGGCTCTTTCAGACGGCGGATGGGGGCACCATCTTCCTCGATGAGATCGGCGAACTGCCGCTGGAGATGCAGGCCAAACTGTTGCGCGTATTGCAGGAAAAAGAAATACGCCCGGTAGGCAGCAATCAGAAGCTTAAGGTGGACGTGCGTGTCATCGCCGCCAGCAATCGCGACCTCGAGTCGGAATATCGCAACGGGACATTTCGCAAAGATCTCTATTTCCGCTTGAACGTGGTGACGCTTCACGTGCCAGCACTGAGGGAACGTCGCTCAGACATTCCTATGCTGGTGCACTGGTTTCTCGATCGCTATGCCCCAGACCATGCCATTCAAGTTACTAACTCAGCCATGAAGTCGTTGTTGCAATACGATTGGCCGGGGAACGTGCGCGAACTGGAAAACTGCATCGAACGCGCCGTCGCTTTGGGCGACCATCAGACCATTGACGTAAACGACCTGCCACCCGCCATCGCTTCCGCCTCCCCGGTGGCGGAGTTATTCGCTGAATCATCCAGCGGGCTTACCTCGACCGATCTGGAGGACATCGAACGAGCCACGATTCAGCGCGTCTTCGAGCAGGTGAAGGGAGACAAAGTTCTGGCCGGCAAAATGCTAGGTATCAGCCGCGCCACCCTCTATCGCAAGCTCAAACGCTATAACATCGGTTCACGGGCGGCTTCAGCTTCGAGTCAAGCACTGCAGTGAATGTGGGGCTACAATCGTTTCGTTCGCGAGCAAAACGTGAGACCTGCGAGCCGCTCCCGCTTGAGACGGTGTTTCATTGTGAGACATTCGCCTAAGATATCTCTCACCTTGCCACCCTCATTGTGCCGACTTCCGCATAATCATCAATAACTTAGTGCGCCGCACATCACTTCAGGACTTTGGCTGTGATCGTGCACTCTTGAAGTACGGTGCGGTCCCACGGCTCCCGTTAAACAGTCTTCCTAACCGGGAAGATGGGAGTCGGACCGCTGTTAAGTGCAACTTGTGAGGTCACGCCTTGGCAAGAGAGGCCACAGCTAGCGCGCGTTCGCCCGAACCCAGCCTCGTCGGCCGGCTTGCGAAATTTTTCCCCGAAGCGACACCTGTGCGGATTCCGATCAAATTGACCCGCACCGGCTGCGAAACTGGGACATCTACAGAAAACACCATAATCGAGTTTGGCACGCCTCGCGAAGTCCTCTTCGTCTCCAACATACCTTTGGAATTTTCGGAAATCCTGCGGCTACAGAACCGTGACAGTTCGCTCGACGCCGAAGCTACTGTAGTCGCCGTGCAATACCACGACGGGCAGACGGCGGTTGCCGCCCGCTTCACCCATGAAGTCCCCAATTGGATTGTGAAATCATGACTGCCACATCACAACTGAGTGGACTGGCTGCGGAATGGCACACCGCGCGCCTTCTGTTTCCCATTTATTCCGCCTTGGCGCGGGAGTTCGTCATCGACCTCCCCGCCTGTAGTGACCTGGAAGCCGGAGTGGAAGCGCCGCCGCAAGAATCTGTCGAACTGGCCAAGCAATGGCTGCGCGAGGTTGATGAACGCATTCAGGTCCACCAGTTGCGGCAGTTTCTGCAAACTACACCGCTCACCACCCAAGAAGTCCTGCAGACCATTCTGGTGCACCACTTACAAAAGGAGAAGAGGTCGGCATCAGATCGCGACAAGATCGACTTTCTGCTGGTGCAGTTCTTTTCCCATTGCGCTCCCTCCGGTCTCGATGACGGAGATGTGGATCTGGAATACGTTGCCCAGGTCCTGGAACCGGCGTTGGGTGCGGTCGACTCTGTGCTGCCGCCTTGGCTCAAGCCACTGGAGCAGTTAATGCAGTCCGCCAAACATTGCCGGCGTCTCAGCGAGCTGCTGCACAGCGGCATTCTCGAGCAAGGAAGAAAACTGAAAGTGCAATGCGGGGACAAATATTTCTTGCCCGCCGCAATGGTGGCCTTTACCCGTTTCAGCTTCATGATGCGGCGTGTCTTCTTTCACCTGATGCATGAAGACCTCAACGCTATTCTTGACGGACTGCGGGATCTGGAGCGCCATGGCGTAAGTACGCTGGACTGCCGGAGAGCACAATTTTCCGCGGAAGAGCCGGTCGCCCGCTTGCGTATGATTTGCCAGTCCTGGAAAGTCATGTTTCACGCCGAATACTCTTCTGGGCAACCGTTGCGCATGCTGGTGGATCTCCGTGCCGCTGTGGACGATGCGCTGGCCAAGAACGGAGTCGGCAAAACCCCGGCAACTGCGAGCGCAGCTTCTAAGGTGGCGCGCGCAGCTACGGCCTCGGCCGGTCCAGCAGCCCAGCCCAACAGAAATTCCGCGGCAAGTGCTTCCACAGTTCCCGAGTTTGAAGTAGCGAGTAATTCGCAGGAATGGAATGCGCACGAGGACGATTCTTCCCCCCAGCAATCCCCCGGTGACGACAACGACGGCTGACGCTTTCAGAAGAAGATGGCAAGGACGATAAACCGTGGACCAGCCCACCATAATGATCATTTCCGATGACGCGGACTTCTCCCGCGAGGTCACCAGCCGCTGGCAGACTGAACGCAGTGTGCCACCATTCACCCTGATGAGTGGCGACCTCTGTCACGGTTTCGACGCGGGTGCGTTTGAATTGGCGATTGTGGGGGCGATTGCCCCACGGGCCATTACCCCACTGCTCAAAGCGCTGGAGGCAACTGGCAAGCCAGTGGTGTTCGTTTGTAACGATGTCCAGACTGCCCAGGTCGTGCGAGACACGCAACCGCGTGTGCTTTTGTTGCGGCAGCACGAGGGCTGGTTGGATGCGCTGGTGTTGCTTTCCACCGAAGCCCTGCGCCGGACCGAGGCGGTTGCCCGTGCCATTAAGACGGAGCACGCAAGAGCCGCGCTCGAGCGCCAGGCGACGCTCGGCCGCTACATGCTGGAAATGCGCCACAGTCTCAACAATGCGCTCACATCAGTCCTGGGTAATTCCGAGTTATTGCTAATTGAGCCAGGCAGTCTTTCAGCCAATGCGCGCTCGCAAATCGACACCATTCGCAATATGGCTCTGCGGATGCACGAAATCCTGCAGCGCTTCTCCTCCCTGGAAAAAGAACTCAGTTTTGTAGAGCGCCAGGCAGAAAAAGAAAACAATACAAAGTCAAGGGTTGCGAGCGTCGGTTTGTAAACGCAAGGATGCAATGTAGACGCGGGCGTCTCGCCCGTGTACTGGCCGGAAGCAGGCGGCCGGAAACACACGAAGGAAATGCACAAGCTTTCCACTAGCGTTGCGGTTCTCGAGCACGAGTTATCTGAGCTGCGTGTGCTGCTGGAGCGACGGGCCGGCATTCTGCTCGAAGGTTCTTGCGAAACCCTTAGCGCCAAAATCGCAGAGTTTTTAGAGTCCCGCCATCTCAATTCGGCGCCGGACCTGCTCAAGCTGATTCAGTCCCGGGACAGTGAATGTGAAGCCTTGCTCGAATCTTTGCTCGACGGTGAGACTGGATTCTTCCGCCCTCCTGCTGCATTCGAGATATTCGAAAAGAAAGTACTACCTGACCTCCATGCTCGCAAATCCAACGAAAGTTCTCATCCGCTGCGCATCTGGAGCGCGGGTGGCTCGAGTGGCGAAGAGCCCTATTCCATTGCCATGACAGTGTGCCAGACCGCGAAGGTGCTGGAGGGTTGGAACATTCGCATCGTCGGCAGCGACATTCGTCCGTCGGCGCTGGCGGTCGCGGAGCGCGGACTTTACCCGCAGCAGGCGCTGGCACACGTGCCCAGCACTCTCATTCAGACTTACTTTGCCAGGATTGGCCAGCACTTTCTTGCCAAGCCGCGGCTGCGCAACCTGCTGACCTTTACCAAGACGAATCTCGCTGATCCTGGCTACATCGGACGCTTCGATTGCATTTTCTGCATGGACGTGATGCGACACTTTTCCATGGCGCAGCGCATCGCGCTCGCCCAGCGCCTGCATCTTTATCTGGAACCGGGAGGCTATCTTTTCCTGGGGCAGGGAGAAAAACTCCCAGGGATGGATGTGAGCTGGCATGCGCAAACCGACGCGGGTTATACAGTCTTTCAGAAATCCATGGCGAGCGTTGCGAAATCGGGAAGATAAGAGAGCTTCTATATTCCGGTTTCTGACTTTCTTCAGGCAAAAAGAAATTCTTTGGTTCTCAGCTCCTTGATGGTGTCCCGCAACCTGGCCGCTTTCTCAAATTCAAACCGTTTGGCGGCTTCACGCATGTCGCTTTCGAGCTTCGTTATATAGCCATCCAGTTCTTCCTGCGATGTGAACTCTGGAATTCCGTCAGCTTCCGGCCCAGTCAGGTCGGCATAATCGGCCTGAATGATTCCCGCCAGCGACATTTCCAGTGGCCGCACGATCGATTCCGGCGTAATCCCATTGGCTTCGTTGTAAGCCTGCTGAATGGCGCGGCGGCGATTGGTCTCATCGAGAGCTTTCTTCATCGAGTCGGTCATCACATCGGCATATAAAATTGCCCGTCCATTCAGATTTCGGGCGCAGCGGCCGATGGTCTGGATCAGCGATCCGCTCGACCGCAGAAATCCTTCTTTGTCGGCATCGAGAATTGCTACCAGCGAAACCTCCGGCAGGTCGAGTCCTTCGCGCAACAGGTTGATCCCGATCAGCACATCGAATTCGCCCTTACGCAAGTCGCGCAGGATTTTCACTCGCTCCAGCGTCTCGATTTCAGAGTGCATGTAGCGGCACTTGACGCCGACTTCGGCGTAGTACTCCGCCAGGTCTTCGGCCATGCGCTTGGTAAGGGTTGTGACCAGCACACGTTCTTTGCGGGCTACGCGCTCGCGAATTTCGTGCAGCAGATCATCAATCTGCCCCTTCACCGGACGCACTTCCACCGGCGGATCAATCAATCCTGTCGGCCGAATAATCTGCTCCACGACCACGCCCGCCGACTTGGTCAGCTCATACGGTCCGGGAGTTGCCGAGACGTAGATCATCTGATTCATGCGGTGCTCGAACTCTTCAAAGGTCAGCGGACGGTTATCCAGTGCCGAGGGCAAACGGAAGCCGTACTCGACCAGCGTTTCCTTGCGCGAGCGGTCGCCGTGATACATGCCGTGTAACTGCGGCACGGTCTGGTGCGATTCGTCGATGAACATCAGGAAGTCGCGGGGAAAATAATCCAGCAGCGTCGGCGGAGGCTCACCTGGCAGCCGCCCGGTGAAGTGCCGCGAATAGTTTTCGATGCCGTGGCAGTATCCCATTGCCCTGATCATCTCGAGATCAAACATGGTGCGCTGATGAACCCGCTGTGCCTCCACTATGTGCCCCAGCTTTTCCTGCTCAGCCTCCCACCACGCCAGCTCTTCTTTAATTGACTGGACGGCCTTATCTTTGGTCTCCTGCTTCATCACATAGTGGGTCTTGGGATAAATCGGTAGGCGCACATATTTCTGCTTGACCGTGCCAAACAAGGGATCGATTTGTGAAAGCGACTCGATGACGTCGCCCCACAACTCGATGCGATAAGCCATGTCGTCATAAGTGGGGAAGACTTCGATGACATCGCCCCGCACCCGAAATGTTCCGCGCCGGAACTCGCCATCAGTGCGCTCGTAAAGGATCTCGACTAGCTTGCGGGTGATGTCTTCACGCTTGATCTTCTGCCCTTTTTCGAGAAACAGCAGCATGCCGTAGTACGCCTCTGGCGAACCCAGGCCATAGATGCAGCTCACCGACGAAACAATCAGGCAATCGCGTCGCTCAAACAGTGAGCGGGTAGCGGAGAGCCGCAGCTTGTCCAGTTCGTCGTTGATGGTCGCTTCTTTTTCGATGTAAAGGTCCGCGGCGGGCACGTAAGCTTCCGGCTGGTAATAGTCGTAGTACGACACAAAGTATTCCACCGCATTGTGCGGGAAAAATGTCTTGAACTCGTGATAGAGCTGCGCCGCCAGCGTCTTATTGTGCGCCATCACGATGGTTGGCCGGTTCGCCGCCTCAATCACCTTGGCCATGGTGTAAGTCTTGCCCGACCCGGTGACCCCCAGCAGAACCTGATGCTGCTCGCGGTCGAACACACCCCGCACCAACGACTGGATAGCCGTGCCTTGATCACCCTGCGGTTTGTATTCGCTGATGAGCCTGAAATCCATAAATTGCGTTTCGAGCGCGCCCTCTCAGAGCGCAATTTCGGCGAGTGACAATCTTTTTATTATAACGTGCGGGATTGGGACACGCGGGCAAGCAGCAGCTCAAAAATGCTGAAGTCTGCAGCTGGACATTTACTTTTGTTCCTGTATTTCTTCCATACCGACGATTTTGGTATCCGTACGGAACTTCTTGTAGTCACGGTAGGTAGTATCCTGGTCGACGTTGAAATTCTTCAGCAGAGCTAGCCGCACATCGAGCTTCACGGATTCGTGTTTGGGCAGCCAGACTTCATCGTTCACCCGCGTCTGCTCAACCCGAATGCGGGCTCCTTTATGAATGCGCGCCACGAACAGTCCCCAGGAAACCGTATCGATACATTCAGCGTCCATTTTCACCAATTGCATTTCGGCTCTGTCTATCCACACTCTGAAGCGAAACTTGGACAGGTAGTTGGCGTATTTGAGGTGCGGCTGGAAGCCGGGCCGCGGGTCGGCGTCAACCACATAAGAGTCGCGCCCGCCGACATTCTCTGTCCCGGCCAGGCGGAAATTGTAAGCGTCGCTGATTTCACGCACCCACTGACGTGACTCCTCACGGTCTTTTTCTTCGTGCGCCAGACGCTTCTTGCGCTGTTCTTCGGTCTCGTTCTTGCGCTTGTCGATGATCTTGCGAATCTTCTCGTCTTCCTTGGCTGCATCTTTTTCAGAGAGTGGCTTATCATTCTTCGCGATCAGGCGCTCGACTTGGCTTCCGTACAGGATCATGACTTCTGACGTCTTCGATTCCGTCGACTGCACTTCGCCTTTCCGGTTTAGCTTGCGCTCTTCTTCTCGCTGGATGTAGGTGTAATTACGTTGTTTCTTGTCATTCTCGATATCGTTGTCGGCCACTTTCTGAATGAGTTCTCTGATTTGGTCCCCCGAAAGCGCGCCGGGAGAGAAGGTTAAAGCAGTGGCTGCTGTGGTCGGGGTGGCTGGGCGTGCGTTCGGAGCAGAGGCACTGGCCGGGGGAAGGCCGGGTGCATCGGAATCGCTGGACTGTCTAGGTGAATTCTCCTGGCCGACAGCCAGTCGAGCTACCGAAGTTAGAAGTAGAAGAACCAGACTTGCGCAGATCAGCTTCATAAAATGGACTACGGGATTAGAACCCAATGAGTTCCCAAAAGATGCGCTTCAAGTGGGCTTACCTAATTATTCTCCGTTGAGCACTGAGGACTAACCTTTCTTTTCGGCGCGCCCCAGACATTCCGCGCGGAAGAGGCGCTCATCTACTCGATGCAGGCGCTGTGCCACGCCGCGCTTGAGTAGTTTGTAGTGGTGGATTTCGAAGAGATAGTTAACGATGAACCAGATCGGCTTTTCCGTCGTCATCCAGTTCAAGTGGTCGAAGCGCGCCAGGTTCACCGGACGTGAAAACGTCCGCAAGGTTCGCTGGCGCCTCAGGTTGAAGTACAAATTGAAGTAACTCATGGCCAGTTCGCGCAACGAGCGATACACCGGTTCGCGATAACGGCAGCCCGTGAAGTTTGACTTCGCGATTGCGCCCCAATGGTTGTCCACCCGGTAGATGGCGACCACGTGATCCGTGTCGTGGTCGGCTTCAAGATCCAGAATCAGCGGCGGAAAACCATTGGCCCGCAGCGCGGCGGCGCCGAATATGGCGCCTTCGAGGCAATGCGCTGTGCCCTCGCGAAGCACACGCCGTGGCGACCACGCGGTATCAGCTAGGTGATATGGCAGCGCGTCGAGGTATCGCTGAATGCCGTGGGGGTCCTTCAAGCGACGCAGCTTGCGCAGTTCCGCCGCGGTGAAGCTGAGATGGGTATTCATTTGGTGGTTGGGATGCAGTTTACCTCATCTTGAAAACCGCTCGCTGCTGTCACAGTTCATGACTGATCCTATAGAATCATTGACATAGCCCTAAGCTAATGAAAACAAGTGAGGCGAGGAATCAGCAATCGCCAGAATGCGGTTCCGGTCCGGTGCTGCAATAGCGTTTAATTGGGTCTGGCTGCCCCGTACAGCCACAATCGCCACTCGGATGACCCTGAGGGCTACCTGGCATCCCCGCGAGGCTAGAATCGGCTCCCAGTGGTATGTTAGCTATTAGCTAATCATGGTTAGCGTTTTTCAATCACTTGCGGGAAAACAATTTCGCCAATTCCTGCGGCGTGTCCACGACCACGTCTGGCGGAGCTTCACACAGCGTATGGGGAGCGAAGCCGTAGGTTACTCCGCAAGTCCACAGGCCAGCATTGCGGCCCGTAAGCACGTCGTGCGACGAGTCTCCGATGATAACGGTCTCCTGCGGATGTGAACCGGTTTCGTTCAGGATTGTCCTGGCGCCGAGCGGATCGGGCTTTTTGGTCGCAAAGCTGTTGCCGCCGTAGACCGACACGAAATACTCGTGCAAGCCGAGCGCCTCGACAATCGCCCGCGAAGGATGGACTGGCTTATTGGAAAGCACAGCCATCTGGCGTGGCATACCATTTCGCGACTGACGCAGGGTCGCAAGAGCTTGTGTTACTCCTTCATAAACGTGGGTGTGATCGAGCTTGTGCGCTCGGTAGTACGCCAGGAAATAATCCAGAGCTTTTTTCAAATAAGCATGGTCCCGGGGATCGCCCAGTGCTCGCTGCACCAGCATGGGTGCACCATCGCCTACGTAGGTCGCGATCACTTCCGCAGGAAGCTCCGGCCGGTTGAAGTGGCGCAGCATGGCATTTACCGAGTGCACGAGATCAAGCCGGGAATCGATCAGAGTGCCGTCGAGGTCAAAGATCAGCAGCTTGATGGCCTGCGGGTCGAATTGCCGGTTGAACTTGATCATTTTGCTTTTAGGATAAACGATGCTGGTGCTACTCCCAATGCTGTATTCCCAATCTTGCATTTGGCATTTACAATGCACGGTTAGCCTCTGCCCGGAAAGTAAGCGCATGGCGATTACGAAAACCGATCCCAAGCTGGCGGGCGATGCAGACATTAAAAAGGCGGGTAGAACCTATCAAGGGCTTACCCGCCAGCAACTGATTGATGCCTATCGCATTATGTACACCTCCCGTCGCCTTGACGACCGGGAGATCATGCTCAAGCGCCAGCAAAAGATATATTTCCAGATATCAGGCGCGGGGCATGAGGCGGTCGGGGCTGCTGCCGGATTCGCCCTGAAGGCCGGCTACGATTGGTTTTATCCCTACTATCGTGACCGCGCGCTTTGTCTGGCGCTGGGCGCGACTCCTTACGAAATGTTGCTACAGGGAGTTGGCGCAGCGGACGATCCCAGTTCCGGCGGCCGCCAGATGCCGTCGCATTGGGCATACAAGCGGCTGAACATCGTTACTCAGTCTTCTCCGACCGGGACCCAAATTCTCCAGGCGGTGGGCTGCGCCGAAGCCGGGCGATATTTTGCCAGACATCCGGAGGCTGCCAAGAAAGCCAGCGGAGATTACCGTCAATTCAAAGATGTGAACTTCCACGGCGACGAGGTCACTTACGTCTCTCTCGGCGACGGCACGACCAGCGAAGGCGAGTTCTGGGAAGCGATGAATACCGCGTCAAACAGCAAGCTTCCTGTCCTGTTCTGCGTGGAAAATAACGAGTACGCGATTTCCGTCCCGGTTGAGGTGCAGACCGCCGGAGGCAACATCTCGCGCCTCGTGGCTGGCTTCCCTAATTTCCATTTTGACGAAGTTGATGGCACCGACCCGGTCATCAGCTACGCCGCATTGCAGCAAGCAGTCGACTATTGCCGTGCCGGTCATGGCCCTGCTCTCGTCCACTTCCACGTAATCCGGCCTTATTCGCATTCGTTGTCGGATGACGAGCGTCTCTATCGTCCGGATATCGAACGGCAGCGCGACGCGGCGCGCGATCCCATCTCGCGCATGCAGATGTTTCTGATTCGCGAGGGCATACTCGACGAGGCGGGAATCAATAAATTGGAGAAGCAGGTCGAGGATGATCTTCAGGTAGCGGTGGATCAGGCGTTGAAGGCGGCTCCTCCGCAACCCGATTCAATTAAGAAATATATCTATTCGCCTGACCTGGACCCGACTTCGTCGGCATTCGAAACGCAACCGGTGTTCGCCAAGGTGGAAGCTCCCGCCGACGACAAGAAGACGCCGGCTAAGGCGTCTGCGCCCAAAACCATGGCTGATTTGATCAACGCCACCTTGCGTGACGAAATGCGGCGCGACGAACGCATGGTGATCTTTGGCGAAGACGTGGCAGATTGCAGCCGCGAAGAATATTTGAAGCAGAAGATGATCAAAGGTAAGGGCGGCGTGTTCAAGCTGACCGCTGGCTTGCAATGCGATTTTGGCTCAGACCGCGTCTTCAATTCACCGTTGGCGGAAGCCAATATCGTGGGCCGGGCGACCGGCATGGCCACACGAGGGTTGAAGCCGGTGGTCGAGATCCAGTTCTTCGACTACATTTGGCCGGCGATGATGCAATTACGCAACGAACTGCCGCTGATCCGCTGGCGATCGAATAATGCCTTCTCCGCGCCGGTTGTGATTCGCGTGGCCATTGGCGGATATCTCACCGGTGGGGCAATCTATCACTCGCAATGCGGCGAGAGCATCTTCACCCATATTCCCGGTTTACGAGTAGTTTTTCCCTCGAATGCGTTGGATGCTGCCGGGTTGCTGCGAACCGCAATTCGCTGTGATGACCCGGTGTTGTTTTTGGAGCACAAGCGTTTGTATCGGGAGGCTTACGGGCGCTCGCCCTATCCCGGGCCGGATTACATGGTTCCCTTTGGGAAAGCGAAAATTGTGCAGCCGGGAACTGATCTCACCGTAATCACTTATGGCGCCGTGGTGCCGCGCGCCTTGCAAGCCGCACAAAAGTTAGAACGCGAGCATCAGGTAAAAGTGGAACTGATCGATTTGCGCTCGCTCAATCCATTTGATTGGGACGCGATTGCCGCGTCAGTTCGGAAAACGAATCGGGCGCTGGTCGCGTATGAAGACACGCTTAGCTGGGGATATGGCGCGGAGATAGCGGCGCGCATTGCCGAAAATCTATTCGAACATCTTGATGCGCCGGTGAGTCGCATCGCGGCGGAAGATACCTATGTCGCGTATCAGCCGATTCTCGAAAACGCGATCCTGCCGCAAGCCGAGGATTTGTATCGTGCGATGAAGAAGCTGGCGGAGTTCTAGCGTAACGATTCATTTCTTTTACATTTTCTTACACTCTAGTTCCTTCTCTTTACATTCCTTTACAGAGGCGAGGCCAACCAATGTGTCCTGCGTCCCTTCTCACTATGGGCAGGGTGATTCTGCTCCTCCGCCTGAATCCCTTTGCAGGAGGAATCATGAAAAGACTTTGGGGAATTGCGGCTGCGATGCTGGGCTTGGCAATGCCTTTGCTTGCGCAGTCGCCGAATGGGGTGTCAACTGACCAACTGCGTAATATTTTATCGAACGTGCAGCACGCCGGGATCGCAACCGTTGCCTATAACGGCAGTCCAGCCTGGCAAGATCGGGATGATGACCGCCGCCAGGGCGATCGCGACGACGACCGGCGACGAGACCGGGATCGGGATCGAGATAGGGATCGTGATCGGGACAGGGATCGTGACCACGACCGCTGGAACCGGAATCATCGCAGAGATGCAGATCGCGACCGTGACCGGGATGGCGACCGCGATCGCGACGACGGCTACCGCAATAATGGCGGCTATCGCAACAATGGGGGCTACAACGGCGGCTACGGTAATGGTGGATATGGCCGGGGAAATTACGGCCGAGGCTATCAGGGGCGCCTTTCGCCGCAGGATCAGAACCGTTTCGATAGCTACTACTCACGCTGGAGCCAGTATCGCCAGACCAATAATCTGGGTGAAGCGGTGAGCATGGAGAATCGTATGCGCGACCTGATGGCACGCTACAACATCCCCAGCAACGTGCCGTTCAGCCAGATTGCCTCACAGGGCGGCAGTTTTAATCGCTACTAATTAGTCTTGTTTGAAATTGCAAGCTTGGGGGGCGCACCTTAGGTGCGCCTTTTTTTGTCCCGGGCTTTGACTGCTCAGGGTCATGGGGTAACCGCGATGCTTTAAAAGCGACGCATTTCCACTTCGACTCGCGACGTTCATGGCGGCGTTGGTGTCGGACTAGCTCCCGGCCTCCACACCAGCAGCAGAAGCAGTCCGACTGCAAAGAAAGTATCAACCAGCCGTGAGGGACCGCCGATTTCGTGCAGAACAAGCGCCCACAGGGCGACTATTGTTGCAGTCCAAAGCCGCATGAGGTGCCCTGCCCTCCATCGGCTAAAGGGTGTCGATCTTCTTGAGGCTCGTTGAGACCGAGTTCGGGCACTAACGATCCTGCGCTGCCCCGTGAACCCTGAAACAGCAGCCCAGATCGCGGCCACAATAACGAGCCACTGAGTGGGGGTGATAGCGCTCTGGGTTTCACGCTTCACCAGATGCCTGACAAAAATGCACACCGCAACGAAAAGGAGGCAGGCGACTTGCACGAGACGAAGCTGGCGTTCAGGCGTGCTCATTGAGGAGCCTTCTCTCGTGAGTAGGGTACGAAGAAAGGCGGCTAGTCTTCAAGTCACGTTTCGCTAACCGGCAACATTGCTGATGTAATTAGCGACTACAGTCACACCCCGGAAGGGAGTCCATCTCCTTTTACCCGCCGAGAAATTTTGGAGGGGTAGCTAACCGCGTCACGCGGTTGGGGTTGCCCAGGTTTCATCCGCAAAATTCTCGATGTTCAAGCCAACCGACAACTCAGATTTCTCCGTCTCATTAGTTGCGGGGCGAGTCTGGTTACCGCGTACTCCAGATTGCTCCGCGGGAGGAACTTATGAAAAGATTCTTGGGAATTTTCGCTGTATTGGTTGGGCTGACTACTTTGCCCGCTGTGGCGCAATCGTACTCGGTACGAACCCTGAACGTTGCATGGCAACAGGATGCTTATGGACAGTATCCGAGCGGGGCGTACGGTCAGCCAGGCCGGCTGTCTCCCGACGACCAGAGTGAATTTGACAAGTATTATTCAAAATGGCTGGATGCAAGACGAAAGGGCGACCGGGAAGATGTTGAGGAGAACGCGCGCCACATGCAGGAAATCATGGCGCGGTATAACATCCGGTCCGACGTGCAATTTGACCAGATTGCCTCGAACGGCTCCCTGAGCCCTTATGCCGGGAATGCTGGATATGGCGCTCCGGCCCGCTTGTCGCGCGATGATCAGAAGAAATTCGACAAATATTACTCCGAATGGGTAGAGGCCAACCGCAAGAACAAACGGGAAGAGAGTGACGAGAACGCGCGCAAAATGCAGGAGATCATGGCGCGCTACAACATTCCCAGCAGCGTGCAGTTCGAGCAGATCGCGAGCAATGCGTCAGGCGCTTATGGCGGCAACGGCGCCTACGGTTACAGCGCACCAGCGTCGTACACCAGGCTGTCGACGGATGACCAGAAAAAATTCGACAAGCACTATGCGAAGTGGCTGGAGGCGCGACGCAAAAACGACCGCGAGGACATCGACGAGAATGCGCGCAAAATGCAGGACATCATGGCGCGT
Source organism: Acidobacteriota bacterium (assembly GCA_003225075.1). Classification (GTDB taxonomy): domain Bacteria; phylum Acidobacteriota; class Terriglobia; order Terriglobales; family Acidobacteriaceae; genus Gp1-AA124. Next base: position 22,777 of record QIAP01000054.1, on the reverse strand, counting down.
TATAACATTCCGGCCAATGTTCCGTTCGACCGGATTGCCTCAGCGGCATATCTGAATCACCACTAATGGTTTGGGCAGGTTGTGGTTTCGGGAGGCGCATCAATTGCGTCTCCTTCTTTTTTGCTCGCGCTAACTTGCGGGCCGATCCGGCGCGCCCGAGTTGAGCGGAGCGTTCGGGAATCTCATCAGACGAATCGCCAGTAACCCGCCGACGATCACGTCAAATATCAGACAGAAACCGGGCCACCAGCGCGGTACCCCTGGGTTCTCAATGAACGCGTGGTGAACAAAATCGAAGACCCCGTGCGCAACCAGAGCAGCCACTACCCACCAAAGATTTCTCTTAAAGCCGACTAGGGCAATCAGCAAAAATCCGCTGGCAACCACGATCTCCATTACGAGCGTCCGGCCAGAAGCTCCCATGGCGGCAAACAACACGTAATACGAGGCGATCACGATGAGCACAGTTGGATAAAAGGCCCGCTCCCGATCCAAGCCAGTGATGGCGGCCAAACCGGCGACAGCTAAAGCCAATATCAAGCCGATCAGATATTCCATTTGTCACCACACGCTGGTGTTATCGGTTAGGGATTCAGGACTTCTTGGGCTTAGCAGACCAGCCTCTGCCGGTGCCGCCGCGAATATGATCGAGTGCGATGGGGCCTCCTCCCAGAAAAATCAGAGCGAAAGCGATCGCTGCCAGCGCGAGAGGGAAGTCATAGCCGCCTGGCCCGAGTAAACCATTCTTCAAGTGCACTTTCCAGATGGCCACAGACATGTCGATGAAAATGGTGAGCGCGGCAAAGCGAGTGAATAGTCCAATCAGAACGCAGATGCCCCCGAAGAACTCTGCCCCCGCAACCAGGTAGGCCATCCATCCCGGCAAGCCGAGGCTCGAGATCATGTGAATCACTTTCTGCGTGCCACCGAACACTTTTGGATAACCGTGCGCAATCATGACGACGCCAAGCGCGATGCGGAGTGCCAGCAATGCCAATGGTTGCAGGCGATCGAAGTAGCGCAATTTTTGTTCCCTCCTGCGCGAACGCGAACAGGTTACCTTATCGAGGTAGATTGCAGAAGGAGGGTCTTCTAGAGCGTGTGGTTCGGTTGGTATCGCTCCGGCGGGCGCAGGTTGTTCCTATGAAGGATTCCGCTAGTTAGCCGTTAAGCACAGATTATCTCCGCGCGTCATGCTACCTTCGTACCGTCTCTAGTACTTTGGTTACGTTTCTCACCCGCGTGTCGAACCCTTCGTATAAACACTACTTCCTATTGGGCCACATCTTTAGAGATATACAACATATAGCACTAGTGTGCAGGTACGCGCTCATCACTTTCCAGAAAACACCCATAAAACCCTAACAAACCCGGAAATACGCCTTGACCTCCGCATGTACGGGGTTGATATATGCTCAGCACACCAAAATTCACTCGAAGGCAATTTTGAACGAGGAATTTTCTCCCAAGTTCGCCTTGCGGGCCGGAGATACCGGCTTGGGCGGGGCCTGATTTTGTGGAAGGGGCTTGAACTTATGGCCGACTCGCGAGAAGTCATGAACATTCGCCAGGCTTCGCAGTACCTGGGAGTGAGTCCGGACACGCTTTACAAGTACGTCGGGGAACAGAAGATCCCTGCCTTTAAGCTGGGCAATCGCTGGCGCTTCAAGAAATCGAAGCTGGACCAGTGGATGGAAGAGAAGTCGAGCCAGATGGAGGCCAGGAGCAAAAAGAAACCTAAGGCGGCAGCACGTGCCGCCGGGTCACAGTAAAGGTGGGCACATGTTTGGATTCGGATCAAAGACGATTGTAGGTCTGGATGTGGGCTCCTCCAGTATTAAGGCCGTGGAGCTGAGACGGACGCGCGCCGGGATTGAAGTGGCGCACCTGGCACTGGAACCGCTAGCGCCGGATATCGTGGTGGATTCCATGATCGTGGACTCGGGCACGGTATCGAGCGCGATCTCGAAATTGTTCACCGAAAACCAAATTAAGACTAAGAACGTGGCGACCGCGGTGAGCGGACATTCGGTGATCGTGAAGAAGATTTCGCTGCCTTCGATGAGCGACCAGGAACTGTCGGAAACCATTCAGAAGGAAGCGGCGCAGCACATCCCCTTCGATCTGGATGACGTGAACCTGGATTATCAGATTCTCTCCGAAGATGCCGGCAGTCCTCAGATGGACGTGCTGCTGGTGGCAGTCAAGAAGGACAAGATTCTCAACTACACCAACGTACTCTCGATGTCGGGCAAGACTCCGGCTATCGTGGATATCGATGCCCTGGCGCTGCAGAACTGCTACGAATACAACTACGAACCCGCGCCGGGACAGGTGGTGGCTTTGTTGAACCTGGGCGCCAGCGTGATGAATATCAACATCGTCAAGGGCACCACGCCCTTGTTCCCGCGCGATGTCAGCGTGGGCGGGCACCAGTACACAGATTCGCTGCAGAAGGAGTTGGACTTGAGCTTCGATGATGCCGAGTCACTGAAGCTGGGCAAGAAAGTGGGCACAGTGAGCGAAGACGCCAAAGCGCCCATCCTGCAGCAGGTGACCGAGATTATCGTGCTCGAAATTCAGAAGACATTCGACTTCTTCCGCGCCAGTTCGTCGGGAGAGCATATCGAGAAGATTTACCTGGCGGGCGGCTCGTCCAAAGTTCCCGGATTAGTCGAGTCGCTGCGGCAGGAGTTTTCGATGCCGGTGGAGTTGTTTAACCCATTCCAGAAAATTGCGCCGCCCATGGAAGGGGTAGGAGCCGAACTAGTGGAGCATAATCCCGGACAGCTGGCGGTGGCTGTGGGCTTGGCCCTGAGGAGTTTTGAAGGCCTATGATCCGAATCAACCTGCTGGGAACACCCAAGGCAAAGAACAAGCGCGGCGCATCTTCTGCGATGCCGACGATGGAAGTCGGAGACGCAGGATCGCCGAAAATGAAGGTGCTGGTGGTGCTGGCCTTGGCCGCAGCCCTGAACCTGACCTACTGGTACCGGCTGGACAAAGAGAAGCAATCCATCGCTACCCAGATGTCGCAAGCCGAGCAGAAGAACCGCGAGTTGGCCGACGTGAAAGCCCGTTATCTGGAGCGGCAGCGCCAGGCGCAGAGCTACAAGCGCCGGGTGGATGTGATCGATTCTCTGCGAGCCAGCCAGGGCGGGCCGGTGAACCTGCTGGCCATGGTGGGTGAAACCGTCAACAACACTGAAGCCGTCTGGTTGAACAACCTGAAGGATGAAGGCGGAAGCGTGGCTATCGAAGGCATGGCGCTGACCCCGGACGCAGTGGCTAACCTGATCAGCAATTTGCAGAAGACCGGATACTTCAGAAATGTCGAGATCAAAGAAACCATGCAGGATGAGACCATCAAGGACATGCAGGCGTTTCAGTTCACGCTGACCTGCGAGAAAGCAAAGTCCTAAAAGGGCAGGAGATCATGGCGAATTTTAGCGAAATGTCCGGACTCAAGCAGTGGGCGGCGGTGATGGCTGGAGGCGCACTGGTGACGGCTGGTTTGTACTTCACCATGTTTAAGAGCCAGCGCGAACAGAACACCGTAGCGCAGCAGAAGCTGCAAGACAAGCTGCACGAAAATGCCGAACTGGAAGCCTATCGTCCCAAGCTGGCGGAAATCGAGCGGCAATTGGCGAGTTTGAAGCAGCAACTGGAGATCGAACGCCGCATCGTGCCCGATGAAAAGGAAGTTGACGGATTCATCCGCATGATGGAGAGCGAGGCACAGAGGGCGGGAATAGAGATCCGCCGTTACACCGCCAAGGGGCTTACCGCAAAAGATTTTTATACCGAGGTTCCGTTCGAATTGGAATTGGACGGTCCGTTTTACTCGGTGCTGGGTTTCTTTGACCGGGTCGGCAAACTGGAGCGGATTGTGAACGTGTCCAGTCTGCTGGTGGCCTCCACGCGCAAGCCCGGCGATGCCAAGGCCAAACATACATACCAGTACGCGCCTAACGAGAGTGTGGTAGCGACCTGTACCGCGACTACATTCTTCAGCCATGACATGGAGCCGGTAGCCAGCACGTCAGGAAGACCCGGACAGGCTGCAACGCCGGTGAGAAGGTAGGGGAATTCGATGAAGCTGACGACAGGCATTTTCGCATTGACGATGATGGCAGCCAGCGCCGCCTGGGCGCAGAATCCTGACCTCATTCAAAACACTCGCGACACCATGAAGAACCTGGAGAAGAAGAAGGCTATCGACTCCAACGCGGCGTTGGCGGGCGTGCAGGGACAAGCTGCGCCGACTCAACCAACCCAGCAGGCACAGGCGCCCCAAGCTACCGACAGTAAGAAAGCCAGGGCGGCAATAACCAAGCCTTCGCCGCGCAAAGCCGGCGTAAGCAAGGCAGCGCCGGTAACGGTCGCCAGCGGACTACCGGCGACGGAACAAACGGCTTCAGTCAAGCCAGCCACCCTCAAGCCGGCCACGGTCAAGCAAGCGACGGTCAAGCAAACTACGCTTAAACCAGCAACGGTGAAGCCCGTCTCACAAAGGGCGCCCGCTGCTAAATCGGCCAGCAAGCCGGCCGTCAAAGCGGCCGCTCCGCAAGTGAAGCCAGTGGTGGTTTCCAAAACTTCAAAAGCGCAACCGAAGCCGAGTGTGGCCGCCAATTCGGGCACCACAGACACCGCGAATGCAGAGAACAAGCCGGAAAAGAAGTATGCCCTGACCGGAAAGAGAGATCCCTTTCTGAGCCCAGTGGTCAGCCAATCCGGGGGATCGGGTTGCAGCACCGGGAAGAAGTGCCTGGACATCGGGCAGATCAACCTGCGAGGGGTGGTAAGGGCGGACGCGGGCATGATCGCGGTGGTTACGAACTCCCTTAACAAGGCTTATTTCTTGCGCGAGAACGATCCGGTATTCAACGGATACGTGGTGAAGATCACGGGCGACTCGATCATCTTCAAAGAGACGGTCCAGGACAAACTGGGCAAATCGTTTACCCGTGATGTGACCAAGAAGATCATTACGCCGGCTGTGTAAAAGCACGGCCGTGGTCGTGCCCGGGCACGGACCAGAAAACCGATTTAGACGAAACACACGCGGAGAGCCAAGCGCTTCGCGTGAGGAGAGAAGAGATGCGAAAGCAACTGCTGGGTGTTTTCCTACCGCTGCTGATTCTGGTTTTATTGCCAGCAGCGGCTGAGACGCAGAGCGCGGGCGCGGCCGCTACTAAACGGGCCGCATTGCAGCGGCTCGACGTGATGCATGGCGAAGATGGGATCAGCATCGAGATCACTGCCCGCGGGCAGGTGACCCCGAAACTGAGCACCTTGGATCGTCCCTTCCGCGTGGTGATGGATCTGCCCAACACCGTGGATGCGGCCGAGCAGAACCACATCAGCGTGGATAGCTATGGCGTCAGGTCGGTACGTATCGGCATGGATGGACAGAACCCGCCCACTACGCGAGTGGTGGTCGATCTGGTCCAGGCCTGCCCCTACGAACTGGTGCCCGGCAGCGATGGCAAACTGGTGTTGAAATTGCATACCCCGGCGACGGTCGGTGTATCCGGCACGACGGCCGCTCCCAAAGCCGTGTCGGCTGCTCCCAGGACCGCCATTCTAAAGCCCGCGGTCAGCAAGAGTGAGAGTTCGGCCAGCATGCCCGTGGTGGCGAGAAGCAAGTCGGCGAATCAGCCGACGGTGATAGCGCGTGCGGTAACAGCTACCGAAAAGAAACCTGTGGAGCGCGCGTCGGCTAACGATTTTGTATTTGTCGAACCGTCTTTCAAACCCAAGAGCGAAACCGAACAGAAGAAGCCTGTCGTAATTGAGCCCGCAGCCCGGGCGATCGAAGCAGCGGCGAGATTCGCTGATAAACCAGCTTCGGAGCTCCTGGCCACTAAGACCAATGCCGCGATGCAGCCTCAGGCAGCACAGTCTTCCGCGTCCACGACGCCGGCGATTCAGCCGGCAGTGAATATGGCGGCGGAGCAGAAAACACAGATGTCTCAGACGCCGGCGAGCAGCGGTCCCAAGTACTCGGGAGAGCCGATCTCGGTGAACCTGAAGGACGTAGATCTGAAAGATTTCTTCCGCCTCATCCATGAGATCAGCGGATTGAACGTGGTGCTCGACCCCAATGTACAAAGGAAGCCGAGTCGCGCCGCGCTCAGCAGGAAGCGGAAGCGATGGCCATCCAGAAAGTCACGGTCACACGTTTCCTGAGCTACGCCCACTCCAAGGACGTGGTTCCCACCATCAAGAAATTCCTTACCCAGCGCGGAGATGTTATATCGGATGACCGTACCAACGCGCTGATCATCTCTGACATTCCGAATGTGATGCCGGGCATTGATCGCCTGCTCACGCAACTGGATCGCAAGACACAGGAAGTGGAAATTGAAGCTCGCGTAGTGGCTGCGACCCGCAGCTTCGCGCGCGATATCGGTACGCAGCTTGGCATTGGCTGGGGCAACAAGCCCAGCGCTGTGGGCGGTGTTCAGAGCGTGGGTACTACTCCCACAGCCGTCGGCGCTGGTGTCGCCCCCAACCCGATGTACATCGTCTCCGGCAGCGGCTCAAGCGGGACCCAGATTCCTCTGTTCTCGAACCTGCCCGTCACCAGCCCGACCAGTGGCCTGCAATTCGTGAACGCCAGCAACAACGTACGAATTGATGCCATTCTTACAATGGCGGAGTCGCGCGGCTTGCTGAAAATTCTCTCGCGTCCGCGGGTAGTAACCCAGAACAACATTCAAGCACTGGTTCGCCAGGGCGTACGCGTCCCCATCGTGACCCAGGCGCAGTTGGGCGGCCCACCGACAGTCACATATGTGGACGCTTTCCTGCGGCTCACCGTGGTTCCACAGATCACCTCAGAAGGCACGATCTTCCTGAACGTGGACGTGGAGAACACGACGCCTGACTTCGGCCGGACGGTTCAGGGCAACCCGACACTGATCACTCAGCAGGCCACCACGCAGGTATTAGTTACTGATGGCGGCACGGTGGTGATTGGTGGCGTTATCCAGACGCAGAACTCGGTTAACATCACCCAGGTGCCGCTGCTGGGCAACATTCCGGCTCTGGGCAACCTGTTCAAGCATCGTCAGGTCAGCACCTCCAACCAGGAGCTGATTTTCTTCATCACTCCGCGAATCATCCAGACATAACCAACAAGTTGAAGCAAACAGTCGCCGGATTTCCTGAAGAACCTGTCAGGAAACCCGGCGGTTCTGTTTTTAGAGACAGAAGTTAGTCCTCGCTTCTCAGTTGGTGAGATTACGATCTTGTTTGATCCAGGATTGGCGATCGTCCGCGGCGGTTAAGTTCTTGCTTCTCCCTGCTAAACTCATTTGATGGACCACAAAGGCCGGCTTCGCCGGCTGCAACAAGAGCTCTCGCGACATCGGCTTGATTCCTTCCTCGTCACTCATGCCCCCAATATTCGATATCTCTGCGGCTTTACCGGGAGCGCCGGAGTCTTGCTGGTAAACGAACGCGGCAGTGTCTTCTTTACCGATGGACGTTATATCTCCCAGGCTCGAGAAGAGGTTGATGGCCGGAAGGTGGCAATCGGTCGCAAGGCTCCGCTCCTGGCGGCTGCAAGCTGGTTAGTTACCCGCCGGAAGAAGCTGGCACGAGCGGCGGGTGTGCTGGGATTTGAGGCCGAGCACATGACGGTCTTAGCCCGAAAGCAGTTGGCAGATGTGGTGACTCCGGTTTTTCGCCTGCGGGAAGCGCCACCGCTGGTCGAGCGTTTGCGGATGCTGAAGGATGCGGAGGAAATTGACAGCATCCGTGCTGCGGTTCTCCTGGGTGCGAGTCTCTTTAATCGAGCCCTGGCGGCAGTGCGACCGGGAACAAAAGAAACGGAAGTGGCCGCGGAACTCGAGTACGCCGCGCGACTTGCGGGGGCGCAGGAGATGTCCTTTCCCACCATCGTCGCTGCCGGGCCGCGGTCGGCTCTGCCCCACGGGCGAGCCTCGGCGGAACCGATTCCAGCTGAAGGATTCGTGGTCTGCGACTTCGGTGTTATACTCGCTGGCTATTGTTCAGATATGACCCGCACAGTGTATGTGGGTCATCACACACAAGAGGCCCGCCAGATTTATGAAGCTGTGCGCGAAGCGCAGCAGGCAGCCATCAATCAGGTGCGGCCGGGAATTGCGGTTGGCGAAGTAGATCGAGCGGCACGTAAGACACTGAAAAGGAGAGGTTTAGACCGATACTTCACGCATTCTACGGGTCATGGAGTAGGCCTGGAGATTCATGAAGCGCCGCGGGTCGCGGCTGGTCAAACCGAAGTCTTGCGATCGGGCATGATCATCACCGTTGAGCCCGGAGTTTATATTCCCGGAAAATGGGGAGTCCGGATCGAAGATGTGGTCGTAGTTACCGACCAGGGGTGTGAAGTTCTGACGCCCACCAGCAAGGAATTCATAGCGATTGATTAGGACCTGTCACTAGATGGGTGCGCCCAAACCAATCCCGGCAGTGTGGCGGCTGACACACCCCAAATGGAAAGCGGTCTCGCTGCAGGACCAAGAATCAACTCTCGCATGAACCAGAAAGAGCTCAAGGAACTCATAGAGTTCTTAATCGAAAAGGATATCGCCGAGTTCGAGTTGGAGCGCGGCGATGTGAAGGTGCGGATTAAGCGCGGGGGCGGATCTTCCGCCGCGCCGGATACACGGTATTTCGCGGTACATTCGGCGCCACCGGTCACGCCGGAAATGGCGACCACGCCAGCGGTGCCGGTCGTGGCCACGACGGCTCCGGCTCCGACCCAGGAAGCTGCGCCCGTGGTAGAGGAGAATCTCCACATTGTGCGCTCGCCGATCGTTGGGACGTTTTACGAAGCGCCATCCCCGGGGGCACCGCCATTTGTGAAGCCAGGCGATATGGTGGAAGCGGGGCAGGTGCTGTGCATTGTCGAGGCTATGAAGTTAATGAACGAAATCGAATCGGATGTGGCTGGCGAAGTGGTGAAGAAGCTGGTAACTAACGGCCAGCCCATCGAATATGGCCAGGAATTATTTGCCGTCCGGCAGCGGACGTGAGTTGCGAGATTTGTTGACCGGCGCGCCTGGCGCGCCTTTTTCTTTCTGAGCGGATTTCAGAATGTTCAAGAAGATCCTTATTGCTAACCGCGGGGAGATAGCCCTGCGCGTCATTTGCGCCTGCAAGGAATTGGGGATCCGCACGGTCGCCATCTATAGCGAGGCTGACCGCCATTCGCTCCCTGTGCGCTTTGCCGACGAAGCCATCTGCATTGGGCCGCCGCAATTGGCGCAGAGTTATTTGAATATTCCTGCTGTGATCAGTGCCGCGGAAATCGCCAATGTAGAGGCAATTCATCCTGGGTATGGGCTGCTGGCGGAGAACGCCAACTTTGCGGAAGTCTGCGAGACCTGCGGAATCACTTTCATTGGACCTCCGCCGGAGATCACTCGATTGATGGGAGAAAAGGAGAAAGCGCGGGCGGCAATGAAGAAAGCCGGCGTGCCCATTCTTCCGGGATCGGAGGGAATTGTCGCTTCCGATGGGGAGGCGCTGGAATGGGCGCGGCAGGTCGGGTTTCCAGTGATCATCAAAGCGTCCGCGGGCGGCGGTGGGCGCGGCATGCGGATCGTGCGCAGTGAAGAAGAGTTGCCGGCCTTATTCAAGGCGGCGCAGTCGGAGGCCGCGGCAGCCTTCGGCAATGGCGACCTCTACATGGAAAAGTTTGTGGAGCGTCCGCGTCATATCGAGTTCCAGGTCTTGGCCGACGCCTATGGGAATGTCGTCAGCCTGGGCGAACGCGAGTGCAGCATCCAGCGCCGGCACCAGAAGTTATTGGAGGAGTCGCCTTCCACGCAAATGACTTCCGAATTGCGCGATCAAATCGGGAGCATCCTCTGCAAAACGCTCTCGGATATCGGTTATGTGAACGCGGGAACAGTTGAGTTCCTAATGGACCAGGAGCGACGACTGTATTTCATCGAGATGAACACCCGCATCCAGGTGGAGCACCCCGTCACCGAAATGGTGACCGATGTGGATCTGGTGAAGAGCCAGATCCTGCTCGCCATGGGCGAACGCATGGACAACGTTCTGCACGGGCCCATCACGCATCGCGGGCATGCCATTGAATGCCGCATCAATGCTGAGCATCCGGAGAAATTCACGCCCTCGGCGGGAAGGATTACCGCGTTTCATCCGCCGGGCGGGACAGGGGTGCGCATAGACACTGCGGCCTATGCTGAGGGCGTGATCCCGCCATATTACGATTCGCTGATTGCCAAGTTGATCGTGCGCGGCAAGGACCGCGAGGAAGCCATTTCACGCATGTCACGGGCTCTGGAAATGTTTATCGTGGAGGGCGTGTTTACCACGATTCCGCTTCACCGCAAGATTCTTGCGGACCCTGATTTTCGTGTCGGGCGTGTGGATACAACGTTCATCGAACGCTTTCTGAATGCCGGAAAGAAAGAAGGGTCCGCCGCTTAGTTGCGATTCAATCTGTATCATGATTGCCCTCCCCCGCCTATACGCCATTGCAGACGCCTCTTGTTTCGCGGACACCGTCGCCCTGATTGCCTACACAAAAGAAGTTATCGCTGGCGGCGTCACCCTGCTGCAATACCGCAACAAGGTCGGCAATGCGCGCGAGATGCTCGAGCAGGCGCGGGAACTGCGACGTCACGCGGGATCTCGTGTCAAACTGATCATGAATGATCGTGCTGATCTGTGCCTCGCGGCGGATTTCGATGGTGTTCACCTTGGGCAGGATGATCTTTCTCCTGAGGGCGCGCGACGCGTCATCGGCGACAAACTCTGGCTCGGCGTCTCCACGCACAATCCAGAGCAAGTCGGTCAGGCGGACACCACTTCGGCCGACTATCTTGCCATTGGTCCGGTTTTTTCTACTACCAGCAAAGCGAGACCGGACCCGGTGATCGGGCTGGAAGGTGTTCGCAAGGCACGATCTTTGACCCGCAAAGCGCTGGTAGCCATTGGCGGAATCACGCGGTCGAACTGCCGATCGGTAATTGAAGCGGGAGCGGACACCGTAGCGGTGATATCCGATCTATTACTAGAGCCGGGCAAATCAGCAGAGGCATTTTTTCGCGTTCTGAGGTAAAGTCGTGGCGCTATCAAAAAAACGGTCGCCGGCAAACGTCGGCGGAATGAGAGCTTCGAAGAGAGGGACGTGAGTACTCGCACGAACGATCCAATCAGCCCAACTGTGTTGAGAGACACCGAAGTTGTCCAGGACACGGAACTAGTACAAGGACTGGGGCTGACCAGTGCCACCATGCTGGTCATCGGGTCCATGATTGGTTCAGGTATCTACATTGTTTCCGCGGAAATTGCGCGCGAAGTGAATTCGCCCGCGCTGCTTATCGGAGCGTGGCTGGTCACCGGCTTCCTGACCATCGTGGGCGCGCTCAGCTATGGCGAACTGGCGGCGATGATGCCCCGCGCCGGCGGACAGTATGTTTATCTGCGCGAGGCGCTAGGGCCGCTGTGGGGTTTTCTCTACGGTTGGACGCTGTTCCTGGTGATCCAGACCGGTACGATTGCCGCGGTGGGCGTGGCTTTTGGCAAGTTTCTCGGCATCTTCTTTCCTTCCATCGCTTCCTCCCATTGGATCGTTCATTTCTGGAAGGTACCGCCCATTCAAGTAGGTCCAATGGTTTTGGGCAACATGGATATCGGCTTGAGCACCCAAAACCTGGTCGCTATCGCAGTGGTGATAGTGCTCTCGGTGATCAACATCTTCGGCATCAGAACCGGTGCCTTCATCCAGAACATCTTTACCTTTGCCAAGACCTCTGCGTTATTGGGGTTTGTTCTTTTAGGCCTATTCATCGGACGGAATGCACAAGCGGTCGCGGCGAACTTCACAGATTTCTGGCGGAACGCGGGACTGAGCGCGCAGCATGCGATTCAGGTTGGGATGGGTGGGCCGGCGGTAATGGTAGGCACGCTTACTATCCTGGCAATTGCGCAAGTCGGTTCGCTCTTCTCTGCCGATGCCTGGAATAACGTGACCTTCACCGCGGGCGAAGTGAAGAATCCCAGCCGCAACCTGCCCTTGTCGCTGGCAATGGGCACAGGGATCGTCATTGCGCTTTACGTGGCGTGCAACGTCATTTATCTGAACGTATTGCCATTGAATGGAAACCCCAATGGCGCGACTATCTTCGAGCGCGGAATCAAGTATGCCACTGAAGATCGCGTTGCCACGGCGGCCATGACGCAGATGTTTGGGTCGATGGGGGGATCGTTGATGGCGATTGCCATCATGCTTTCCACCTTCGGGTGTTGCAACGGTCTTATCCTCGCGGGCGCGCGAGTCTACTACGCTATGGCGAAAGACAGACTATTCTTTCGCAGTGTCTCGCGGCTGCATCCGAGGTACAGAACGCCGGCGATTTCGCTGATGGTCCAGATGGTCTGGACATGCGTTTTGTGCGTCTCCGGGAGTTACGGCCAACTGCTGGACTACATTATTTTTGCGGTTCTAGTGTTCTACATCCTGACAATTTTCGGACTATTTGTGTTACGGCGCACCCGCCCGGGAGTACCCCGCCCTTATCGAGCAATTGGCTATCCGGTGTTGCCCGCCGTTTACATTCTGATGGCATTGTTTATTGATGTTGTGCTACTGCGCTATAAACCGCAGTACACTTGGCCGGGACTGATCATCGTTCTGCTGGGAATACCGGTGTACTTTCTGTGGTCACGAGGTTCGAACCTGGACCGCGTGTCTACGCATTTGGCCGATTAGGTATCGAGCAAGAATCGTAATTTGATTATTCAGGAGAACAGGATGGCTAATCTTCTAGCCAAGAAACCGATAAGCATCATCATGGCAGAGTCGCAGGAAACTGGAGCGCACTGTCTCAAGCGCGCTCTGGGAGCCACGAATCTAATTTCCCTGGGTATCGGCGCCATCATCGGAACCGGCATTTTCGTTCTCACCGGCGCCGCAGCGGCGCAATATGCCGGACCCGCCATTGTTTTCTCATTCATCCTTGCGGCTATTGGCTGCGTGTTTGCCGGACTCTGTTATGCCGAATTCGCTTCCATGATTCCGATTGCGGGATCCGCGTATACCTACGGATATGCGACTCTGGGCGAGATTTTTGCCTGGATCATTGGCTGGGACCTGATTCTCGAATACGCATTCGGCGCCGCAACCGTTGCCTCGGGATGGAGTGGCTATGTGCTCAGCCTGCTGCAGGATTTCGGGATTCACATTCCACCATGGCTGGCGGGTACTCCGGGCGCGCCGTTCGTGATGTACAACGGACGCTGGGAGGCGTTAGGACGGATCTCGCGGACACTTGCGGCCAATCATATTGACCCTGCAACTTTGCCGCACCAGACAGGTGTATTTAATCTGGTCGCATTTCTTGGGATCACACTGGTTACAGTCATCCTGGTCATCGGCATTAAGGAATCAGCGAACGCCAACTCGCTGATTGTTATCGTCAAGGTTTGTGTGCTTCTGATCTTCATTGCTTTGGGCGCGAACTACATCATGAAACACTGGGGGCAGGCGGTAGCCAATTGGACTCCGTTCCTGCCACCCAATGAAGGGCAGTTCGGCAAATACGGTTGGTCGGGAGTGGTACGAGCTGCAGGGGTAATTTTCTTCGCGTATATCGGATTTGATGCGGTGTCTACGGCTGCGCAGGAAGCCAAAGATCCAAAACGCGACATGCCGATTGGTATTCTAGGATCGCTGGTAATCTGTACCATTCTTTACATTCTTGTGGCAGGCGTGCTTACCGGACTGGTGAAATACGACACCCTGAACGTTCCCGATCCGATCGCGGTCGGCATCGATAAGACAGGCGTGCGCTGGGGCAGCCTGCTGGTGAAGCTGGGAGCGATTTGCGGCCTGACCAGCACCATGGTGGTCATGTTGCTCGGCCAATCCCGCGTGTTCTTCTCAATGTCTAAAGACAGATTGCTGCCCGGCTGGTTCAGCACGGTTCACACGCGCTTCCGCACACCCTACATTTCATCTATTTTTGTGGGAATTTTCGTGGCGGTTTTTGCGTCGGTGATTCCCATCGCCATTCTCGGCGAATTGGTCAGCATCGGTACCCTCCTGGCGTTTGTCATCGTATGCGCAGGAGTTTGGATGTTACGGCGTACAGATCCCAACCTGCCGCGCCCCTTCAAGACGCCCATGGTGCCGTTTGTCCCAATCATGGGGGCGCTGATCTCATTGCTGATGATGGCCGGCCTGCCGGGCGATACCTGGCTGCGGCTGATCATCTGGTTGATCATTGGCATGGCGTTGTATTTCTTCTACGGCCGCCATCACAGCCGCGTGCAGATTGCGGCGGCTACGGCTGGACCGAAGACTCCAAAGGTAATGGCAGACTGAATTTCCCGGATGTGGCTGCAAAAGGCCTTCCGCGCAGCGCGGAAGGCTTTTTTGTTTTATAGTCCGTTATCGTTGGGCAGTTTTGAATGCAACTAAGGGGTAAAGCTTCATGAGAGTTCTCCGCCACCTGGGATTGATTGGCATGGCCCTGGCGTGCGTCATGCTCGCGGGCACGGCGGGTTTCCATTTCATTGAGGGTTGGTCGTGGTTTGACGGCTTTTACATGGTGGTGACCACGCTTACCACTATTGGCTATCAGGAAATCCATCCACTCTCACATGCGGGCCGTGTTTTCAATGTGTTCGTTATCGGGGCAGGAGTCTCGCTGGTATTTCTCGGTATCGGGGCACTCACCCAGGCTTTGCTAGAATTCGAACTTCGGAACTTCTTCGGAAGGCGCAAAATGGAACGCGATATCGGCCGCCTCAGCGACCATTACATCCTCTGCGGCGCGGGCCGCGTGGGGCGCAGTGCGGCGCGGGAACTGGCGCGCAGGCCGGTGCCGTTCGTAATCATTGAGCAGAATGAAGCCAAGGCACAGCGCTACGGCGGCGACTGGCTAACCATGGTAGGCGATGCGACGCAAGAGCAGACCCTGCGCCAGGCGCAGATTGAGCGTGCGCGGGGCCTGGTCGCTGCTACTACCACGGACGCGACCAATCTTTACATTGTCCTCACGGCGCGGGGCTTGAATCCTCGATTGAAGATTATTGCCCGGGCTAGTGAAGAAGATGCCGAGAAGCATCTGCTGACAGCGGGCGCCGATTCGGTTGTCTCTCCTTATTCATTCGCCGGACAACGCATCGCCCAGTCGTTTCTTCGTCCGCACGTGGTCAGCTTTCTCGATACTGCAACCACACACCTCGGCATGGATCTTGAGATTGGTGAAATCTGCGTTAGCCGGTATTCGGGCTTCGCGGGAAAAACTATTGAGAGCTCACGAATTCGACAAGACCGTGGTGTGATAATTCTCGCCATCAAGCGTGAGTCAGGAATGCGATTCAATCCCGCGCCCGATGACAATATTCAGCCAGGGGACTACCTGATCGCCATGGGGGAACCATCCCAGCTTCGCCAGCTTGAGCAAATGGCGGCTGCCAGCAAATGAAAATCGTTACTGCGACCGAAATGCGCGAGATTGATCGCATCACCAGCGAACGATTTGGCGTCCCCTCGCTCACGCTGATGGAGAACGCGGGCACGGCGGTAGCGGAGTTTGTGCTCGCGGAATATCCTGCGGCACAGAAAATCAGTGTGGTCTGCGGCAAAGGTAATAACGGGGGCGACGGTTTTGTGGCTGCCCGCAAGCTACATGAGGCAGGTAGAGAGGTTGGAGTCCTGTTACTGGCCGATTCTGCGGAGTTGCGTGGCGATGCGGCGGCGATGTTTAAGAAACTGCCGGTTCCGCCAATAAACCTGACATTCGGCAGCGCTTTGAAAAAGAATAACGGGATTCCTATGTTCCAGGGCGATGTGGTAGTGGATGCAATCCTGGGCACCGGTTTTCGGCCGCCGGTCAGCGGGGTTTACGCAGAAGCCATTGCCCGTATCAACGCGAACTCTGTACCAGTGATAGCTGTGGACATTCCTTCTGGCGCCGACGCGGACGTGATGGGCGAGCAGGCGGGCGCGGTGGCGCGGGCCGACGCTATCGTCACCTTTACGGCTCCTCGTCCGGCGCATGTCTTCGGAAGACTGACCAGCGGTGTGATTCAAATTTCGCCCATAGGGTCGCCCGACGATGCGATTGTTTCCGCATTGCGACTGAATGCCATCACGCCTCGGGACATCGTGTGGTTACTGGGACCGCGACCTTTTGCTGCGAATAAAGGCAACTTCGGGCGTGTGCTCGTCATAGGCGGGTCAGTGGGAAAAGCCGGTGCGGCGGCGATGGCGGGCATGTCGGCGTTGCACGTCGGCGCGGGCCTGTCCACGGTGGCGACGCCAAAATCAGTCTTAGCTACTGTGGCTGGCTTTCATCCCGAAGTGATGACCGAACCACTGGAGGAAACAGAAGCGGGAACTATTTCGCTCCGCGCGCTGAAAGGCGGACGCCTGGACTCCTTGGTAGAACACAAGACTGTGCTGGCGGTCGGGCCCGGCATTTCTCGCCATGCAGAGACGGCAGAACTCGTACGGACGCTCGTCAGCAAGTACAAGGTTCCGATGGTGGTTGATGCCGACGGTCTGAATGCTTTTGAAGGACACGCTGAAAAGTTGAACGGTCAGGGGAAGACGCTGGTGATTACTCCGCATCCCGGCGAGATGGCGCGTCTCGTAGGCTCGACTGTGGCCGTGGTGCAGCGGGGCCGGCTTAACATTGCATGCACGTTTGCGCGTGATCACGAACTGATCGTCGTGCTTAAGGGACACCGCACGCTGGTCGCTCACCCCGATGGCACGGTGTGGGTGAACACTACGGGAAATCCAGGCATGGCCACCGGCGGGACGGGCGACATACTCACCGGAATGATCGCGGGTATGATCGCGCAAAACTCGACAAAGATTCTTGAATCGGTGATTGCCGCTGTTTATCTACACGGTCTTGCCGGAGACATCGCGCGTGAGATTATGGGAGAACACTGCCTGGTGGCGACTGATCTTGTCAAAACACTGCCGCAAGCATTCCGGCGGGTGCAGCGCGACGCCCAGGAAAAATTCGTTAGGATCAACGGGTGAGGTCTGGTAGCGTCCAAGCGTACATTAACCAGTTGGTTAACCATCCGAATCGATTGCTACGACTGCAATTACGCATGTGCTTAACCGTTGTGAAGTTGGAATCCGGACACTCGCTTCCGTAACCTGTGACCGGCACCAAAAGCATGTCATAGTGCTTGTGCCTATGACTCACTTCCCCCAACCGCACCCACAGCGGCGCGCGGCCCGGGTACAGCTTGGCGACTCCGTCGCGGCTGCCATCCGGTTAGAAGACGGCCAACGCGCTCGAGGCAAACTCCAAACCATTTCTGTCACCGGTGGACTTCTGGCGCTGGCGAAAGAGCTGGGACACGGCGACTTCATCGAAGTCGCATTCCAGACGCGCTCGGGCCAGGTTCACGGCATGGCGGAGATGCTGAGTCCAATGCGACATTTCACTAACGGATGCCTGCAGCCGTTCCGCTTCATCGCACTGGGCGATGACGATCATAAGAAGCTGCGCATGGCGCTGGACTTGGTGACGGACCGCAGTTTCCTCGGAGCGCAGTCGAGCCAGTTTTCCGCGCACAAAGGCCTGTAGGCCGCGCCGCTGGCGCTTTCCGCGTTGAGAGCACGCCCTCGCTATACTTGTCTGCGGACAGGTATGACGCGAGAGGTTACGACGCGAGAGATTACGACACACTCGGCGGAGGAAACGATCGCCTTCGGGCGCACTCTATACGAGCTCCTCGCCCCACCCAAACTTGTTCTATTGCGCGGCGAACTCGGCGCCGGCAAAACTACTCTCGTCAAGGGCATTGCAGAGGGTTTCCAGTCCGCCTCCGAAGAGGATGTCACCAGTCCTACTTTCACTCTCATCCACGAGTACCGCGGTCCGCGGGCAAATCTCTATCATATTGATCTCTATCGGGTGGATACGCAGCGTGAACTGGAGACGCTGGGACTCGATGATCTGGTGGCCGAAAACAGTGTCCTTTTAGTTGAGTGGGGAGAGAAATTTGCGCGCTTCGAGCGCGAGCGGGATGTTGAGATTGCTCTGGAAAGAATGGGCGAAAACGAACGGCTGATCCGGATCAGCAGCCGCTGAACTTCTATTCGACGCTAGACTGCACCAAGGGAAGCTGAGAACTCGTCGCTGAGAACTACCTTCAAAATCCCATGATGTTGTAGCCGCAGTCCACGTAAATCACCGCGCCGGTAGTACCGGAACTGGCGTCAGAAGCCAGAAAGACGCCGGTTGCGCCGACTTCGTTGACATTCACGTTGCGCTTCAGAGGAGCGCGTTCAGCGTGGGCTTTCAGCATATCGCTGAAGTCAGCAATACCGCGCGCAGAGAGGGTTTTGACGGGCCCTGCGGAAATCGCATTTACTCGAATGTTGCGCTTGCCCAGATCGTAGGCCAGGTAGCGTACACAGCATTCGAGCGCGGCCTTGGCCACGCCCATGACGTTGTAGCGGGGCACGACTCGCTGTGAACCGTTATAGGTGAGTGTCACGATGCTGCCGCCGTCTTCCATGAGAGGAGCAGCGGCTCGGGCGAGCGCAACCAGCGAGTAGACGCTGACGTCATGGGCAATGCGGAAGCTTTCACGCGTGGTAGCGACGAATTCACCTTTCAGGGCCTCTGCGGGAGCGAAAGCGATGCTGTGCACTAGGACGTGCAGCTTTCCATAGCGTTCTTTAAGCGTGGCGAACAGCCGGTCAATTTCGTCGTCTTTCGAAACATCGCATTGGAAGGCTTCGGCGCCCGGCAGCGAGACGATCAAATCCTTGGCTTCCAGCGCCAGGCGCTCGTTCTGGTAGGTGATCGCAAGCTGCGCGCCCGCCTTGTGTAATCCTTGTGCGATGGACCAGGCGATACTGCGTTTGTTGGCTACTCCGAAGACAACCGCGGTACGACCTTCAAGGTTGAACGACATGCATATCTCCTGAAAAATGGAACTGCAAAGGATAGCAGCAATGCACCGAAGGCAGAAATCAGAGTGCAGAATGCAGAAGTATAGTTGGGGCAATGCCGCTCTTCTGTCTTCTGACTTCTCGTCTCGGGTAATCCGAAATCATTCGGCTGCAGCTGATACCTCGGTTGCTGCAGTACCCGCGGGCCAGCTCGCGCTAATAAAGGCTAAAACATAAACCAGGCCGATGATGGCGAACCCGGCAGCCAGGCTGAACTTGTATGCGACCGTTCCGACCAGCAATGCAAGCACAACTTGCAGAAGTGTTCCGGCAAAGTAGAAGGTATTCTGTACGCGTCCCATAAAGTGCGAAGGCACCTGTTCCATGAGTCCAGTATTCATGGCGACCCCGCTGATACCGCGCGCCGAACCCATCAATCCGTATAGCAGTACGGCTATCGCCAACACTCGGGAGAACGGAGAAGTCGTCATGCACACTGCCAATAGTGCCATCGAAATTGCAATAGAGCGCCGCGCGCCCAGTCTGGCGATTACTTGTGGAGCGTAGAGCGCGCTCAGAAAGGCGCCCACACCCCATCCCGCGTTGAGCCATCCATATCCAACTGCACCAGCGTGAAAGATGCGGTCGCTCAACGGCGCCGTAACCACGCCGCCGGTCATCATCGCGCCCAGAAACAGCGCCCAACTGATGCCCAGGAGGACTACGGTGTGATGGTCTCGCAGAAAATGTATGCCCTCCCGCAGTTCGCGCCAGAAGCGCTCGAACTGACTCTCAGCGGCCAGGATGTCCGCCCGCAATTCCGCGGGGCGGGGCACAACGTGGTGTCCCTTACGAACCGCGAAATAGCATAGGAACGAGGCCACGTAGGTACCGAAGTCAATGAGCAGCACGCCTCCCAGGCCGATGTGGTTATATACGAAGCCAACCATCGAGCCGGCGATCAACCATCCGCCTTGGATTCCAGCCAGCAAGAAAGTATTTGCCTGAACGAACTGCCCCTCGGGAGTCAGCTCCTGGATCAGCGCCGTGATGGTCGGCCAGAACATCCAAAAGCCCGCCGCAACCAGCGTGTTCATGAGATAGAGTTGCCAGACATGCACCTTGCCGAGGTAGGCAAGAATGGCCACGACGAGGATGACGATGGCGCGAGCTGCATCCAGCATCATGACCAGGCGGCGGCGATCCTCGCGATCAATAATGACACCAGTGAAAGGCAGCATGAGCATCGCGGGAATGGTCTGCAGTACGGTAAGCGTACCTAGCGCCATCTCAGAGTGAGTGGCTTGCAAGATGAACCAGGCCACCGCAGCAGTGTTCATGCCGCTGCCAAGCATGGAAATGACGTTTGCCCCGAAGACGAAACGCAGGGCGCGTTTCTGTAAAATCTCGCGCACCAATTAAATGTAAATGAAAGTCCAACGACCGGCCAATTGGCCACAGAGACACTGAGACACAGAGGAGAAAATAGTAAAGAACCTTATCCTCTGAAAAGGTTGGTTCGATACTCCTGACTGTCTTCTGCAATCGTTATACTGCCTCTGCATGGGGATCGACCTGAAGCGGCTCTTCAAGAAAGAGAAACAGGAACATCGCATCTTGCGCCAGATGGAGCGCAGTGGTGAGGAGTTGCAGCCGGAGTATCATCGAGAAACCCGAGCTGGTGGTTGAGACGGGTACGTTCAGCGGCATCAGCACACTATGGATCGCAGAAGGTCTCAAGGCGAACGGGCGTGGAAAAGTCATCACCTGTGAATTCGATCCCGTAGTGTACGCAAATGCGAAAACACGGATCGAAAACTCCGGTGTGGCCGAATGGATCGAGCTGCGCAACCAGTCCAGCCTGGAAATGAATGTCGAGGGAACCATCGATCTGTTCTTCAGTGACAGTGATTTGCCGATTCGCGAGCAGGAGGTACGGCGCTTCCTGCCGCAAATAAGTCCATATGGTTTGATCCTCATGCACGACGCCAGTTCCCACCTGAAACTGGTACGCGAGGCGGCTCTCAAGCTGGAGGCCGAAGGCCTCATTTCCGTTGTGTTGTTGCCCACGCCGCGCGGCTTGGTGGTGGCTCAAAAAAAGCAAGGGCGCAAATAGCCGGTGTTGGCGTTCACCTCCGCAGCGGGCGTGCGAACTCCATTGTGTGCTTCGGTCTTGCCAGCAGGTCGATTCGGCGCTAGGATTCGTCGCAGCAAGGTCTGAATTCCTTCTTTATCGTAAATGGCATTGCGAAAGAATTCGCCTTCCGCCGTATGACGGGGTCAAAAATCCGGCGGGTACATCGATAATGGTATTGGCA
This sequence comes from Acidobacteriota bacterium, assembly GCA_003225075.1. Classification (GTDB taxonomy): domain Bacteria; phylum Acidobacteriota; class Terriglobia; order Terriglobales; family Acidobacteriaceae; genus Gp1-AA124. The sequence goes on along the minus strand of QIAP01000054.1, from coordinate 1,546 downwards.
AACGGCAGGCGATTGCTGCACGCTATGCCAGTAATTCAGCAGAATGAGTCCCGTCTATGAGGAGGGAAACATGATAAGAAAAATCGGTACCTTGACAATTCTGGTCGGAATAACCGGCGTCGCGGTGCCGTAGTCATTCTGTCAGCAGAAGGAAATGGCGGCCCAGGAACGACGCGAGCACAAAATGAGAAATAGGGGGCCGAGGCGAAAGATTTGGGCCTTTTTAGTCTTGGAACATTTAGCGTGACAATGGCCCGGCTTCTTACCAGTGGCCGTCCGGCAATGTTGCTGCACATTACCATTCACAAATCGCCACGGGACGCGCGATTTTGGTATTCTTAATACTATGGATCATCTAAGCGCCCTCAAAGAGAAGATTGTGGGTCTCAGGACCGAAATCGCCAAAATCCAAGAATTGAATGAGCAATATCGGCGTGAAAAGGAACGGGACATGGTAAGCCAGATCGCTCACACCGAGAGACACGAGCGTCTTGAACAAATCAAGCAGGAACTTGGCCGGCTGGCCGAGCTTGGCCGCGCACTCCACTCAGCAAGCCAGATTCGAGAACGTAGTCGGCCTAGCGGACTTCACTTGGTAAATAAGTCGCGTGTCGCGTAAGAGTCATTCCGTCCGCCGTTCCTGTTCCTAGCAGCAGCAATCTTTGCAGTTTTCATAGTTTTAGCCGATCCGACACGAATGCCGACCCGACACGAATTGTGACTATTGCCGCTGTTTCGGCAGGTGCCAGCAGTGTCCATGTTGTAGATTTTGGTTCCCCCAGTGAGTTCCCCGAGAAATGTAGCGAAATCCACAGTCTTTTAAGTGCAAACTACTTCACAGTTTGCTACGATGACAGCTCCCCTGAAACTGATCTTACCGGTTAGGTGCGGCTGGCCGTCCTGGGGTGTGGAACTCCAAGTGCACGGAGTGGTTTGCTCCCCTTGCCAATCCCAGGGCGAAGTGTGTAGGAGATGTCTTTGAGTTACTCAGCAGGTCAATGTGTGCGTGGACGGAGGACGTCCCGCCACCGTCGCCATCGCCGCGCGCGACGGGCAATGCTGGGTTTCGCGCTGGTGGTGATGATCGCGGTGGCAGCGTGGCGGTCCGTTCCTGTGCGATTCGGGTGGCCCGAGGTTTCTCGCGCCAGTAATCAGAGTTCTCGGTGGCTGCAGGGCAGCGCCAGCGACAACCTAGCTCTGCTGGCTGGACAATCTCAAGGGCATGCCCCCGCTGTAAAACCGGGACGTCTTATCTATTCCTACTCCGTCATTCCGGGAGGAGTGCAGGATTCCTACGAACTGGAGCGGGCTAGCGTGCGGGACCGGCTGGTGTCGCAGCATTTTGCCGGATTCGACTATCAACGAGCCAGAATGGTGCGACTGGAGGAAGCGAAGCTGGTCTACCTTTCTTACCGCATGAACAACCGTGTCTTTTGGACAAAGAAGAAAGTTCGGCTGGCACGGGGAGAGAAACTGATCAGCGATGGCAAGATTATGGCGCGCACGCGCTGCGGGAATCAGGTATCGGAAAAGGCGCAGAAGGCAA
>QIAP01000214.1 GCA_003225075.1 Acidobacteriota bacterium | reverse complement strand
CACCGCTACCACATTGTAGGAGCCGACGCACTGGAAGTTCAGAACATGGTGGCTCCAAAAGATCCAAAGCGAGGTACCAGTGCCCCAGTCCAAACATCTATCGGGGGTGGATTCCGGCTGCAACGAGTCTTCAACAATCGTCACATCGAGAATCTGTTCAACGATTTCGCTTCTATCAAGTTTTTTCTTTCCCGCGACCATATCAGGGAAGTGCTGGTGATTCGCTAGACGGACTGAATCATCCACTCCGCAGAATTCAAAAGCTGGCGAATCCTGCTTAACGGGTCCGTTGGACTAGATATCTTGTGAATCGCGGACTGCTCTGGAGCAGGGATATCAGTGGCCCACGCAGAAAACGGGGCAGCGCCAATAACTTGCGAATAGTAGACGACGCACGGAATACCGGCAGAAGGGTTTGTTCGTAGGATTTCCGATATACGTCGGCCGCCCTGGCGACTGAGATTTTTTCACTGAAACAGGGCGCCAGCGACTTGGCTGCCAGGGCTCCGCTGCGCAGCGCGAGTGAAATGCCATCACCGACAAAGGGATCAACGAAGCCGGCTGAATCTCCAACCATCAGCACATTTTGTTCAGCAGGCCGCGGTGGACGGAAAAAGAGCGGTGCAGTGGTTACCGGGTCAGATAGCGGCTGCCAATCCCGGCTGCGCTCGCGAAGTTGCGGATGCAGCCAGAACACGTCCAGAAGGGTGCTAGCGGTGTCGGCGCGGACCATGGCGCAAAGATTAATTCGTCCACCCTGGGATTCCTCGTTCTCCGGACCCAGCAGATTTACCGGCTGCACACCGCAGTACCCTCCTGGGAAAAAATAGAGATCAACTGATTGTGCCGCGGCGGTCTCTGAAAAGTGGCCTTTTAATCCCACCCACTTCTCCCGAATAGCCCCATTTTCCTTAGCGGGTGCCGTAAGGTTCGACCAACGGCCTGCGGCATTGATAACCGCCAGCGATTCGAACGCACCGTTAGCAGTGGAGACTGAGAACGGTCCGATTCCGTTGATCTTCTGGGCGCTGGTTTGCAGATGGCCTTCCACGCCGTTTTCTATTGCGGCCCGCCAAAGAGCTGCATCAAGGTCATAGCGGGCGATACTGCCTGCGGGTGGGTTTATGGGGCTCTCAAGCGTACGATCGTCCAGGAAAACACGGGCATGCGAAATCGGCACTGCATCTGTCAGCGATGCTTTGCCGCGGTTGCCCAGCAATTCGGACAACAATCCTAGCGACTCGGCTGAAACGAACTCGCCACAAACTTTGTGGCGGGGATAGCGTCCCCGCTCCAGGAGCAACACTTTCACACCGGCCTGCGCCGCCGTGATGGCCGCTGATGAACCGGCTGGTCCGCCACCGATGACGATGAGGTCGTACATGAGCCTTAAGGCGTATTCCTTGTTAGTATTTCCAGGCAATCGCGCCCATGCGATACAGGTAGTGGCGATTAACCTCGACACGTGCTGTTCCTGCCTGGAGTAGCATCTCCCGCATCTCTTTTCGAGTGTACGCCTGGCGTACCGATGCAGGCGCATCGTGGCGGGTAAGGCGGCTTCTATACAGCGGGCGACCCGCGTAGACAAGTGCCAAATGGAGCGAAGTTCGAATCAGATCGTTGATCAGGACCGCTACCCGGCACACCCGCAGCGCTTCTCGCACGAAGCGCTTCAGCTCGTCGGGTCCCAGGTGGTGTGCGAAGAGGCTACAACTCACTAAGTCGAAGCTTGCATCCTGGAAGGGAATAGAGACAGCATCAGCGACCACCGCAGGTGCGCCGTCGCGCAGATGCGAAGGCGCGCGGTCGAGCAGTGCGATTTCCAAGCGAACGCCACGCCCACGCAAGCGATCACGGACGGTCTGCGGAACATAGCCAGAGCCGGACGCCACATCCAGAAGGGTGAAAGAGGACCGGTCTGTCGCACGCGCCACCTGCTCAATCATCCGCTGGGTTGTGTCGATGCCCCCGAACCATTGGTTAAAGCTTCTAAGGTCCGATAAGGAAGCGGCAACTTCCGCGGGAGTTCCCGCGTCACGATCGAGCAGTTCGAGAGTAGGGATTCGTTTCATTTGTCAGGAGAGAGTGCCCCAGAGACGACGGCGCAAAGCCCGATCTCCAGTTCTTCCGCCAGCGAGCGCATCCCGACAGATCAGACTTCGGCCAATTCTTCTTCCAGTAATTGCTTATTGTATAAATCGGTATAGTAGCCGTCGAGCGCGATGAGTTCATCGTGCGTTCCGATCTCAACGATCCGTCCGCTGCGCAGTACCGCGATGCGATCGGCATTGCGCACAGTAGATACCCGGTGGGAAATGAAAATGGTGGTGCGGCCCCGCATCAGGTCGCGCAGATGGTTGAGAATTTTATCCTCGGTATGTGTGTCCACACTGGAGAGGGCATCGTCGAGAATGAGGATCCGTGGGTCGCGTATGATGGCGCGCGCAATAGCGGTGCGCTGCTTCTGGCCTCCCGACAGTGTAATACCGCGCTCGCCCACCACGGTCTCGTATTGTTCGGGAAAACTTTCGATGTCTGCCGCGATGTCGGCGGCCTCCGCGGCCTGTCTAACTTGTTCATCGCTGGCGTCGTCTCGGCCGAAGGCGATGTTCTCACGCACGGTATCGCTGAATAGAAAAGTTTCTTGCGGCACAAAGCCCACGTTGCGGCGCAACTGCTCCAGTGAGTACTCGCGAATAGCTCGCCCGTCAATCAATACGGCTCCGGGAGCCGCGTCATAGATGCGCGGTATCAGGCTGACCAGCGTTGTTTTTCCGGAGCCGGTCGGCCCCACCACGGCCAGACTGGTGCCAGCGGGAATTCGCAGGTTAACGTCGTGCAGAACGGGGGTCCCGTGGTAATCGAAGTTAAGATTGCGGAATTCGACGGTGCCTTGAATCGGCTGAGATAGCGGAATTTCAGCCGAGCCCGAGCCGGCCTGCAATTCCGCACTATCGTGAATGTCGGGCCTCTCCACTAGGATTTCGTTGATGCGTGCCATGGATGCGGTGCCGCGCTGGAAGATATTGATGACCCACCCCAATGCAATCACCGGCCAGGTAAGCTGCGCCAGGTACTGAAGGAAAGCTACGTAGCCCCCCAGGGTCATGCGCCCGAGCAAAACCTCGCGTGCCCCCAGCCAAAAGGCCAGTACGATGGCCAAGCCGAGCAGGAATTCCAAGGTGGGCCACAGCATTCCCATCAAACGGACCAGTCTCAGACTGCGCGCGATGTATTCACGGTTGGCGCTTTCGAAAGCGTTTATTTCTGCTTGCTCCTGCACATAAGCGCGAATTACGCGAGCTCCGGAAAAGTTTTCCTGCACCCGGGCGGATATGTCGGAGAACATGGCTTGAATTCTTTCGAAGCGCTCATGGATTTGCTTTCCGAAATACTGCACCACGATACTCACGACTGGTAAGGGGAGGAAAGCGTAGAGGGTCAGCTTGGGGCTGATCGCAAGCATGAAAAACAGCGCTCCCGCGGTGAATACCAGGGTATTCGCCGAATACATGATGGCCGGGCCCAACAGCATGCGGACGGCATTCAAATCATTAGTGGCGCGCGCCATTACATCGCCCGTACGCGTACGCTGGTAATACGAGTAGGAAAGGCTTTCCAGATGCTGAAAAAGATCATTTCGCAGATCAAA
>QIAP01000053.1 GCA_003225075.1 Acidobacteriota bacterium | reverse complement strand
GTCTTGAGTTTCCAGATCAGCCGGGTCCGCTACGTGTTCGCAATTCCAACTTTGAACTACTCGCGCGAATTGCCCTCGATGTCCACCTCGGTGCCCGGCGTTCATATCGTGAACTCCGCGCATATCATCAATGGAACGTTGAATGTGAATGAGACTGTTCAGTTGGCCGAACGCACCATTCCGGAACTGGTCTCCATGCCGGCTGGCGCCGAAAGGACTGAACATGCAGGAGCCTAGGCCTCTGGCCAGCCTTTCCCTGGACCTCGACAATCAGTGGTCCTACATGAAGACGCACGGTGATGCGGGATGGGAATCGCTTCCTTCGTATTTGGATATTGTCGTCCCTCGTGTCCTGCAGCTATTGAAAGAGAAGGGCTTGACCATTACTTTTTTTATTGTGGGCCTCGACGCCGATCAGGAGCGAAATCATGCCGTTCTGCGTTCTATCGCCGAGGCTGGACATGAGATTGGGAACCATTCGTTTCATCACGAGCCGTGGCTACATCTGTACTCCCAAGAGCAACTACTAACTGAGATTACGAAGGCGGAAACGGCGATCGAACAAGCCACCGGCCGCAAGCCCATCGGGTTTCGCGGCCCCGGGTTCAGCCTTTCCAGCGATTTGATTGAATTGCTCACCCACCGCGGTTATCTGTATGACGCCTCGACCTTTCCAACCTACCTGGGCCCTATCGCACGCGCCTACTATTTCATGAAGAGCCGTCTATCAGAGAATGACTTGAAGGAACGAAAGAATCTATTTGGGTCTTTCTCTGATGGGTTGCGGCCCACGAAAGCGTATTGCTGGCGGTCTAAAGCGGGCGAATTGATAGAGATACCAGTTACGACTATGCCGGGTCTCAAATTGCCGATTCACGTAAGTTATTTGCTCTTTCTATCCGATTTCTCCTCGGCGCTTGCTCTCGCCTATTTCAGAACGGCCCTCGAAGTATGCCGCTGGACTGGAACCCAGCCGTCTCTGCTTTTGCACCCGCTTGATTTTCTCGGGTGTGATGACACGACGGCATTAAGCTTCTTTCCAGCGATGCAACTCCGGAGCCCGACGAAGGTCTCCTTTGTAGGCCGAGTCTTGGACCTTTTCCGCGAACGTTTTGAGATCGTACCGATGGAACGGCATGCAAAACATGTGTCCTGCCAGAACCTGAATCGAGTGGCTCCCGACTTCGCCAAGTAATGCCTCCGGACAGTGATCTGGCCAAATGTCTGTCAAATAAAATCATAAGAGTTGGACAACCGTCGGAAGTGCGCTACTCTCTTAGAAGCAGCTAGTCGCGCCCTTCCTATGAGACTGCTTCCGCAAGAACTCTTGGTAAAAACTGGGCCGGTCGACCATGCTGACTGGAATTTCCGTCCCTTCCTGGGGCTAGTTTCGCGTGCCCGCTTTCGCCTGATTCGCAACATGCTTAACGGTGGGAAGTTTGAGCGGCTGCTCGAAATAGGCTACGGCAGCGGTGTTTTAATGCCCGAGCTCGCGCTGCATGCCAGAGAACTTTATGGAGTCGATGTTCATTGCCATGCCGACGCGGTGTCCGAGAGGCTGGCAAGGGCTAATACTGACGCCAAGCTCTATAGCGCTCCGGTTACCTCCCTTCCATTTCCCGATCGCTATTTCGACTGCATTGTTGGAGTAAGCGTTTTTGAATTCGTAGACGACCTGGAAACCGCCTGCGACGAAATCGAGCGGGTGCTCAACGACCAAGGCGTTTTTCTCGTCGTGACGCCCCATGATTCGCCAATCCTCGATGCCGGCTTGAGATTGCTTACCAGAGAGAATGCAAAGAAGGACTTCGCCGACAGACGCAAGAACGTGATACCGACTTTCTGCCGGCGCTTTGCTCTGGTGGAAGAGCGGGCGGCGCCTTGGGCAAATCCGTCGATGCCGAAACTCTATACCGGATTAAAGCTCGTGAGCCACGTATCTGCTCGCCCAAGCATCACAACCGAAAGTCACCCATCCAGCCCGCTGCGGCAAGCCAGCTGAAAATACAACTCTCCTGCGGAAAAATAGTAGGACAAGGCACCTGCCAGCACGTCCGAAAAAGATCTTGAATTAAATTCCGCGTTTCTATGTTCCCGTCAGGTTAGCGACTCGGCTTGACCTTACCAGACATTATTCGAATGCCAAATGTCCAGAGCAGGGCCGCTTGGAACATTTAGGAACTTCGGTTGCGGTATAGCGAAAGATCCACTTTTCGAACCATGGCTTCCACCTCCAACTCAAGTGCCAAGAAGTTCCTGATCGTTTCTACACTGCCGGCAGGATCGTGAAGCAACTGTTTGTATTGCACACGGCAAAGGGAGATCTCCGTCCTCCGCTTGAGCCACGCATTGACTTCTCTTAAGTGTTTCGTGAATGCCGCGGACATCAAATCATGGCTCAAAGAATCAGATTTGCCGCGGCGTCTGAGCATCTCACCCTGCGAGGCGAGTACTTCCGGAAGAGGCCGCTCCATGAAAATGACCTTATAGTTGCGCCCTTCAGGGACCGACAAGAGAAGTTGGGAAATAACCTTCACGACCTTGCCTTCAGCTTCGTCGATGCGATCGGGCTGCTTGGGAAGAAGCTTGGCGGGTTCCCACTCAGAGTAGCCCCGTGGGTTGTCGGCGTCCGGCTGGCGTTCGAAGTCGGTGAGGACGATCATGCCGCCTGCACCCAGCATCTGCATCATCAGGGATGTCCCCGAGCGGGGGAGTCCCGAGACTATGGTGATCACGATTCGACCAATACCTTTCTCCGACGTGCGGTCTCACGTCAGTGATTCTAGCTGAAGCGGTTTGGGAAGCAGGCGCTCCTTATCTGGCGGGAATAATAGCACTCGCCCTAGCGCAGCCAACGTTTATCCGAAAGAGGACAGCAGAAAACCCACATGGCCAGCGATGATGAGTCGATGGCAAGCCACGTGGGCGGACACGCTCCGAGCGTGCGGGATCTCTTCGCTTACTTCGCTTACTTCACGTCATTCTTATAGCTGTCACTTGGGGTGAGCATCTTGACTTCTGCGACGTGAATCGATGCCTTTTCAGCGTTTACCTGGGCCTTAACTTGCACGTGGTGCCCTTCGTGGCCCTTCAGTGTCTCGGGATTATCTACCGTCCACGCTTTTTGGTCAGTGTCGCTCACGAACGTCAGTTTGTCGCCTTCGCCCTTAATTGTGCCACTGATGGTTGTCAGTTGGGATGTTGCACTGGCCTGATCCTTCTGGGGCGCCTGACTAGGACTGTTCTGCGCGACTGCAAAAACACTTAGCCCAAGGCACGTAGCGAGCGTAGCCAATAAAAGAGTCTTCATGGAAAGAAACCTCCTTAAGGTTCCGACCGACGCGAAATGCCGACATGGTGTTGGGCTCTCAGGTTTGGAGCGCACTCGCCAACACGAACACGACTGCCGCACTGCGATTCATCGGATGATCTAAGATGAGAAAACTTCAGAGAGGCTGACTTAGCTCAGGGAATCTGAAAGAGCGACAGGGTCTAATCGCTCATCCTCTAGTCTAGTCTCATAGCTGTGATTGTCAAACAGCGCTGCAGTTTGAGTTCCTGCCGGCCTCGGATTTCGGCTTGCGTTTGCGAAGTAGATGCGACGCTCCGCAGTCGTCATTTTCGGAGGATTTTAAGGAAGGTACTTCGATGGGAGTTTCTTTAAGGCGGGCCCTGTGCCCCCCAAACAGATCGCGTGAGCAATGCTACGCCCACGCGCCTGGGCGCGCGAAAAGTGGGAAGTCAAACGGGCACCACTACATCGTTGTTTGACAATCCCAACACCTAAGACTAGGGTGGTAGATGAGCGAGCACACACCTTCTCACTCTTTCAGGTCTCCTGAACTAAGTCAGCCCATCTGAAGTCTTTCCTCTTAGATTTCCCCACTCTGAAGGAGAACTGTGTTATGACAGTATTGACTCGTTGGGACCCCGTCCGTGAGTTTTCCACCCTACAAGACCGCATGAACCGCATGAACCGTCTGTTCCGTGAGTCGTATAGTCCCGAAGGGCCGGAAGAGGCGTTGACAACCACCAGCTTCGCACCGCCGGTGGACATCTACGAAGATGAGCACAACATCACTTTGAAAATTGAAGTCCCGGGCATCGACGAAAAGGATATTGATGTCCGCATCGAAAACAACACGCTCATCGTTCACGGCGAGCGCAAGTTAGAGAAGGAAGAAAAAGAAGAGAACTTCCGTCGCGTCGAGCGGCAGTATGGAAGTTTCACCCGCTCGTTCACGCTGCCGAACTCCGTGGATACCGGACAAGTAGGCGCCAACTACGATAACGGCGTACTAAAGATCAAGTTGGCCAAGAAGAGCGAAGCCAAGCCTAAGCAGATTAAAGTCAACGTCGGCGGCGAGAACGTTCTCGAAGCAAAGGCCCCCAGCAAGGCCGCGTAAAACCAGTAGTTAGCTGTTCATTGCGAATGGTCAGCAAGAGAAATGGGAGGCGACAACGGCCGCCTCCCATTTTGTCTACGCAGGGAGCAACACCAGATCACGGTGCGCGGGCGGTGACCTGATTGTGGCCGTTATCACCCGCGAGTAAAGACTTACCCCGCGATAGCGGTTTGAGCGTTCCCGAGGCCCATTGAGCGTTAACCGGAGTTAAAAAACTCGCTGGTCTTGAGTGTGCTGGCGAGCACAAAGATTACGGAGAGAACTATTTCTGAGTGCTAGAGCTAACAATCAATCTTCCCCTGGGAATTATCGGGTTAACTGGTGATTTATGACTAGCCAGAACAGCGAGTTGCTGTACGATTTCTTCCAGTCTGTTGCGTCTGCCTTCAAATTCGGCTTGCTGGATAACTGTGCGCCCTCTACGGCGATACCCAAAGTGGCCATTGAGTTTCGAGATCGCAGCTATCTCTGATCTCCAATTCCTTAGCTGATCTTCAATCGTATTGTCCATATCACAGTATACGCCCCGTGATCTGTTCTCTGACCATCCCGAGGACCGCTCATTTCGCACCCGGGGGAACCTCAGAACAAGCCAATGCGCAGATTCATGATAACCATTCATGCGAATTTCATTGCTTTTGTACCGCAGGAGCTTAGACTTAAGAAGTCCCTTACGCATTACTCTGTCGCTGTTTAGACCTTCAGACCTTCTGCGACGGTCCTCTGCGCAACCGATAGAAATGAGGGTGCATCAATGGAACCAGTTTTCCGTCCGTTCGGTCCTCGTTTCCGTACACTACCGACGTTTGTCGCTCGTTCATTCAGGAACTTCAAGGCATCGATGCGCTTTATAAGGCTGAAACCACAGATCGCGGGTTTTGGATCCCAAAGGATGTGCCCGTCTTGTGGGTTGATCACGTCACGCTCGAAAGAATTTTGCCTGGAGTGTGGAAAGCCGCTTCCGGCGGTGTACCTAGGGTGAAGAATATGCAAGGGAACAAAAGTGTAATCGTCATTCGGATGGTAGTCGCGCTTCTCATCCTGTACGCGGTCTTCGGTCTTATAAGGAAAACTCTTCCGGCCCCGGCGGTGGGGAACGGTACGGGTACACATCAGGCGTCATCGTAAGCGACCAGCCGGCATTTCTCGGTCTTGAAACCACAACATTTCGCCAGCATGCGAAAACCAGCCTAAACCAACCGCGCTGAAATTCGTCGAACAAACATGGAGCCCGCGGAGAAATCAGTGCGAGCAGGAGTGAGGCTGGCTCTGATGGTTTCGCGCTGATTGCTTCAATCGTGGAAAGACTACGCTTGACAGACGTCAAGTGCCGAATCATCTTCTTCAATCATCATCCGACACTTTCAGCGATGGTGATGAATTTCTCGAAGACTTCGTTCGAGAGGAGTCTGCCACGCGTGGTCAGGCGGATAACGCTGCCGTCGCTTTCGAGTAACCCATTCTCTTTGAGTTCCGAGATCGTGGCCGCAAACTCATTTATTGAATCAACTCCGAATTGCGTTGCTGCCTGTCTGAGATCTACTCCCCGTATCAAACGCAGCCCGAGAAAGAAGATTTCCTCAATCGCCGCTTGCCGCGATAGCGGAGTTCGCTTCGGCGGCCTAACAGCGATGTAGCCTTCCAGAGAGTCCGGCATAGCGAAGCGCACCGCCTCGAACCCGCGCCAGGGGCTAACAGTCTCATCCGTTTCGGTCCGCTTGTCCTCACTAAAGTTCTTCCCAGCTCGATCTACTTTGAGCATGGAATGGGCATCCACGCCGAAGCCGAGATAAGGCTGGCGCGTCCAGTACTTGAGGTTATGGCGCGATTCAAAACCGTGGCGGGCGAAATTTGATATTTCATAATGGGATATGCCAACCGCGTTTAAGCGCTCGCAGCCTGCAAGATAGAAATCAGCGGTTAAGTCATCGTCTGGTACAAAGTGGGCATGATATTTTGTGCCACCCGCAATTAACTCGCGGCCGAGCCGGGAATCTTCATCGGCTTCGAGCATGTAGACGCTGATGTGCGGCGCGGCACTGGCGATGGCATCGGAAAGGGACCGTTCCCAACACTCGGTCGTCTGATATGGCAAGCCAGCAATGAGATCGATGTTGATATTGGTAATTCCGGCGGAGCGCAGATTTTCGAGGTCGTCGAACACAGTTGCGCGCTTATGTAAACGCCCGACGACGGCGGCTTCGGCATCGACAAATGACTGCACCCCCAGGCTTACGCGATTGACGCCACAGCGCCGGAGAACTTCCAGAACCGGGGCTGTCAGGGTGCCAGGAGCGCATTCGACGGTAATTTCTGTCTCGGGCTGGAGACAAAAATTTTGCCGAATTGTGACAAACAATCTCTCCAGTTGAGCAGAATCTAGTAAAGTGGGGGTGCCACCGCCCAGATAAACAGTGTCTACGGAACTTTCATATTGACCGCCCATCTGTTCGGCCACAACAGGAGCGCGTTCGATGTCAGAGCAAATTCGGTCGATGTAACCCGCGAACGTTGCCCGAGAAAACACGTCCGACGCAAAGTTGCAGTAGCTGCATTTAGTGCGGCAAAACGGCACCGAAAGGTAGACACCCAAGGCCATTGGTGACAATTATCCCACTTTTGCCGGAACTACGACGCGGCCGCAGGCATCTCAACTAGTTCATAGCACTGCAAACAATCTATGATTCCACGCGTCGTCATCACCGGTTTGGGCGTAGTCAGTCCTAACGGCATTGGTAAAGAGGCCTTTTGCCGCTCTCTGCTTGTTGGCAAATCGGGCGTCAAACGAATTTCGCGCTTCGATCCAACCGATCTGCCTGTACACATCGCGGGAGAGATCCCTGAATTCGATGAGTCTGGGTGGGTCGACCCGCGCGAGCGTAAGCACGTGTCGCGCGTTGTGCCGCTGGCGATTGCCGCGTCGACCGAGGCTTTGAATGATGCCGGCCTCGACCCAGCAGCAATGTCGTTGGAGGAGCAGCGCCAGATCGGTGTAATTCTGGGCTCGGGCGGCGGCGCCCAGGAGTTTTCTGAAGAGCAATACCGGCTCTGGCACTCGGGACACGTGAAGCAGGTGAGCTTGTTCTGCATTCCGAGCGGCACTATGGGAACGATTTCAAGCGAAGTTTCGATGCGCTTCGGATTCCGCGGGTATAGCCATGTTGTCACTACCAGTTGCACGTCCTCGACTGACGCGATCGGCTACGCGTTGCAGCACATCCAGGCAGAGATGTTGCCGATGTTTCTCGTGGGAGGTGTCGATTCGGCGATTACTCCCGGAATCATCAAGGGATATTCGCTGCTCCGGGCGTTAACTACTTCCTGGAATGACGCCCCGGAGCGCGCTTCGCGCCCCTTCTCGGCGGACCGCGACGGCTTTGTCCTGGCTGAAGGCTCATGGATGTTTGTGGTTGAAGAATATGAGCATGCCGTTGCCCGTGGCGCGCGCATTTACGGGGAGATCGCTGGATATGGCTGCACCTGTGAAGCCTTTCATCGCGTGCGGTTGAGCGAATCTGCGGAGGAACCCGCCCGCGCCATCACTCTGGCTTTGCAGGAGGCCGGGCTAACGCCCGAAGACATACAGTATGTCAACCTGCACGGCACCTCAACTGAACTCAACGATCGGGTGGAGACCCGTGCTTTAAAGTTGGCGTTGGGCGAACGGGCGCGCAGCATCCCAATGTCCGGGTTGAAGTCGCAAATTGGACATGCCCAAGGCGCTTGCGGCGCCGCTGGCATCGCGGCCACACTGGTTGCCATGGAGCATGGCAGAATTCCTCCAACGATTAACCTCGAAGTACCCGACCCGGAATGCGACCTTGACTACGTTCCCGAACCGGGCCGAACCGCACGCATAGAGCACGCGATCTGCAATTGCGTGGGATTCGGGTCGAAGAATTCTGCGCTGGTGTTGAGGAAGATTGCCTGACTAGCTTTTGCTGCCGCCCCCGTTTAGAATGCCGGACGCCGTGCAGTATCTTATCTTGTCTCTTTGTCTCTTTTACTTAGCGAGCGGCAGAGCTATCCCTCCGCTATACGCTCAAATTGATACCGCTACTGATGTGAATGCCCCTGCGTATCTGTTTCGCATGGAACGTCACCTGCGTGATACGGACGTTTGCGCATTGGTCCGCGGAGACGGCCAATACCACGTGGAAAGATTGGCTGGTGAGAAAGCTGACATTTTCGAAGGAGTGCTTGCGCTCGCCGATCTGCAGAAACTCGAGCGGTTACTGGGTGCAGATGAGCTTTTTCAGCTCACCCAAGAAAAAATCGTTATGCCGATGATCACCGTTGACAACGACAAACTACTGCTCAGCGTGTTACGGCCCGGTTACTGGCAAAATCTTACGTTACCTGACTCCGAAAGCAGAAAGCCCTTTCAGCAATCACTGGTTCCCCTCGTCAAATGGCTCGAGGAAATGGAAAAGCAAAAGCACGTGCGCCTCACGGAGGAGGGTGCCAGAAATAACTGCCTGCCACCGGGAAAAATCGAGTTGAAGACACGCAATCGGTCGGCCTCGGTTACTTCTACCTCAACTGAAACCGAAGCAACGGCGACCAAGCAGCCAGTTTTAATCTCTTACGCCCTCCGCGCCGTTATAAACCGCCTCGGCAATCAGCAAATTGAAAGGACCTGTATGATCGTGTATAGCGCCGGACGCTACCATCTGGAGAGGAAAAGGCAGCGATTCGGAAGCAGAGATGTGAAAATACAGATTTTCGAAGATTCCATCAGTGACACCCAACTGCAGCTACTGAGAGAAATTCTGGATACGCCAACGCTGCGCAACAAACCTTACGAAGAACCTCCCGCGCGCATACCTGTTGACGGAGCACAAGTTACATCCTTGACCATTCCGCGGGCCGGGCATATCCAGAAGGTGAACATTTGGGAGTATCTCAATGTTCCGCGTCTCGGCAGCATTGGAACGCTCAAACGGGCCGACAACGGGGCCAACCTGCTCAAGCCGCTGAACAAATGGCTTACCAGCAACATTCAGGAAAGCAAGATTTCGCCACTTCAAGCGGCTGTCCCGAGCGACTGCGAACCCAGCGGATCATCGCCCTAAGCTTTTCCATCCTTCCCTCCTCATTTTCCATCTATTTGGGGTAGTCTTTAATTGACAGATGGCGAGCCACGAGGAAGAAGTATTAGGCAAAGCATATGACAGCCGGCTGATGAAGCGGCTGCTCAAATACCTGCGTCCCTACAAGTGGCAGGTGGCGATGGCGCTTGCGGCCATCGTCATGAAGGCGGGGGCCGACGTTCTGGGGCCCTTTCTCACAAAGATCGCGATCGACAAGTACCTCGCGCACGCGGCCGGTACGCACTCTCCACTTGACCGGTGGCTCAGCAGCACTCCGCTGATTGGGATCGCGCAGATTGCGGCGATCTACGTCGGCCTGCTGGTGTTTGGTTTCGGCTTCGAATTCTTGCAGACCTATTTCATGCAGTGGACCGGACAGAAAGTAATGTTCGATCTGCGCAGCCAGATTTTCCGTCACCTCCAGCAGATGCACATTGGCTTTTACGACAAGAATCCTGTGGGACGACTGGTCACGCGCGTCACCAGCGACGTGGACGCACTGAACGAAATGTTCACTGCCGGGGTGGTGTCGATTTTTGAAGACGTGTTTGTGCTGGCCGGTATCCTGACCATCATGTTGCGCATGAACTGGAAGCTGGCGCTCATCGCTTTCTCCGTGCTGCCCCTGATTTTTTGGGCCACCATGATCTTTCGCGCCAAAGTGCGCGACTCTTATCGTCGCATCCGAGTAGCGATTGCCCGCATCAACTCCTTTCTGCAAGAGCACGTCTCTGGCATGGTGGTGTTGCAACTGTTCAATCGCGAACGCCGCGCATTCAAACAGTTTTCTGCCACCAATGCAATGCATATGGAGGCGTTCAAAGACGCCATCCTCGCTTACGCTCTTTATTACCCCGTCGTTGAAATCCTGTCGTCCATCGCAGTCGCATCCATCATTTGGTTTGGCGGGAACGATGTCATCCGAGGCACGGCAACATTGGGAGTACTGGTTGCCTTCATGCAGTATGCGCAGCGTTTTTTCCGCCCCATCCAGGACTTGAGCGAGAAGTACAACATCCTTCAATCGGCGATGGCCGCGAGTGAGCGCATTTTTAAACTGCTGGACACGCCGGTCGAAATCACTTCTCCGGCCCTCACGCAGAAAGCTGAAGGCCCGGGACGCATCGAGTTTGATCATGTGTGGTTCGCGTATCGCAGTATTCCGGCCGAGACAGGAGACACCCAAGCAGCTTCAGCTTCCGCGGGCGATGGCTCTCACGCCACAAATGCCGGGGAGCCAGACTGGGTTCTGCGCGATGTGAGTTTCGCGATCGCGCCTGGTGAAACTGTAGCCATCGTTGGCCACACCGGTGCCGGCAAGACAACGATGATCTCGCTGCTCCTGCGTTTCTATGACGTACAGAAGGGTGCGATCAGAATCGACGGCGTTGATATCAAGGATATGGATCTAATTGAACTCCGCGGCCGTTTCGGTGTCGTATTGCAAGATCCGTTTCTGTTCACTGGAACAATCGGCGGCAACATCCGCCTGGGCACAGAGTGGATCAAGGACAAAGACGTAGAGCGCGCCGCCGAAGAAGTAAACCTCGCCGACTTTGTGCGAACCCTTCCCGGCAGTTTCAACGAAGAAGTTCAGGAGCGCGGCAGCACATTATCCACCGGGCAAAAGCAGCTTATCTCCTTTGCGCGAGCCTTGGCGCACGAACCTAAAATTCTGGTTCTCGACGAGGCCACATCCAGCGTGGACACCGAAACTGAGTTTCGCGTGCGCGACGCGCTCGGACGTATGGTTGAAGGCCGCACCTCGCTGATCATCGCGCACCGCCTTTCGACCATCCAGCGCGCGGACAAGATCATCGTCATGCACAAGGGACAACTGCGCGAGATGGGAACCCACCAACAACTCTTGGCCAATCGCGGCATTTACTGGAAGCTGTACCAATTGCAGTATAAGGATCAGGAAATTACGGTGCCTGCTATTGCAGGTCCGGAGCTTACTACCAGCGCCGACGATTAGCACCTAAAACTGAAACAATCCCTGGCTGAACGATCGCCGTGAAGGCGGCGCCCCTGTTGTCCGCTTTACAATGTGCACGTGAGAATTCTTATCTCGGCCGGCGAGGCCTCGGGAGAAATGTATGGGGCGCAGCTCATCGAAGCTTTACGGCGGCGCGAGCCGGCATTTGAATTCTTTGGCGTTGGCGGCGAACGCATGCGTGCTGCGGGATGTGACACCGTGGTGGACGCCAAGGCCCTGGCCGTGGTCGGCATCACTGAGATTGTCAGCCATCTTCGCGAGATTTATGGATTATTTGATCGCTTGATCGCCGAAGCAGATCGCCGTCAACCCGATCTCGCGATAGTGATCGACTCCCCCGCTTTTAACTGGCGTGTGGCGCGCCAGATGCATAAACGCGGCATTCCCGTCGTCTATTACGTTTGTCCGCAGTTCTGGGCGTGGCGGCAAGGGCGAGTGAAGCTGCTGCGGAAATACGTTACCAAGGCGCTGGTCATTTTTCCCTTTGAAGAGAAGTTCTATCGCGATCGTGGAGTAGATGCGACGTTTGTTGGGCATCCGCTTGCCGACGTTCCCCATCCTCCCATCGCGCGGCGTGATTTCGCAGCGCAGCACAAGCTCGACCCGGAAAAACACTGGATCACGCTCATGCCGGGCAGTCGCGTAAAAGAAGTCCGCATGAATCTGCCTGCTATGTTAGAAGCTGCCAGGAAGCTTGGCCGCGAATTCGAATTCTTGCTTCCCGTGGCGCCTATGCTGGACCGGGGATTTCTGCAAGCCCAGATCGGCAAGAACGCAATCACGCTTGTCACCGAAGCTCTGCCAGCTCTGTCCCATTCTCGAGCCGGCATTATTGCGAGCGGCACGGCGACGGTGGAGGCTGCCGTGATGTCTACTCCGTTCGTCATGGTGTACCGTGTTTCGCCACTGACCTATATGTTAGGTATGCCACGGGTGAAGGTTCCTTATTTTGCGATGGTTAATCTGATCGCCGGCGAAGAAATTGTCCCGGAACTGGTGCAGCATCGGTTTACTGCGAAGAATGTGGTTGCGCGACTAAAGCAGATCATTCCGGATGGCCCGTCCCGCAAACAGATGCTTGAGGGACTTGCGCGGGTCAAAGCCAGTCTCCGGGCGACTGACGGGGCTAATGCCCCGCACCCCGCGGATCGTGCTGCTGAGGCCATTTTGGGGCTGTTAGGCGGGAGGCTGGCGCGAATCTAGTGACCTCGGATGTGAAAAATGCCTGTAAACCTTGTGTCAACAGCATCTTTTGCGTAACAATCTTCATCATACTGATTAGGCTACTTTTCCAGGAGATTTTTCTTCATGTTGCTTGAACTTGGGCGCGCCCCTCGGCCCCTGAAACTGTATTTCGTCCTTCTGGTGTTGTGTGCCTTCTCGCTGCCCGGCTGGGCAGCGGAAAAGATGCGCCTGCGCGTGGATGATTACCAGATTGAGGCCGATCTCAATCCGCACGCCCACAAGCTGATCGCCCGGGCCAAAGTAAAGTTTACCGCGCTGGAGGATCTGAACGTCGCGACTTTTGAATTGAATAACGCGCTTCGCGTCACCAAAGTGCTCGACGCCAATAACAAGCCGCTCTCGCCTGAGCGTGTGACGCAGGATTCGACAGTGCGCGTTCCTCTTGCCGCTGGCTTGACCAAGGACTCCACCACTACGCTGACATTCGATTACGAGGGGGTGCTGGAGGGAGATGAGAGCCTGGTGCAAGGGCTCAAGCTGGCGAACGTCGGGGAAGATACCAGTTATCTGCTCTATGGGGGACGCTGGTTTCCAGTGAATGGTTATGGTATTAACCGATTCACCTCAACGATTTCTATAACAGTACCGGCACATATGATCGTGATTGGGAGCGGACGGCAGACCGTCGGGACGCCGCCAGCGAGAAAATCCACCGCTGCCCCGCTCTCGGGCAAAACTTATACCTTCACGTGGGATAAACCAAGCTTTCCCGGCACCATCATGGCGGGCACGTTTCAGGAGTTCAAGAGCGATGAGGCCGGGTTGGATCTTCACGTCTTCTTCAAGCCCACGCATCAAGCGCTGGGGGCTGAATACACCTCCACGGCGATCAAAGAGTTCACTTATTTCGTGACTCTGTATGGTTCCGCGCCATCCACCACATTGAAAGTGGTAGAACTGCCGGACGATACAGTCCCGGCCGCATGGGCCCCGGAAATCGCAGCCATTGCGAGCCGCGCGATCACGCAGAAAACTAATTACCGTCTGCTCGCCAATACCATTGCACACCAGTGGTGGGGCGCTTCGGTGAGTCCTGGCTCTCGCGATGACTGGTGGTTAGATGACGGCTTTGCCCGTTATTCCGAGGCTCGGTATGTGGAGAGCGCTGCCGGAGTTGCGGGTCTGGAAGAAGTTGTTAAAGACATGTCTGTAGGCGCCCTTGCCTACGACACCGTGCCGCTATCAAGCATTGGCAAGCTGGATGTCTTTTCTCCTGAGTTCCAGTCGCTGGTTACCGATAAAGGGGCAATGATCCTGCACATGCTGCGTTGGGTGCTGGGCGATCAAAAGTACGATCAAACAATGCGCGCGTTCGCCGGTCAATACGCGGGGAAACCTGCCACCATGGATAACTTCCGTGGTATCGCGGAGAAGAATTATGGGGACAAGCTTACCTGGTTCTTCTCCCAATGGTTGGACTCGACGGGGGCTCCCGAGTTTAAAACCAAGTACACCGTATACCGAATGGGTAACAACAAGGGATTCCGAGTCGTAGGTCAAATCTCCCAGGATCTCGATCTGTTTCGTATGCCGGTCGAATTGAAGATTGATACAGACGGAAAGACGGAGGATAAGCGAGTGGAAGTTGTGGGTACGGACTCGCCCTTCACGGTGGAAACGTTTGGCCGACCACGGCGCATCGTAGTGGATCCAGACGATCGCGTGCTCAAGAACTCTACCGACGTAAAGCTGCGTGCTTCGATCATGCGTGGACAAGGGCTAATACAGCAGGGTGATTTGGCTGGCGCCCTATCGGAATTCAACAAGGCACTCGAAGTTAATAAGAACAGTTCTCTGGCCCACTACCGGATTGCAGAAGTATTTTTCCTGCAACACAACTATCAGGCCGCAGCGAATGCATATCGCGAATCGCTTAACGGTGACGGCGAGCCTCGCTGGACGGAAGTATGGAGCCACATCCAGCTAGGTAAGATATTCGACATCACAGGCCAACGCGAACGCGCAACCAATGAATATCGGCAGGCCATCCAGACCAACGACAACACACAGGGCGCGCTGGATGAAGCTCGTAAATATCTGCAGAAGCCCTTCGAGCGGGAGAAGACCAGTTCGGGATAGATACTGAGGCCGCTGGTAGGCGTCCTTAGGATTTGGCGAAAGCCATTCCGGATAGTTCCGTTACTTTCTGCGCATCCACCTTCTTGCTGGCAAGCAGCCCATGGAAGCTCTCGCCCATTCCTGCCGGGGTGATCAGATGTTTGAGTTGTAGGGCGACTTTTGCCCGTTCCTGAGGCAGCCGGCATTCTTCAAAGGCATCAGCAAATTCGGTTGCCTGGCCAATCCCCATTAAGAACTGCGACTGGGTAAGCAGCTTGTGTGCTTGCATGCCGCCCTGCTCGGTCGCTGCGGCCAGTGCGGTGAAATTTACATGCGCGGTGATGTCTTGCTCGCCGGGAGCCTGGTATGGATCGGCACTCATCGAGTGTTGACGGAAAGCAGCGACAGTGCCGCGATGGCGTCCCGCTAATTGCTCCTCACGGGTGTAGCCATAATCAATTGCGAGGACGAATCCGCGCTCAAACGACCTGGCGACGCGCGCCATATACTGCTGTGCCAATAGCGGCACTTCTATTCGCTCCATATCTTCTGGATGAATGCTGTAGCGGTCGAGGAATTCCAGTTCCTCCACCGATGTAGGAGCCCAGGTTTCCATGAAACGCCCGTTATGCGCATCGATTCGGAGCTCTCCTTCTGGGCTGACGACTTCCACTGGTAATGCGTCGAAGAATTCATTGGCGAAGACAATGACGGGGCCGGAAAGAGATTCGATCTCGCCGATTCTTATCACATCCGGCGGGCGGAGCGACGCCCGTCCCGTCTCAAAGTGCCTAGTGAGCTTCTTCTGAATACGTTGGCGTAACGCGGGCGAGCTTTCCGCAAGTGCGTAGTGAAGCGCGCGGAAGAACTCAGGAAACTTCTTCTCGGACCAGTCGAGCACGTCCTGCGCGAACAGTCCGCGTCCTGGCCCCAGTTCCAAGAGCACTAACCTTTCAGGTGATCCGAGGACTCGCCACATCTCCTCGAATTGACGGGCTAGAAGGCGCCCGAAGACCGCATGTACGTCGCTTGAGGTATAAAAATCTCCGGCCTTGCCGAACTGCTCGGCGGTGCGAGAGTAATATCCCAATTCCGAATCGTATAGACACATTTCCATGTAGCGCGAGAAGGGTATAGGCCCTCGCGTGCGGATTTCCTGTTCGATTTTTTCGCGCAGGGTCACAAGCCTTTTTGGCGGCGATCGGCCAGGTCTTGCGGTGTTCGGATGAACATTTCGACCAGATAGTCGTGCAAGCAATCATAAAGCTGACGCTGGAACGTCCACTCGAATTGGGGATGATCGAGGTCGCGAGGATGGAGAGCAAAGTAGTAGGTATGCACAGGAACCGGCGAATTCTTGAATTGGATTATGACTTCGACGCCCTCGCCGTTTTCCCGAGCTCCGAAATCAAGTAAAGGGTGCTCATAGAGACGAAGTTGGGCGAGAACGCGCTCAAGACGAGAATCGGGAGAGCCGGCCACCAAAGGATTGTAAAGCAATCGGCTGCCGTCGCCCTCTTCCTGCGTAGGCGAGCTATTCGTAATCAGTGGGCTATTCGTAGCGCAATGCTTCGATCGGGTCCAGTCGCGCTGCCTTGATGGCTGGCAGCATCCCACTGACAATGCCGACCACGCTGAGGATACCGGTCGAAACGATCAGTGTTCCTAAGTTAATCGTCAGGTGAATGTCACCTTCACTGGCATTCTCGATGAACGCACTCCACAGGGTGAGCGACCCAACCGACCAGGACACCAGGTAAGCCAGGGCAACTCCGGCCACGCCTCCCAGGAAGGTAATCACTAGCGCCTCCGCCAGGAACTGGAAGAGAATATGCCAGCGGCGCGCCCCCAAAGCCTTCTCCACGCCAATCTCGCGAGTGCGCTGGGTGACCGAGACCAGCATGATATTCATCAGCCCGACGCCGCCGATTCCCAGAGTGAGCAACCCAATAAAGCCCAGAAGTATTTTGATGCCCGTCGTAATCACCCTCAGATCCATCAAGTCCGCAAAGACATCGAACACGAATACGGCGCGTTTGTCCTTAGGGTCAAAGCTATGGTGAAATGCCATGGACTTGCGAACCGCGTTAACGACTTTCTCGTGATCGCCCTCGTATTCCATGGCGATGGAGTTGAGATAGTACGTGTTTTTCAGGTCTTTCATGGCGCTGAACGGTACGTAAACCTTCGCATTCATATCCTCGTCGCCGTTCTCCAGTAGGTGCTTAAGCACGCCGATGATCTGGTAGGAGATGCCATCGAGCCGAATGCTTTGGCCAAGAGCGTCCTGGCCGGAGAAGAGCTTCTTCTTCACATCTGATCCGATGACCGCCACACGGCTGTGACTGAAGTCGTCTTGTTCGCTGAAAAAGCTGCCGTCAGCCAGATCCATCCGGCGCATGCGCGCATAGGATGAGTACACACCGCTCACGCCGTAATTCCCGCTGCGTGTGCCGTAGGAAACAGCAGTTTGTTTGAAGCTCTCCGGGGAAATGCGCTTTAGCAAGGGCACTTCAGCACGAATGAAGTCCAGGTCACTAACCGTCAGGCGGACCTCGGTTCCAGCTTTGGTGCCGCCGGCCTGCATTTCCGTCCTTCCTGGAAAAATAAAGACCAGGCTGGTGCCCCAGGAACGAAAAGCGGCCCACAATCCACGCTCAAATCCGGCGCCATACGCAAGTAGCAGCACAACCGTGGCGATGCCCCACGCCATACCAAGCATAGTCAGAACGCTACGACGGCGGTTGTGTCGAAGCGCGTTATAGGCTTGTCGAGCCAGTTCCCGAATCATTCTCTATTCCTGTCTTAGAGCCTCTACCGGAGGCAGCAGTGCCGCCTTGCGCGCGGGATACAATCCGGCCACAATGCCGGCAATCGCCAATGAGGCAATCGCTGCCACCGCCGAAGCCGGCACAATACGAGGCGTGTCAAAACCCTCGGGAGCCGGCAGCATCGCGAGCAGGGTGACAAATCCCACCGTTATTGCCAGTCCAATGCCGCCGCTGAAGGCGGTGAGAAATGCACCTTCCACGAAAAATTGCGTAAGGATGTTCCGATAGGTTGCTCCTAACGCCTTACGAAGTCCGATCTCCTTGGTCCGCTCAGTCACAGAAACCAGCATGATATTGATGATCCCGATTGCGCCGAGTCCGAGCGTGACCAACCCCACCACCCCCAGGAACCAGTCCATGGCATCGAAAATCTTGGCTACGCGCTGGGAGTTCTCAATCGTGTCCCAATCCTCAAAAGCGTCTTCCAGCTTGGGATTGAATCCGTGCCGGCGCGCGATGATCTCGTGCAACTCCAGTTTGGCCCGCAGGTGCAAGTCACTGGTCACAGGGCGATAGTTGATAAATGAAATCGCCTCTTCGGAGTTCTCCGTTTTCAGGGGGAACAGATTGCGCATGGTCTCAATGGGGATGAAGATGCGACCGTTGGTACCGTTATTTCCGTCCTGGCCGACCTTGGCGAGTACGCCGATCACGTCAAAATTCACGCCGTTTAACAACATGCTGGAACCGACCGCCGGTCGCCCGGGGAAGACATTCTTCAGTAATTCCCATCCCACCACCGCCACCCGGCGGCGTTCATTATTGTCTTCTTCGTTGAACCAGCGCCCCGTGCCGAGAGGCACATTGCGGATCTGGTTATAAATGTTTGCCACTCCAAAAACCTGGCCGTTCGTGCTGCCATAGTCGCTGACCGCCCGGATATCTTCGCG
Source organism: Acidobacteriota bacterium (assembly GCA_003225075.1). GTDB lineage: Bacteria > Acidobacteriota > Terriglobia > Terriglobales > Acidobacteriaceae > Gp1-AA124. The sequence continues at coordinate 33,183 of QIAP01000053.1, read as the reverse complement.
GTTCAAAACCGGAGAAATCGCAGATATGAACTTGGACTCGTCTCGAATGGCGAGGTAGTCCTGGTAGGTAAAGTGGTAAAGACGTCCCGATTGTGTACTTCCTTCTACCGCCGGGATTCGGCCCGAGAACGAAAACATGATGTTCTGCCCGAGGTTAGCCAGTTCTTTCGCCTGGCCACTCCGAAAGCCTTCTCCGAGGCCTACTAAAAGCAACAGCGAACCCACGCCCCAGGCGATGCCAAACATGGTCAGGAACGAGCGCAGTTTATGAGCCCAGAGGGTTGCCAGCGATTGCCGCACGATATCGAGTAGCATGCGCATAGATGTTGCCCCCAAACGCCTGGAGGGCGCCTGGGGGCCCTTAAAAAGCGACGGCAGGGGGTCTCAAAGTCCTACCGTGCCAGTAATGTGAGATACGCAGCGGAACGAGCTTGAGTTCCGCGTTTTTAGGTATGTTTTAGACGTTCTTGAATAGCAAATGTTAGTGCGACGGGGATTCTTACAAAATAATAACCCGGCTAACTCAGTAGCCGGGTTGGAGGTTAAGCCGGACCTAACTCACTCGATCAGTGGGGATGCTCATTGCGGATCGGTGGTGCTCCAGAGGCAGGTGTCTTAAAGCTTAAGACCTTTTCGCTTTCGATTTCCGCGCCGCCAGTGCCCTGGGCCTGTCCGGTCTCTACTTTGAAGTAGTACGTGGTATTCGGCTGCAGGTTCTGAAGCTTCACACGATGGGTGAGACCGCCCTGTCCCCAGGGAGCTTCCGCCAATTGTGTAAGGTTATTGGGATCCGTGCCGTAAGTCACGCGGGTGCTCCCCTTGAGATTCGTTGACCACGCGATGGTCGCGGAGTTGCTGTCCACGTACTCAAGGATTGGCGCGCCCGTGATTTTGACGGAACCGTTTTCCTCATTGGCAAGACCCTTCTCAACGATCTCGGGCTTTTGATTATGCACTGGTTGCGCCCCTGACGGTAGGGCATGAAAGCTCCTTATACCCCGGCTTTCCGTCTCACTGCCGCCCCGACCATGCTCGGATTCGACTTGAAAATAGTAGGTGGTATTGGGCTGCAGGTTGTTGATTTGTACGCGATGGCTGGTGCCACCATAGGGAGCTTCAGCTTGCTGGGTCAGATTACCCTTTTCCGTTCCGTACCACACTCTGCTTCCGGAAGGCTGGTTAGTTCCCCAGGTAATCGTTGCGGAATTACTGGTTACCGTCTCGATATTCGGGTCGCTGGTTATTTGCACAGCTTGGGGAGCGGAACTCTGAGCGGCCTGCGCCATCACATTAAGTGACAACGCCATTGTGGCCATCAGGATTATCAGGAGCGAAATCTTATTCATTTTCATGACACACCTCTCTCCGAATGGATACTCGACTAAAGTTAGATATCCATTTAGGCGCACAGTTTGCCTCCGAGAGATAACTAGACGGCTAACACAAGTTTGTGAGGGGTGGGCCGGAGTAATTGCCTACATCGATTTTCAGATTACGCTACAGCATTCGCCCGATTGCGGACTGACAAACTGTCCCGCTAATCGAATTCGCCGTTGAGACATTCTTGCTCACTGAAGGTGGACTCCACCGTCTAATCTTGGCTTGGGCGCACGGCAGGCATTTGCTAATGTCAACGGCGCTCCGTAGCAATTCCGACCAAATTTTCGAAAGGGAGGCTTTCACCGTGCGCAGAAATCCGTGCCTTGTTTCGCTCGCACTTCTGGCCCTGGGAGTGTTTTTTGCTGGGGCTCGTTTACATGCACAATCCTTTGTCCTGGACCTGCCACGGCCCAGTCAGCACGCGCTTTTGACACAGCGCATCGGCGTAACCGACATCACGATTTCATACCATCGGCCGCTTACCAACGGGCGCAAGATCTGGGATGGGGTCGTGCCCTATGGACAGGTTTGGCGCGCCGGGGCAAACGAGAACACTACGATTGTATTTAGCGATCCGGTGACCATCGAAGGAAAACCATTGGACAAGGGAGCCTATGGCCTGCACATGATTCCCACCGCCCACCAATGGACGATCATTTTTTCAAAGAACTCGACTTCCTGGGGAAGCTTTACCTATAACCAGGCGGAGGATGCACTGCGCATACAAGTGAAGCCACAAGCGGCGGAACTGCATGAAGCGCTGACGTACGACTTCGATCAACTGAAGCCTGACTCGGCCGTGCTCACGCTCAGATGGGAGAAGCTTGCCATCCCCTTTAAAGTCGCGGTGAAGGTTAATGACGTCGTACAGCAAAGTCTCCACAACCAACTCCGAGGTCTGGCGCAGTATTCGTGGATGGGCTGGGACGATGCGGCGACCTATCTCCTCGACAACAAGCTTAACCTGGAGGAGGCGCTGAGTTATGAAGACAAGTCCATTCAGAACGAAGAACGTTTCGACAATCTTGTGACGCGTTCTCGCGTTTTGCGGGCGCTTGGGCGCAAAGATGAAGCCGCCACCGCGCAGAATAAAGCCCTTGAGGGCGCGACGCCCCTGCAAGTGCATCTCCTTGGCCGTCAGCTCCAGGCGGACAGTCGTCAGGATGAGGCCTTCGCGATCTTTCGCACCAATGCAAAGAAGAATCCTACCCAGTGGTTCGTACATTCCGGTATGGCGAGGATTTATTCCGCACAGGGTGATTTTGACAATGCTGCGAAAGAGATGAAAGTGGCGCTGGCAGGCGCACCCGATCAGCAGAAGTCATACGTAGCAGGACTGGTCAAAAGGCTCGAAGCCAAAGAGGACATCAACAAGTAAGCGGCATCTGGCCGCACGAAGGAAGGCAGTCGTTTGGACGGCTGCCTAGCCCTTCCTGGCACCCACCGGCGTCGCCTTGTTTACATCATTGACGGCGGACTTTTCCTGCTGCTCGGGATACTCATAGACACCGCGCCCAGCCTTGCGACCCAGGCGTCCAGCCTTCACATACTGCACCAGCAGCGGCGCCGGGCGGAATTTCTCGCCGAGACTCTGATGAAGGTATTCCAGGATATGCAAGCGGGTATCGAGCCCTACCAGATCGACTAGCTCGAAGGGCCCCATCGGATGATTCAGCCCCAGCTTGAGTGCCTTATCGATGTCGCCTGCGGAAGCCACGCCCTCCTGCAGCATGTAGAACGCCTCGTTTCCGATCATCGCATTGATACGGCTAGTGATGAACCCGGGCGATTCTTTGATGACCACCACGTCCTTGCCCATACGCTTACCCACTTCGGCAGCGGTGGCCAGCGTATCGTCATCGGTTTCCAGGGCGCGAACAACTTCCAGTAATTTCATCTTGTGTACGGGATTAAAAAAGTGCATTCCCAGGCATTTCTTGGGACGGTAAGTCACGCTGGCAATTTCAGTAATACTGAGAGAAGACGTGTTGGAAGCGAAAATCGTACCGGGACGGCAAATCTTGTCGAGTAAGGTGAATATCTCAATCTTCGATTCCATCTCTTCAGGCACAGCTTCGATGACCAAGTCCGCTTCGCGCGCTGCTTCCTCGACTGAGCCAGCATATTCCACTCGCGCGAAGGCGGCATCCGCATCTTTCGAATTCGCTTTGCCCAGTTCGACGGCCTTATCAAGATTGGCGCGGATTTCGCTCTCGGCACGGCGCAGTGCATTGGGCAATAGATCTTCAAGAATAGTGCGGTAACCGCCGAGAGCGGCCGCGTGAGCTATACCTCGGCCCATGATGCCTGCACCGATCACGGCGATGGTCTTAACACCTGCCACTTACTTTCCTCCCCGGTCCACGTGTTCCAATACCGAGGCGAAACTGGGATCCGACTTACGCATGTATTCCGCCAGTCGCTTGCGCTCCTCGTCAGTCATGAATGGAATGGCGGCGCTGATGCGCCGCAGAGTGGTGGCCAGATCGTCAACGTAGTTCATCAGGCGAATGAGTTCTCCGGTAGCTACCATGAATGCTCCTGTCTTTACCGTAGGATACTGGGTACGTAAAACGAACCGGGGTTCGAGAGCGCCCGCCGCGCGAATCTCCATTTTCAACGCAGGAGGGAATTTAGTAAAGCCACAGACATTGCCAGCAGTGGATAATGTAAGCATGCTACGTGACCAGAACCTGATTCCGCTTTCTCGACAGCACCAGCACGCCCTGGCGTTATGCGTTCGAATTGACCGTGCCATTCACGCGGGCGAACTTGCAACGGGGCCTTGGCAGGCAGAAATCCAGCAGATCTACGAGCAGGAGATTGGAACTCATTTTGCCGCAGAGGAAAAGGAATTATTTCCTGCCGCATTGCGATGCGCAGAATTGAAACCTTTGGTGGATGAGTTAACTGCTGAGCATAATGCCTTGCGAGATTATTTCTCCCGCGCAGGCGGTCGGGAGTTAAGGATAGAAGATTTGCAGGCCTTCTCCAACAAGCTTTCGGCCCACATTCGCAAAGAGGAGAGGCAACTGTTTGAGCAAATGCAGAAACTGATGAGGCCGGAGGAATTGGCCGCTCTAGGTGTGGCTCTCGATGAAGAATTGAAGAATGCATCGCAAACTTGCGCTCTGCCAGCTGCGGCGACGCGCCTGCGAGCAAAAACTGAGCTTAGCGGTCCATGATGCCTGCAACAATGATTCCTGACACATAACTGCGGAATCACGCACAGAAATCTTCCGGACCTGGTGCCGCAACCGGCTCCGGCACCCTATCTGTCAACTCAGCCAGAACGGCTAGCTTATATGCTAGTTCACGGGTGAGGGCGCCGCTCGCAAAACGCCACTTCCAATTTCCATCGTTTTTGCTTGGTGTATTCATACGAGCCTCACTTCCGAGGCCGAGGACATCCTGCAACGGAATGACGCTCAAGCTGGCGACTGAGGCCTGGGCCGCGCGAATAAAAGCCCAGTGAACTCCGTCTTTGGCGCGACCGAGATAGTGTTCAGCATTTTTGCGCTCCACTTCACTGGCTCCTGACGTCCACCACCCAAGCAGTGTGTCATTATCGTGTGTACCGGTGTAGATGACTTTCTCATTGGTGCAGCGGTGTGGAAGATAAATGTGCGCGCCGGGGTCCGCAAAGCCAAACTGAAGCACCGCCATACCGGGGATCTGAAGACGGTCACGAAGCGCATGCACTTCAGGCGTAATGTGGCCCAGGTCCTCGGCGAAGAACGGCAGCCCACCGAGGACCTCACGCAGTTTTTGAAAAATATCGTCCTTCGGACCATCCACCCAGCGGCCGTTGATTGCGGTGGATTCGCTGGCCGCAATTTCCCAGAACTGTTCAAAGCCCCGAAAATGATCCAGGCGAATGTAATCGCAATTTTGAGTCGCCCAATGCAGCCGCTGCACCCACCATTCATACCCGCATGAGCGCATCACGTCCCAGCGATACAGCGGGTTTCCCCACCGTTGGCCTGTTTTACTGAAAAAGTCCGGGGGAACCCCGGATACTACTTCGGGATCGAGATTTTCGTCCAAGCAGAAAAGCTCGGGATGAGTCCACACATCGGCGCTGTCGTAATTTACGAAAATCGCGATGTCGCCGATAATTCGAATCGAACGTTGCCTGCAATAAGAATGCAAGGAGCGCCATTGCTCGTAAAAGGCGAATTGAATGGCTCGCCGGAAGTTAAGGTCCGAGGCAAGTTCTTCGCGAGCTGTTGCTAAGGCAGCCGCTTCGCGATGCGCGACACCGCGGGGCCATTGATTCCAGCTTTCCAGGTGATAGCGGGCGCGCAGCGCATCGAAAAGGACAAAATCTTCCAGCCACCATCGATTATCGTTGCAGAACGATTTAAACCGGTCGCACGCTTTACCTGAGGCTGAGTCAATAAAATGTCGGGCGGCTTCTGCCAGCAAAGGCATCTTGCTGGCAAACACTTGAGGATAATTCACGGCATCAGCATGATCCGGAAGACCCGCGAGTCGTGAACGCTCAATCCAGCCGTGGTCCGCAAGACGTTCCAGACTGATCAGGAGTGGATTGCCGGCAAAAGCTGAGGTCGATGAGTAGGGGGAGAATCCGTAACCCAGGGGTCCCAGCGGCAGTACTTGCCACAGACTTTGACGGGCGTCGGCAAGGAAATCTACGAACTCGTAGGCTGCCGGGCCGAAATCTCCGATGCCACCTCGCGAGGGTAGTGACGTTGGATGAAGCAAAATGCCTGTGGCGCGCGGGAATGGCATAGTATGCGGTTATTGGGTTGAACGAGCTGCCCGCGGAGATCGTAGCGTTCTACTAATAACTATGAAGGGAGAGATGCCCCGCTCAGGATGTCACGACCACACAGAGCACGAATCAGGCATCTACCTTCTACATGCCCTCTTCGTTCCGGCCGCGAGTGAGGTTCTTCATCTCCTGTTGATTGATTTTTACCTTGCCTGACTTCTCCATCTGTTGCCGAAGGTTGGCAACAAATAGACCGAAGAGCTCACCTTGTTTGCTCTGCAGGAGCGAGTCGCGAATCTGCTCTTTCTTCTGCGCGAATTCCTGATCCGAAGGCTGCCGCTTCTCCAGTAGCGAAACCACGACCGCGTTCGCGCCAGCGCTGACAGGTCCGCTGATTTCCGCCGGTTGCATATCAAAAATCACACTGGCCGGTCCGGAAAGCGAACCAATATCCGGGACCTGCCCGTCCGGAGCGACCAAATCGCTGGTCTTCAAGGTTGCGCCCAGCTCTTTTGCAGCCTTCTTTAAGTCATGTTCAGCTTTAGCTCGATCCGACAGTTCCTTCGCCTTCTGGGTCAGCAGAACACTGGCGCGCTCGTTTTTGAACTCATTTTCCACCCGCGACCGGATCTCTTCAAATGTAGGCGTGGCCGGAGGCTTCACGGCCAGCAGTTCGAAAACCGCGTATCCATGCGGAAGAGGAGCAAGGTCTGGCGGGGTTTTTTCGCGTGCACTGAAAACTACGTCCATAAATTCCGGCGCGGACCCCATGCCCGGGAGACTGTCGGTACGGGTGAAAAAGTCGGTTGTGACCACTTGCAGGCCTTTGGCTGCAGCCGCTTTGTCTAAACCGTCGGAGCGGGCTTGATTGAGCAACGAATTGGCTTCATTCTCCCCAGCCCGTTGGGCTTTTTGCTGTTTGAGAACCGGCTCAATCTGATCTTTGACCTCCGCCAATGGCTTGACGTGTGCCTGCTGCTTATCGTCAATACGAATGATGTGGTATCCGTAACTGCTTTGCACCAGGCCGCTGAGCTGGCCTTTCGGCAGAGAAAAAGCAGTCTTCTCGAATTCGGGCACAGTCCGCCCTCGCCCCATCCAACCAAGCGAACCACCCTGTTTACCGCTCCCCGGGTCCTCAGAATATTTCTTGGCAAGATCCTCGAATTTAGCTCCGGCTTTCAACTGATTGAGAATATCCTGCGCCTTTTTCCTTGCTTCCTCGACCCCCTTGGAATCGATTTTTCCATCCGCCCCCGCAAGTGGAGTCTTAATCAAAATGTGACTGACTTTCACCTGCTCGGGCACACGGTAATCGTCCAAATGCTGATTGTAGTAAGCCTGTAATTCCTGCGGCGTGATCGCCGCCTGCGCTTCCAGTTTCGCAGTATCGATGAGTACAAATTTAACCTTGCGTTTTTCTGGAATTGAGTTGGCGTAGGTTGCTTTATTACGCTCGTAGAACGCTTTTAGCTCTGCGTCAGTTGGATGAATAGCCTTGCGAATTTCATCCTGGCTGAGCGCGGCGTACTCAAACTTTACTTTCGTATTCCGTCGCTCAAATTCGTGCCGCAGTTCGGAATCAGTGACGCTTACGCTGCCGTTGATCAGGGCGCGCAGTTTACGCGCCAGAATAAAATCTTTCTCCATTTTCTCGAATTGAGGAACGGTCAGGTCGTTGCGTTGCAGGAAATCTTCGTATCCTTCCCTGCCGATAAATGCGCCATTGGGAAAGAGAATAGTGGCAAGCTGGCCATGTTGCAGTTCATCGGCGAGCTCTTGATCAGTGGCCCTGAGACCGATTCGCTCTGCCTCCGCCACCATAACCTTCTCGTCAATCAACTGTTCGGCTGCGCGAGAGGCGAGAAAAGGTAACAACATGGATGCCTCGGCACCGCCTTTTGGAAACTGCTGTCGCAACATCTGTTTTGCCTGCTGCTGCACCTCAATGACGGTCACTTCCTGACCAGCAACGTTTGCCACAACGCCCGCGGCTGGAGCTCCAAATCCAAAGTTAGAGCCCAACCCGCCAGGGATGAGAGTGATAACCATTGCGCCACAAAAAACCAGCAGAATGCCGCTCAAAATGACTTTTTTAATCGGGCCAGGGGTTTGCAGAAATCGAATCATCTTCTAAAGACTCCGGAACTGGATAGAGAATCCACTATTATAAACTAGAATAAGGGAATAGATGGTGTGCACACTGCGTAAACGCAGCCACAAATGGCATAGGTTGCCCGGAAATCTGAGACCTGACCCTACCGCTCGCAAGACGAGTAAGGGTTTATTGAAACGAATCAATAAAACGTGGTATCAATCTCCTGCTTGGTTTTGCAATCTCACGACGAGCATTTGAATCCCAACCTCAGTTGCCAGCTTTTTTGGAATTTATTCTCGAGGGAAATTTCCCATGAAGATTCGCATCTTTAGCCCTAGCTTACTCTTCCTGCTGTCTTTTTTTATTGCCTTGATCCCGGCACTCTCCGGACAGGTGAAACATTCCGCGCAGACTCAATCCAAGGCCAAGTTTGCCTTGACTGACGGCTGGATGCTGCAGTCCTCCGCCAAAGTGGAACAGAAAGGCGAAGAGATCTCCACCCCAGGTTTCCAACCCAAATCCTGGTATGCGGCATCCGTGCCCACAATCGTCGTCGCCGCATTGGTTAAAGAAAAAATCTATCCCGACCCGGGTTTCGGCATGAATTTGCGGCAATATCCGGGTGTTAGTTACCCGATTGGCAGCAATTTCTCCAACTTACCAATGCCGGCGGACAGCCCGTTCGCTGTGCCTTGGTGGTACCGCAAGCAGTTTGTTTTGCCGGCAGGCTACAAGGGTCAAACGGTTTGGTTAAATTTTCGCGGGATCAACTATCGCGCTAACATCTGGCTCAACGGCAAGCAGATCGCGAAGTCGGACAATGTGGCCGGCGCCTGGCGAACATACGAATTTAACGTTACCGACACAGCCAAGCCAGGGGCGACGAATGTACTCGCGGTTGAGGTGTACGCACCCACCGAGAATGACCTCGCAATCACATTTGTGGATTGGAATCCCGCGCCTCCGGATAAAGAGATGGGGTTATGGCGTGACGTTTACTTTACGACGAGCGCGCCCGTGGCCATCCGCTATCCAACCGTACTTACGCATTTTGATTCTCCCAGCAACGATCCTGCCCACTTGACGGTCACCGCTCTGCTAAAAAATGGAGGCAATCAACCCGTCAAGGGGTCACTAAAAGGCAAGATCGAAAACATAGAATTCGCACAAGCTGTGGAACTGGCCGCAGGCGAATCCAAGGATGTAACGTTCGAGCCTGACAAATTTCCCCAGTTGAATCTCGCTAACCCACGCCTGTGGTGGCCGGCACAAATGGGGACCCCGAATCTTTATACTTTGAACCTGGAATTCGATGTGGACCACAAGACTTCCGACAAATCGGACACACGTTTCGGCATCCGCGAGGTCACGTCGGAGTTGCTTGCGACGGACAGGCGTGCGTTTGTGATAAACGGAAAGAAGATTCTTATTCGCGGCGGCGGCTGGTCGCCCGACCTGCTGCTGCGCGAGAACTCGCAACGCCTTCATGATGAATTCCGTTATGTACAAGATATGGGTCTGAATACGATTCGTCTGGAAGGTAAGCTGGAGACCGAGGAGTTTTTAAATCTCGCTGATCAACAAGGAATTTTGATTATGGCGGGGTGGTGTTGCTGTGATCACTGGGAACATTGGTCCAAGTGGAGCCCGCAGGATTACGACATCGCAAAAAATTCGCTGCAGGACCAGATCTATCGGTTGCGCAGCCATCCCAGCCTGGTGATGTGGCTGAATGGCAGCGATAATCCGCCCCCGCCGGACGTAGAAGAAACATATCTCAATGTGGAGAAACAACTTCGCTGGCCTAATCCGGTTGTTTCATCGGCCACTGCCAAGCCCGCGGCGGTCAGCGGCGACAGTGGCGTAAAAATGACTGGCCCTTATGAATACGTCGCGCCAGGGTATTGGCTGCAGGACAGCGACAACCCGAATCGAACTACCAAGTGCAATCAAGGGGGGTGCGGCGGGGCTTATGGCTTCAATACGGAAACCAGCCCAGGCCCGGCAGTTCCTCCCATTGAGAGTTTGCAAAGAATGCTGCCCAAGGACCACCTGTGGCCGATTGATGACTACTGGAATTTTCATGCGGGCGGTGGACAGTTCAAGAACATGAACGTATACGTGAACGCCTTGAACAATCGCTACGGTCAGGCGGATAACCTTCAGGACTTCGTACTCAAAGCGCAACTAATGAATTACGAGGGCATCCGCGCCATGTATGAGGCCTACAGCCGTAATAAGTACGTCTCGACGGGCGTGATCCAATGGATGCTTAACAACGCGTGGCCTTCCATGATTTGGCATCTCTATGACTACTTCCTGCGGCCTGCAGGCGGCTATTTTGGCGCCAAGAAAGCGATGGAACCGCTGCATCCGGTTTACGCCTATGACGACCATTCCGTCTGGCTGGTCAACAGTAAGTATCAGGACGTCAAAGGACTGAAACTTACAGCCAAGGTTTACAACCTTGATTTCTCAGAGAAATTTTCCAAGGACGCCACTGTGGATATTGCCGCTGATGGGACGCAGAAAATTTTCGAACTGCCGGAAATTCAAGCTCTGACGCCAACCTACTTCCTGGCGCTGAGACTGGAGGATGCGGGCGGAAAACTGGTCAGCTCGAATTTCTATTGGCTCTCCACCAAGCCTGAAACCTTGGATTGGGAGAAATCGACGTGGTATACAACCCCAACCGCTTCCTATGCAGACTACACTGCGCTTTTGCAATTGCCCAAGATCAAGCTGAAAGTAGCGTCCCGCACCGATCGCAAAGGTGCAGACTCGGTCACGCATGTCACTCTCGCTAATCCCAGCAAGAGCGTGGCGTTCTTCGTTCGGATGAAAGTGGACAAAGGCGGGGGTGGTGAAGAAATTCTGCCGGTTTTGTGGCAGGACAACTATGTCTCGCTGCTTCCCGGCGAAAGCCGCGAATTTAGCGCAACCTATCGTACCGTGGATCTAGGAACAGCGAAGCCCAGTGTCGAAGTGTCCGGCTGGAACGTGCAGTAAATTGCTATTTCTAGCCTTAACAATTTTTTATTCGCCAGAACCCTGTTTCGCGCGCTGCCGGTTATGATTCGCTGAAATCGATCATGACCGGTGCCGTGCGGAAGCCGCGCGTCTTGATTCCTACGTAGAGCAGGCCAACGGCAAACCATATTCCACCCACGGTCTTGGCCAGGTTATTGAGGTTCCACCAGATAAGCGCACAGAAGGCAAAGCCAATGAGCGGCAGAATGGCATCCACGAGTATGCGCCGTTTGTATCCCGGTTTCGCGACCACCGCGAATTGCCAGAACGTTGCCAGGTTGACTCCCATGAAAGCGAGAAACGCGCCAAAATTGAGCAACTCGCCCGCGTGCTCGTAAGCGTTGCCCACACGGTTCAACATCACAGCGCCACCGAAGGCTAGCAATCCAATGACGATGATGTTGTAGGTTGGTGTGCTGCTGCCAGGACTCAAATGTCCAAAGATTTTGCGGGGCAATACATTGTCGCGTCCCATACCGAAGAGCAATCGTGCCGCTCCCAAGCCCCCGGTCAAAGCGCTGCCAAAGGCCGCCAGGATGAGGATTACGCCCATAGCATTGAAAAGTAGTGAGCCACCCACGCGACGACAGATGTCCATAAACGCCGTCTCGAGATTAGGGAAGGTGTGCCAGTCCGGCCAAACCCGCTGCCCCAGATAGACCTCCAACCCCCCGAACACGCCGGTAAAAACACAAACGAGGACGGTTGCCAGCAGAACGTTGCGCTTCGGGTTTTCAACGTCCTCGGCCAACGTGGTGACACCGTCAAAGCCGATATAGGTGAGAGCGGCAAAAGAGGTTGCGGTCCAAATCCGATGCGAGTTAAAGGTTTTGGGATCGTAGAAAGGCTGGATGGAAAAGAGTCCCCTCAATCCTTGTGAGTAAAACAGATAGCGTACAGCTAGCACGATGAAGAAACCGACGACGATAAACATAAAAAATAGCAGGACCTTATTGGCCCGTGCTGACGAACGGATTCCGCGCAGGTTGAGCAAAGTGATGATGCCGGCAATGATCGCGGCCCACGCCATAAATGGAACCTGGGGCAGGTATCGCTCGTGCAGGGCCGTTGACATCCAAACCGTGTTGATCAGAGGTTGGAGTAGGTAATCAAGGAACATCGCCCATCCCGCCAGGAACCCAAGGTGCGGGTTGAGGCCCTTTCCGACGTAGGTGTATGCCGAACCCGCGGAAGGATAAAGCGCCGCCATGCGCCCGTAACTCACGGCAGTGATCATCATCGCGAACATCGCGATCAAAATGATTGTGGCAAAATGTCCATCTGAAAGTTTTTGCGCCACCCCGAACAGGGGCACGGGAGCGATGGGCTGGATTAGGACAATCCCATAAAAGATCAGGTCCCACAGCGTCAGAACGCGCTTCAAACGTGGCGCGCTGGAAGTGGTGTCAGTTGTCGAAGTTGCCATTCTGCTCCTCTATAAACTGAAAAACCCCACCATCGCAAGCGATGGTGGGGTACTTGGGGGAAGGCTGCTCCGGACGTGGAGCAGAAGAACTGTACTCGCGAAAACATTCGAACGTAAACGAATGGATTCAACGATTGGGCAGATTCTCATACGCTCTCGTAGGCCTGTCAATCGAAAAAACATGGGATGTGCCGAATTATCGGCACCAAACTGTTTTGGCAATGATTCGAAAACGATTAATCGTTTCCAGTCGATGATAAATTGTTTCGGAATTATACAGAGAGGTCAGCTTTTTTAATGATGAAATTTTCAGGCAAGCTGAGTCCGATCGCCGGATGCACCGACAAGGCCTCATTTTCCAGGAGACGAGAGCGGTTTTGTATCCTTGATCCCCTGTCCCTCTACAAGAGTATAGATTTCATCTGCTGCTACATCTTTCAACTCTTCCACTTTGCCGCTGGGCCATCGAATTTGGACAGAATCCATTTTGTCGGCGGATCCCAGCCCGAAATGCAGGCGAAGATCATTTTGCGAGAGATAACTCCCGCCGCCGTGGACTTCGTCAAACTGCGTCATCCCTCCGGCGTGAATCGTCACCCGCGCTCCGATCGCTGCTCTATTACTCCGCGTACCCTCCAGCTTGAACAAAACGCGGTGATTGGAATTTTGATTTGTGTTCAATAACAATGACGGCGGCTCACCCACGTTCAGAATGAAAATATCGACGTTCCCGTTATTGGCGATATCGCCGAATGCCGCGCCCCTGCGGGATCTCCGCGGCATGGCCGCTAGTCCCGCTGGAGTCGGAACTTCCGCAAAGGTGCCGTCGCGGTTGTTGCGATGCAGCAGCATGGGTTCGGCATAGGCCGCGCTGCCCGAAACGCTGTCCATTTGAGGATAGACGTGTCCGTTGGCAACGAAGAGATCGAGCCAACCATCGTTATCCATGTCGAAGAATGACGTACCCCAGCCGACATAAGGTATGCTCGGCTGGCCCAATTGGGCGCGGAAACTAGCGTCCTCAAAGCCTGACTTGCCCAAATTGCGATAGAGGGTATTAGGCTGGTCGGCAAATTCAGTAATGAACATAGAGAGCCGCCTGCTATGATCGTAGTCGCCCCAAGTTACCCCCATGGAGCCTTGCGCCTGGCCTTCACCACTCAGCGAGATTCCGCTGACCATGCCAACATCGGTGAAAGTTCCATCGTGGTTGTTGTGGTACAAATAATTGGGCGTGGCATCATCAGCTACAAACAGATCAGGCCAGCCATCATTGTCGTAATCGCCCCAGGTCACCCCAAGGCCATAGTATTCGTTGGGATCGCTGACTCCCGCTTTCTTGGACACTTCTTCGAACGTGCCGTCTCCCTTGTTGTGGAAGAGGAGATCGCTTTCGCCCTGCATGCCCCAAGGGCCGCACTGCACAGGCACTCCCTTGAAATTGCAAAACTTGCTGCTGCCAAAGACGGGGAGGTGATCGATATCCACGTGCACATAACGCGAAACAAATAGGTCCACATTGCCGTCGCGGTCGTAATCGGCCCAGGCAGCACCGGTTGAGAAGCCCCCGGCGCGTACACCGGCTTTGTCGGTAACGTCCTCAAAAGTGCAGTTGCCCTTGTTACGGTAAAGCGCGTTGCCGCCGTACCCGGTGACGTAAAGATCAAGCAACCCGTCGTTGTTGAAATCAGCGACGGCGACGCCCATACCCCAACCCTTGCGTGTGAGGCCAGCCTTCTGTGTGATATCTGTGAACTTCAGGTCGGCGTCCTGATGCCACAGGGTAACCAATGGGTCGCCGCCCTGGCGGTAGCGATCAACAGTCGAGCCATTCACCATCACGATGTCGAGTTTGCCATCGTTGTCGCAGTCGAACAGGCCGACTCCTCCGCTCATGGATTCGATTACGTACCGCTTTTCATTGGACGACAGGTGAGAAACCGTGAGCCCTGCTTCAAGGGCAATATCCTTGAAGACTGGTACTGCGGGTTTGTTGTCCCTGCCAGTGCCGGCCTTTGTGAGCTGCGATGGAGGATTCGCTTTCGCCGGTAAGTGGTGCGATTCCTGCGCCAGAAGCGTAGATGCGAGGACACATAAACAGAGGATGCAAGGGAAGTACCCTTTTCCTGGGATACGAACTCTCATGAATAACTGCATTCTATCCAGAAAACGAGAGTCATTTTGGCGTCTGATACTCGTACCGATATCCGCGGGGCTCGTTCCCCGACACGTGGCGAGTGTTGTAGATCAGGAAGTAGTTTAGGTGCTCATCATCCAGCGGAAAGGATTTGCCAGGATAGGGATAAGTCTGCATCGCCCGAAACGGCAGCGGATCGACGGTGTTTCCCTCTGCCGCGTAGAAATCCATGTCCTTCTCGTAACCGTTGGCCAGGAAGAAATAGTCCCGGACCCAGCCTTTGGGTAGCGTAGGCAACGAAGTCGGATCGAATTCGAGAGCGACCTCTTCCCCTGATCCGAAAACCACCAAACGATCGTCAAAATCGGCCAATAGTTCACGAACGTCGCCGTACCGGGTGTAAGTGCCTGCCTGACGCGCGTAGGGGCCGGTGCTGCTGACTTCTTCATAGACGTATTTCACATTCCCCGGCGGCTGATCTTCGATCTGGCGTGGATAGCCGTGGAAATGCAAATCCGCGCTTCGCAAAGACAGGGGCGCCAAACGCACGCTGACATCTTGCGGGGTGCGATCGATGAGAATGTTGTCCCAATAAATCTGCAGGTTGGTCGAGATGCGAATATGCTGCGTGCCTGGCAGCAATTTTCCGCTCAAATCGGCCACAGTCATGCGCGGCAGACCGGCAGGGAACCCCATGTCATCAATGACACGAACCCACTTTCCCTTCGCGTCCATCGCTTCAACGTAAGGCGCCGTGGCTTGAATACCGGCCTGATCCGCAGCGTACATGCCAGTGGCCGTGAAGTATTCGATTTCACCATGCATGAGCAAACGCAGGGGGCCTCCACGGTAAGGCTCGCCGAGATCGAGTTCCAGGCTGTGCGGTTTAGTGAATCCTTTAAACGGCAGCAAGTCGAAATCGCCGAAGTAGCGATGAGCAAGCAAGTCAGGCAAAACGTTGTGACCGTGTTCGTCCCATGCGCCTGCCGGTGGAGTGGCGTTGCGGCTGCCGATCACTTTGAATGTCGGATACGGCGGGTTGCTCGCGAAATATTCATTAGGATATACGTCGACGTCGCTGGCATGATCCACTGCAAGCAGACGGACTCGGTCGAGATAAACAACTTCCTCCATTGGCTCCATCAGCCGAAAGCTCAACTTGCCGTCTTTCTCTCGTATCATGTTCCTATCGACTTTGACATACTCAGTTGGGCGCGCGATATTTCGCTGGCCACGTCCGACCCAGTGACCGACCACCCCCGCCCCAAGCAAGTCAGAAACTAGGTGGAATCTTCTTCCATCCCAGACGAAAAGCGTAGGACAAGAGCTGCCACGACGGTCGATTTCCGTGTAGGCCTGCTGGTGATCTGCCGGGACTTCAACCTCGTCCTGCACAATGCCAGTCGGCCAAAGCATGCGAACCACATCGGCTTGCTTTTCCTGACCAAGTCCAACCGTGATTTCTGTCGAGTTCTGCCCCAGATAACCAGAGGATCCTGCAATCTCAAACTTCTGCCGGTTAGCACCTGCGAATACTTCAATTTTGGTGCCGATGCCGCTTTTGTTGTCGTTCAGACCTTTAAGCACAAGCCGCAGCCAATGATTTTTGTTGCCGCCCTGGTTGCGCAGAAGAACGGCAGGACCGTGATTCTGAGTGATCAGCAAATCGGTGGCGCCGTCACCATCGTAATCGCCGGTAATCACTGCCCGCGGGTCTTTCCAATTGATCTTGTCGAGACCGACGTCAGCCGTGACGTCTTCAAATCCGTCAGGACCGAGATTACGGAAGAGACGGGCTTCGCCGCGTCCATCAGCAGTTTCGCCAACCGCTACGAGATCAGTCCAGCCATCATTGTCATAATCGATCGCGGCGACGCCCCAGGCGCGCACCCAGTTGGTCTTCGGAAGTTCCACGGCCTCGAAGTTCTTGCCCTGGTTGTTACGCCAGAGGGTTAGTCCGGGCGAACCCGCGTGAGTAAAGGCAAGGCCCATCCAACCGTCGTGGTTGAAATCGAGGACGGCGACCCCTTCGGTCGGGGCCGGCATTGGTGTGGACCACGGCTTGCGTGACAAGAATTTGCCTTCGCGGGGATTCTCGAAAATCGTGGGTACATCACCGGTAACGACGATATCGACTGCACGATCATTGTTATAGTCGGTCCCAGTGGAGGAAATGTTGCGCGTGCCGCCTGCGAGGCCGATCGATTCAGTTATGTCCGTAAAGGTGCCGTTACCATTGTTGCGGAACATTACATTGGCGAAATGCGGCTGGGGCTGACCTGTAGATTTCTCAGGAAGCTTCGAGTTCGGAAAGCCTGCCTCGCGCGTCACATAGAGATCGAGGTCGCCGTCATGGTCATAGTCAACGAACGTTAGCCCCAGGATGGTACCATCTGACCGCACGCCTGCATCTTGCGTAACGTCCTTAAACTTGCCGTTCTTCTCGTTGTGGAAGAGAAAAAGACTTCCGAAGGTGCTCACGGCCAGGTCGGTAGCGCCATCGTTGTCGTAGTCCCCGGCTGTACAGCTGATCGCTCGTAAATCCGGATCCAAGCCTGCTTCCCGGGTCACATCAGTGAACTTACCGCCACCCCGGTTGTGGTACAGTGCCATACCTCCTGACTTGCCGCCGCCCGGCAAAAACAGATCCAAGCGTCCATCACCGTCGTAGTCAAGGAAGCACGCGCCCGAACCCTCTGCGGGAGGACGGGTCGTTCCTTGCAGCATGGTGGCTTCGGGCATGGCTGACAGACCTGATAACTCTGTGGCATCAACAAAGCGCACAGAAATCGCGGGTGGCACCTTGGCTGGCGCCGCTGCTGAATCTTCAGCGCGCGAGTACTGACCCTGCTCCCCGTACGCCAGACTGATGGGTGATCCGAGTTTGTTCTGTGTGATGTACTGGAAGCGCGCCAGGTGCTGGCGAGCCTGCGGCGTATCGCCAGACTGCTGGCAAGCGCGCGACAGTCCGAATTCCGCCGAGGCGTGCAGCGGGTTCAACTTGAGCGCGTGCTGGAACGCGTCAATCGCTTGCGGATATTGCTTGGCCTGCGCATACACCGAACCTAAGAAATACCAGGCGTCGGGATCACTCGGATCTATCTCGGCGACATGGCGGAAGGCATCGGCGGCAGACTTCGTGTCACTGGTGTTCTTGTAGAGCAGTGCGAGATTGTACCAGGCATGCGCATCCTTGGGATCACGTTTGATCGCTTCTTCCAGAATACGTTTGGCCTCGTCCACACGTTGAAGGTTGAGCAGGGCGATGCCACGATTGATCTGCGCACTTTGCTGCTTGGGGTCAAGGGCCGCAGCCCCTTCAAATTCCTTCAATGCCTTTTCGAAGAGCTGCTGGTTCATGTAGGCCACGCCAAGATTGTTGAGGCGCGCGGCTTCGATTGATTTGTCGGAGCCGCTCCCTGCTGTCGCAGGCTTTTGTGGCGCGGCGGCAAAGATGCCAAAGGCTACAAGGGAAAGAGCAATCAACACAACGATGGAACGAGTTGATTTCATGAATTGAGAAACTCTGCGTGGTCAGTTGGTTCTTGCCGAGTTTTTTCGCGCGACTGAGGCAGTGCTCTTCCCAATCTTTCGTTCTCTATTACCGTTCGCGGGCTTGCCATAATGGCGTGACGAAATAATGCCCTTTCCTTCCTGAATCGTAACTGTCTGGTCGCCTGGAACATTTGCCAGTTTATCCAGTTGCCCGCTGGGCCATTGCACTTCGAGATTATCAACTTTTTCTTGCAAGCCTAATCCAAACGTCAGCACCAGTTCGCTTTGCGAGAGGTAGCTCGATCCGCTGCGCAGCATCTGCCACTGTTTCCCGTTCCCCAGGTTGACGCGGACGATCGCACCGATGCCGTCGCGGTTGGATTTGGTCCCCGACAGCTTTACCCGCAGACTGTGGTTGGCGCCACCCTCGTTGTGAAATAACCATGTGCGCCCCGCATTGGTTGTCAGCAGAACATCGAGCGCGCCGTCGTTATCAATATCGGCGTAGGCAGCCCCACGCGCCACTTTCGGACTTGCAAAGGCGGTGCCCATTTGCTGGGTCACTTCCTGAAACCGCCCGCCACCGAGATTACGGAACAGATGGGGCGGCTCGGCGTACGCAACACGCTTCTGCACTCGCTCGATTTCATTTTCAATGTGGCCATCGGCGACAAATATGTCGGGCCAGCCATCGTTATCGTAATCGAAAAAGAAGCATCCGAAACCGAGTGTCACCAGCGTAGCTCGTCCCACTTCTGACCGCGGCGCTTCGTCCACAAATAGTCCATTGCCTTCGTTGTGATAGAGCGAGAGCATTTGGTTGGCAAAATTCGTGATTAGAATGCTGGGATATCCCGAGCGGTCATAATCAGCGGTGTCCACACCCATCCCGGCGCGGGCAATCCCATCTTCACTGAAAGCGATACCGGCAGCGACCCCGCGCTCCTCGAAACTGCCGTCCTTCCTGTTCAGATAGAGCTTGTTGGGTTGGGTATCGTTGGCCAGCAAAATATCGGGCCAGCCATCGCCGTTGTAATCAAGAATCGCAACGCCAAGACTTTTCGAGGTCGGGTCGTGGAGTCCAGCTTTCTGTGTGACGTCCTCAAACTTGCCGCTGCCCAGATTGTGCCAGAGCCGCGCCGAAGATCCCTTGTAGGACTCCGGTGTGCAATAAGACTTGTGAACACCATCGAGAGTGCAATAGATGTCCGTCTGCGGCGACCACTGAACATAGTTGGCGACGATCAGGTCGAGTTTCCCGTCGCGATCGTAGTCCACCCAGGCGGCGCCCGTGGAAAACTCGTTCGGACCCCACAGACCAGCCGCTTTGGTCACATCCGCGAAAGTGCCATTGCCATTGTTATGAAACAACCGGCTCTGGCCAAGAGCGCTGATGAAGATGTCATCGTAGCCGTCATTATCGTAGTCTCCGATGGCAACACCGAGGCCAAAGATGGAGACCGCGAGCCCGGCTTTGCGCGTCACATCGGTGAAAGTGCCGTCGTGATTATTGTGATAAAGCTTCAGCGTGGACAACGTGCGCTGGTGCCCCGGCCAATCTTCTCCATTCACCAGCAGAATGTCGGGATAGCCATCATTGTCATAATCAATAAAGGCACAGCCTGGGCCCATGGTCTCGGGCAGCCACTTCTTGCCGAAGGCTCCGTTGTTATGAATAAAGTGAATACCGGCTTGAGAAGTAATGTCGCGGAATTGAATGCTCTGGGCAGCAAGAGGAAGGGTTATTAGAGTGAAAAAAAGTACAGCGATGATCTGCATTATCTTGAGGCCCCGAGGGATGCGGCACTTCTAACGCGTGCCGAGCTTTGCTCAGCCGAGCGGCCGGTTTTAGAAACCTCAAGCGGCACGGACACGTGTTCGTGGATTGCTTGCCGCTCATTGTTATCTTCGGGATTGAGCTGGCGGTAGGGACCTGTGATCGCCTGTGCGGCTTCGTCAGCTTTGAAACGAAGATATCTGGCCTGATGCTCTTTGGCTTTTGTCTCGTCTCCCAAACCGTTATAGCAAAGCATCAGATTATAGTGCGCCTGAAGATCCTCGGGATCGATGGCAAGTACTGATTCCAGCACCTTCACCGCTTCGCTGTATTTTCGTTGCAGAAACTAATTACCATCAGCACGCATTACCTTGGCATAAAAGAAATGGGCACGCGCGAGATCACGACTAAGCGACAGCGCTTTCTCCAGCACGGCGCGCGCGCGATCCATATCACCTTCCTGGACAGCAGCCCGGCCAATGTTCACCCAGCCGTCAGGATTCTTCGGATCGATTTCTGTCACCTTCTGAAACGCAGCCTGCGCCCCTTTTAGATCGCCCTGCAGAAGCAACCCGATTCCGTAATCGTTCCAGCGTTGCCAGTCCTCCGGTTGCAAGGCTACCTTGGGTTCTGGTGTAGATGCTGACTGGGGCACCGTCTGCAACGTAACTTCATCTTCGGCGAGAACCACTGTGGGCAGATCAGGAATTTGTTCACGCCTGGCAGAGACTCCCGTCAGAGGAGCGCTGAAGACAAACTTAGAGTCGTCATAGTCGGGGGTGGTCTCGTGCTCAGGCTGTTTTGGGTCGGACATGCCGGCAAAAGCGAACTGCGTGTTCCACCAGGCAAACTTGCGATAGCACAGTCGGGCATGAAGCGTAATTTTGTTACCCACGTTTTCTGGAACATGCAGCCGGTAGTGGACGGTATCAGCGGCGCCTGGTGGTATCAGATGCACATAGACAACCGCTCGCGATGCCCAGGCGTTGCGCTTGTTGATCGGATTTCCATGAGCATCCACTTGAAGCGAGCGGTAAAAGTGCGCGCCCTTCTCGACTGGACCTTTCCCTTGGTCCTCGATTTTCCCGCTCCAAAAGACTGTTTGGTCCTTATCATCCGTAGCCTTAAGTTCGAGCCAGGTGTCGTACGCATCGACCGTGCCGCCGGGAAAGAAGTGGCCGATTTTCTTTGTGCGCACCACCACGTCAACCCGCACGTTGTCGCCGCGGCGAAGCGCTGGTTGCACACGATTCAGCGGAGCGGTAACGGGCGCCGCTTCCCCCACAGCGCCGGGCGTAATCTTTGCCTCGGCTTCCTCTCCGACGGCGAACGTAGTGGCTATTTCAGATTGATTGACCACAGCAGGCTTCGCTTCCGAGCGGGCTGGAGACAAGGCAAAGATATCCACGCTCACGATCTTATTTTTTAGGAAGTCTTCGCTGATCTTTAATTGTTCTGCATCTTCGTTGGCAATCGGCAGAGCTGTATTAGCCCCCGGAAATCGATGGGAATGCACGAAACCGTTATTGTTACCTGCATCCTTCGATTGTTGTAACGGCATATGGCAGTCAGCGCACTGTGACGGCTTAGCAGGGTAATAGAAAGACCGCGCGCCCTGTCCAGAGACGCCGCTGGCTTGCCAATTGTCGTACTCATTAAATCCGCGTATCCAACGATAGTGGTTTACCGGAACGTCGAGGTGCACCTTGTGACAGGCAGAGCAGAATTCCGCCGTCTGATCGCGCATGAACGGCTTCAGAAAGACGCGGCGATGCGGCTCGGGATTCAAGTTGATAAGGAAATCATGCAAGGTGCGCACAAGCGGATGCTTGCTGGCCGCCAACTCGTGCAGCGTTGGATACTCTAGGTAAAAATCCCCCTGCCCCATAGTGCTCTTCACTTCGGCAATAGAGTGGCACATCATGCAGCCCAGCCCAGCCTGGGCCTCCGGCGTGTGCACAATCTGTTTGATGGGCGTATCCATCTTGCCGGCATAGAGCACGGCGGGATCGTGGCAACCACCGCACCATTTTGAAGGACGAGTGCCAATGGTGTCCTGCATATACTCAATACTTTTGCGATACCACTGATTGTTGAATGACGAAAAATGATGGGCAGAGCTGTACCACTGGTTGTAAATGTCCTGGTGGCAGCGCTGGCAGGAGTCTGACTCCATGAAGAACTTGCTGGGAATTTTCTTGCCGCCGAACACTTGTGCAGAACTGGGGAAGAATGGGCCGTTGGGCCCGTCACCTTCGCCGTCCATGTTAGCGGCCGGCATTAATGGGTTCTGAATTCGTGCTCTGGTCTGCCAGCGTGAGTGTCGCAGGTACCGAGCTGCCGCTCCCAAAACCACGAGAACGGCCAGGCAGATCGTAACCCTAACAATCGCTCGGCTCGTGCCAGCGCGCAACCAGCCACGTTTGCCCACCCAGTCTGCAAATATGATTCCCGCTCCCGCCAAGCTAAGAACGATGTGTGCGTACAGCCAGTTCCATTCCGACCGGGGAGTGCCGGTGTAGATGAGCGCCAAACCTAGAACAGCTCCGACTGCGATAAGAAGCCAACCCAGCCGTGAGTGAAACTTGCCATTGCGCAAGAAGTGCAACAGGTGAAGAGCGAGCAGGAGACTGGCACCGATGCCCGCCGTCACGTGCAGCAGCACGATTACCGCGTAAAAGACATTTGATTGAGGAAAGCTGTAAAGATAAGCGGCAGAAAACACCAAGAAGACGAGCAGCCCAGGAAGTACGCGATGGCTGGCGGAAACTTCAGAACGTGGCATTTTCTGATCAGGAAGCCGAGTCGGCCCGAGTCGAAACAGGACGACACAGGAGACTATTATGGTTACACAGAGTACCGCTTTTGGGGGTGTACCGTCATAGTATAAAAGTATTACTGTCGGCCGAGCGTGCGTCGCATTTCAGGCAAGCTTCAATTTAGTGGTGGCTGCCGCCATCCTCCGCGTTCCCTTTCCAGGGCGGCAGCGACCGCAAGCACGATCTCTTCCTCCCAAGGACGGCCCACGATCTGCACTCCGATCGGCAATCCCTCAGGTGAGCGGGCGACTGGCACCACCGCGGCGGGATTCCCTAGCAAATTGAACCATTCCGAATAGCTCCAAGCGTCCAAATAGTCCACCTTCTTACCCTCGATTACCCAACTGCGTTCGCCGTGTCGAAAGGCAGGGACCGAAGCCACCGGGCATAGGAGAATTGGGAACTCTCGCATCTGTGTGAGCACCTGAAGACGAACGATGTCTCGCTCCACCCAAGTCTGAAGCAGCGATTCGCCGGTGTGTGGCGGCTGCGCTGCTACCCAACTCGAAAACTCTCTAAGGATCGGGCTCAACTCTGACTCATGACCTCTGGTTAAGGATCCCAGTAACATTCCGCCTGCGGTACCGAACAATTTCCACCAGAGCTGCCGCGCGAGTTCGAGACCATCGGGACGAAATGGAAATACATCGAAACCCGCCCGCTTCAACGACTCTGCAGCCGTGCGAACGGCAGCACGCGTCTCCGGAGTAACAGATGTGCGGCCATCATCTTCGAAGTAGCCGATCCTAATGTTCTTCAGGTCTGCAGGGGAAATGTCGCGCAGTAGAACGGGGGCAGAGCAAGGATCTCCGACATCCGGTCCGGCCATCGCGTCAAATAACATTTGCAAATCTGCAACGGCGCGCGCCATCGGCCCAACGACGCCTAAGAGCGCAAAGGGGCCAACCGAGTTAGGATAATGTCCAGTGGACGGGATACGACCGGGAGTTGGCTTCAGCCCGCAAATCCCGCTGAAATGCGCTGGCACTCGCTCCAGATCCCAGGGATTATTCGTTCGTCCGTATAAAAGATTATCTGTCTCCCAGGCCATCAGCAGTTCGGGTGTGTTGGTCACTCCAAGAATGATTGCTCCCGCAGTCCGTAGTCGTCCGACCAGAGGAGCGTCCTTCTCGGCAACCAATCCTGCCCGCAGACGCGTGCCCGCCTCACAGCGCAGACCTGCGACCTCAATCGAACTCTTGATGCTGATTGGAACGCCATGTAGCGGCCCCCAAACTTTACCGCCCATTACGGCTGTTTCTGCGGCCTGCGCCTGGCTACGAGCCCGTTCGGCAGCTAGTTGCACAAATGCATTCATCTTGGGATTCAGCGTTTCGATGCGGCTCAAATGCGCTTCGATCAGTTCTACAGGCGAAAGTTGTTTTTCGCGGATTCCCTTGGCCATTTCTGTAGCTGAAAGAAAAGTCAGGTCAGGCATGAAAACTTTGTTTCCCAGGGTGGAATCGTCGAGTCTAGCATGAGCGGAATGGCGACTTTTTCAGCGATTCGGACTGGACTGGATAAATGCAGGCGACTAATGCGCAGATGAGACGGTGGCGCGCGCTTTTTGGGGACGCGTTGTCGGACGGGTGGCGGCTTTCTTATTGCCCTTTGCCATCCAATTCTTCAGTTGTCTGCGGGACGAGGCAGAAAGTTCCTTAAAGAGAATTCCGGCGCGGCCGTTCTCGTCTGCCCAAACCACTTCACCGGTTCCCTCAATAAGGTGTGAAGTCCCGGGCAGAATGAAGCGCAAAGGAAGCTGCGCCGATGGCAAACTATCTGCTGCCTGGATCGCCACTCCCTCTTCATTCAGGTCAAGCACGATAGCTGGCAGGGCACGAGCATCCCCGAAGCGCAGGTACACAAGCGTCTCGAGTTTGAGGCGTGTAGAACGCCGCCGGTCCGGCTGCATAAATCCCCTTCCGGCACGCAGCGAACGCGAAACCTGCGCAAGGGCGAGCGGCTTATAAAGCACAAAGTTGGCACCCGATTGAAAGCTGTCTGCGACATCGGTGCGCGCGCCAATCATGGCAAAGACGACCGGCCGACGCTCCGGAGGTGCAAGCCGCGCCATCCGCGCCACTTGCGCCGCTGACAGCAAGTCGAAGTCGACGACCAATGCTGAAAAGTATCGCTGAGCCAAGAGTTCCAATGCGTCTGGCGCCGAAGCACAGACGTCCGGTTCTATTCCAAGTTCCCCCAATCCAGCGGACAAGGTTCGCAGGCATTGATGCTCGCGACACAGCAGCAGAGCGTTCAACCTCATACGACCGCAGCTTATGCTGCGAGGACATCCCCGTAAAGTGACCCCGGTAATCGCCAACTCTTACCAAAGATGGAACTTAAATGGTAGATGCGCATTGTTTTCGCGCTGGGCCGGCTACGGCTTACGGGCGACCTTGCAAAGGGAGCTTATCCATTCCTTTGGGAAGCGTAAGGCAGGAAGACGGAGAAGGATGTGCCAGAGATTTCCGGTTTGGTGCTGCTTCTAAATCGAATCGAGCCACCGTGTTTTTCAATGATGCCGCGGGAAACCCATAAACCTACTCCCGTACCTTTCTCACCCTTCGTGGTATAGAAAGGTTTGAACAGGCGTGGGTGATGCTCCCGGGCAATGCCTCCGCCATTGTCGGAGACAACAGTCCTGACGCCCTTGACGCTGGGATTCCTCCAATCCAGCGAATCAAATACGTGCACGCATAATTGATTACCGGTATTGGCGAGAGCGTCCATGGCATTGACAACGAGGTTGGAAAAGACTTGCCGCAGCTCGCCCGGGTCGGCGTGTACAACTCCTGTCCCGTGATAACGCTTGTTCACAGCAATCCCCAAAGTCATAGCTTTGCGCTCATAGAGAGTCAGGGCGTCGTCGATCAGATCCATAATCTTCACCGGAGTTTGCCTGCTCTCTGAGCCACGATGGAATCCCAGCGTCAATTTCGTGATCTGGCTGATGCGCTTCAATTCGGTTTGGGCGGCACGAACAAACTCGCGGGCGCTGTCATCGAGTTGTGCAGAATTCTCCAACAAATAAAGAATATTGGTTACAGCTTCCAAGGGATTGTTAATTTCATGGGCGACCGTGGCCGCCATGCGCCCGGCAATCGCGAGCTTTTCCGAACTGCGAATCGCCTGCTCCGCCATTTTGGCCTGCGTAATATCACGGGCTGTCGTGGAAGCGCCAACAATCTTGCCCAGATCGTCGCGAATTGGAGAGATTGTGAGTATCACGGTTAATTCACGTCCGTCCTTCGCCTTGCGACGGCTTTCGAAGTGCCTGATCCCCTGCCCCCCGCGAAGCGTTTCCAGAATATCGTTCATTTCATTCGGGCGGTCGGAAGGCATTAGCACGGATACAGGTTTTCCAATAACCTCTCCCACACTGTAGCCATACATCCGCTCCGCGGCTTTGTTCCAACTGGTGATGATTCCGTCAAGAGTCTTACTAAAGATGGCATCATCTGAGCCCTCTACGATGGCAGCAAGCAATGACTGCAAGGGCCCGGTCTCCAGGCTGAATAGCGGCTGCTCCTGCGCCGGCCCCACCTGCGCAGCGGAATTCGGTCGGTTTAGCGCGAGCAACTCTCGCACCTTCTCCAGCAGTTTCTCCGGACCTTCGGTTTTAGGCAGGAAAAAATCAGCGCTCTCTAACCCTTCTGGAATATTTGTTGTACCGGACAAAACAATGATAGGAATACCAGGTTTCAGCCGCTTAATCTCAGCTGCCATCTTGGTGCCGGTGGCGCGTCCCATGAGATGGTCGGTCACCACCAGGTCGATGTCGCTAGTCTTAAACAGCTCAATACCGTCGTCCGCAGAGGTTGCGGTAATCACCCTGTAGCCCTGCCGTTCAAGAATCAGTTTGCGAAAGTACAATCCTGGCGCTTCATCATCAACGCAAAGAATTGTAGGCCTGAGAGAGTCTGCGGTCATCCCTTCCTTCCTGGAGTTCAGAAGCTGTCACAGCCTGAAGTCAAATAGGTTACTCCAAGTGTGATGTCTGCTGGAAGGTCAAGTCCATCAAAAAATTATTTCCCAGTACTCTTGTAAATCACCGACTCTGGTGCAAGGGCGCGGCCGGGGGAGGGGCATTTCTGTAGTGTTTCGCGGCGAAAAAGACATAGGTCAGTGAAAGAACCACCAAAAAGACCGCGACATAGAGGAAGACAGGTTTGCAACGGTTTCCAGCCAGCAAGTTAGTTCCAATCTACGAAGCGCAAGATTTCGATTCTTGATGAACATCTCATCATTTGAACCCATCTTTTCGATGCCAGAGTTTCCAGCTGGTTTGTTTCTGTCGCGGGAAAAGATTTGCTAAGGGCACCCCTCTCAGATAAGTCTCTCTTCCCGAAGCACCTCGCAAATCACCGTGGAGTGGTAGGCTTTTAAACGGGCGTATTTGATCATAAGGAGTTTTACATGTCCCCGAAACACTCCCCACGTTTCCTGGAGATTGTCGAGGATTCCAAGAGACGAATTCGTGAGACTACAGTGGATTACGTCCGGTTGAAGCTCGATAAGCATGAAAACTTTTTGCTCGTGGATGTGCGTGAGGAAAGCGAGTGGACGAAGGATCACCTTCCCGGAGCCATTCACCTTGGGAAAGGTATCATCGAGCGCGATATCGAAGAGCGCGTCCCCGATTTGAACGCGCAGATCGTCCTCTATTGCGGCGGAGGATTCCGCTCCGCCCTGGCGGCCGACAGCTTACGAAAAATGGGGTACCGGAACGTTCTTTCGATGGATGGGGGCATTCGCGAATGGCGCGAGAAGGGCTTTCCACTCTCAAGGGAATGAACGAATCCCGCCCATTTAGTGTGCTTTCCTCGGTAGACCTTTCCTCTTGGGCGAACCGTCGGCGTGCAGCCTTCGCGCGTCTCTCATGCCGTCATCGAGGGCTAACTTCTCCGTATTCGTGAGCGGCCGAGCGGCACCTTTCGGAAGATCACCCAATGTGAGGGGTCCGATGCCCACTCGCACGAGCCGCAACACTTCGATTCCAAACGGCTCGAGCAAACGCCGGATGTGCCGGTTCTTGCCCTCGTCCAACACAATTTCGAGCCACGTATTGCGCTTGCCTTGCCGCAGAATGCCTGCGGCTTTGACGCTGAGAAATTCGCCATTTTCTGTGTTAACCCCTTTGATCAGAGATTGGAGCAGTAAAGTATCGACAATCCGGTCAACTTGCACGTGGTAGACCTTATGCAGGTGCGTTTCGGGGGCGAGCACTCGTGCCGACCACTCAGAATCATTGGTCAGCAGCAACAGACCTTCACTGGCCTTGTCCAATCGTCCCACAGGCGCCACGAATGGCAACTCTTGGCGCCGAATGATTGGGTCGAGGTTTTGGACTAAGCAGGAATAAACTGTCTTGCGGCCCTTCTCGTCCGATGCAGTCGTCACTACGCCGCGAGGCTTATTTAGCATTAGATAAATTCTCGCTTTGATTGATACTTGCTGATGATCGACCTCAATACGATCCTTTTCCAGATTGACAGGGCATTCGGGATCCCGCCTCGTAC
Organism: Acidobacteriota bacterium; assembly: GCA_003225075.1. Taxonomy (GTDB): domain Bacteria; phylum Acidobacteriota; class Terriglobia; order Terriglobales; family Acidobacteriaceae; genus Gp1-AA124. The sequence continues at coordinate 4,761 of QIAP01000053.1, read as the reverse complement.
GGTCGTTCAATTTGACCCGTCCGGCGCGAATAAGTTCGAAGCCCTGGGAACGCGAGCAGTAGCCCAGTTTGGAGAGCGCACGCGCCAGACCGACTCGGCGAGGAATAATCGTATGCAACCTTTTCATCTAGTGAACGGGGCAAGAGGCGACCTAAAAGTGCTGTAGGTTCCCTTATAAAAGGCCGCACTCTCGCCGCCCCACGGTCATCGGAAACTACCCGAGCCTACAGTCCTTCCTGTAGCAACCTTTGGGTTTCGGAATTGCTTGCTTCCTCTCTCACTTACGTCAGCAGTAAAAACGGCAAAACCTGCATCAGAATAGCTGGCACGTAGCTTTCTAATTATCGCTGAGAGAGGTCAAACATGCTTTGGACAATCTTTGTGATCCTGTTGGTCCTGTGGTTGCTGGGACTGGTTAGTTCGTACACCTTGGGCGGGTTCATCCACATTCTGCTGGTGTTGGCGATAGTAGTGCTGGTGATCAACCTCTTAAGCGGACGCCGAACCGTAGTTTAGGGACGGCTCATTCTGCCGCGAGCCGCCCTTTGGGAAGGAGCTCTGCGGGAGGGCGGCGGCGTGATACGAAATGATTCTACGTTTCGTTGGCTTCGCACGACGCCGCAATCCCGACTAGCGTTGCCACAGGTTCCACAGTAGTCGCGTGGAGACCGCATTCACTCTTGTTAAAGCCGGACCAGCGGCCGGCGCGGGGGTTTTCCCCTGACAATACCGCCCGTGTGCAATGGGTGCAGCCGACGCTGGGATAATTCTGGTCATGTAAGGGATTGTAGGGAACCTTGTGCTGGCGGATGTAAGACCACACTTTTTCTGACGTCCAACTCGCCAGTGGATTGATTTTCACGAGTTGAAACTTCGCGTCCCATTCCACTTTTCGAGCCATCGCTCTGGTTGGCGTCTGATCGCGGCGAATCGCAGCAACCCATGCGCGCAGTTCGGACAGCTTGTTTTTTAGCGGTTCGACCTTTCTCAGCCGGCAGCATTGATCCGGATTTCGGCTCCACAGAGCTGGTCCATAAAGGCCAGCTTGATCCTCCGGAGTCAAATTGGAATAGACGCGTTCAACCTTAATGCCGTACCGCTTTTCGACCCGGTCGATCAATTCGTAGGTTTCCGGAAACAGGAACTCGGTGTCCAAGGTGAAGACGCGAAAATCGGGATTCAGTCGCGAAGCCATGTCAATCAACACCATGCCTTCCGCACCGAATCCGGATGCCATAGCTATGTCTGGTTGAAACGTGCTGTAGGCCCAACGCAAGACCTGTTCCGGACTCCATGTTTCTGCAACGGTCTGTACCTGCTGCCATTGTTCGCTCACTCGGTCTCTCCCAGTCTGCCGATAATCCTTGACCCTTCGCTGAAAATCTCTGCCAACGGAATTGTCGATTCGTCGAGGTAGGGATGAATGCCTGATTCGACCTGCTCCTGTCCATCGCGATCACCGACGCCAAGTTGCGCGACATCACCGACAATCAGAAGGGTTGGCGACGCATGTCTGGACGCGGCCGGCAACGTACCGATTGTCGTGTGATAAATCCTCTGACCCGGGCGAGTCGCCTGCGAAATAATTGCGCAGGGCGTTGTGGCTGCGAGTCCCGCCCCCCGCAAGCCTCTTGACGTTGCATCGTAATCATGGCCGGGCATGTAGATCACGAGGGTTGCACCGGAGCTGATCAAGTCGTGCCAGTCGCTCCCGTAATCGCTATCGGCATGATGCGCAGTCAGAAATACGACTGCAGACGATAGTTTGCGGTGGGTCAGGGGAATCTGGGCTGCCGCGGCAGCACCCAGAGCGGCGGTGATGCCAGGAACTATCTCCACGTCAATCCTGGCTTTGCGCAGGGCTTCGATTTCTTCCCCACCCCGCCCGAAGATAAGTGGATCCCCTCCTTTGAGTCGAACCACTTGCAGGCCGAAAGACGCAAATGTCACAAGAAGCGCATTGATCTCATCCTGCGAAATGCTTTTTTGCCCACAGCGCTTGCCCACGTTGCGGAGCTGGGCGGTCCGGGGAACGAGGTCCAGAATCTGGCGCGGGATGAGGTCGTCATGCAGCACCACGTCGGCCAGCTTCAAAATCTTAAGAGCCTTAAGCGTGAGGAGATCGGGATCGCCGGGTCCCGCTCCTACCAGGTAGACCTTACCGCTCATGAAATTTCTCCCTTTCGTCCGCGCTTTCTGATCGTCTGGCTTCGAACGCATCCCGACTCGCCAATGAATGTAAGAGCTGCTTGCGATGATCCGAATCAAGTTCGCTGCTCAAAAGCTTCTCGCGGACTTTGCCCAACTCCTCCACCCATTCCGAGTATTCCTCCCCAAACTCCATCTCCAGTTCACGCCTGAGTCTCTGGGCAAGTGCTGGGCTCTGGCCGCCGGTTGAAATCGCGATTTGAAGCTGCCCGCGGCGAACCACGGCCGGATAATAAAAATCGCAACGCTCAGGATCGTCCACCGCGTTGCACAGGATTCCGCGACTCCGCGCCTCACGGAAAACAAAGTCATTCACGCTGGTGGAGGCGGTCGCCGCAATTGTGAGAAAGATGCCAGTCAGGTCCGAAGCCTCGAAAGTCCTCTTCTCCCAGGCAATCAAGCCTGCGCGAGCCCACTCCACAACTGCACCCGTCGCGGTTGGCGCTACCACGCGAACGTTGGCATTCGCATCTAGAAGACTGCGAATCTTCGGCTCCCCCACGTTGCCCGCACCTACGACCAGGCAGGCCCGCCCTTCCAGCTTGAGAAACATGGGAAACAGAGTCATCGCGTCTCTTTCCTGCTCATCATCTTCCTGCTCATCATCTCGATTAGCCCTCGACTGCGTGCGGCACTCGTCCCGGTGATGGGTCGCGCGCCACCACGGGAACAAACTTGCCGGCCAGGTATTCTCGCAACTCGACATCGTTGTGCCGCGAAAAATATGCGCGTAAGTTTTCGGCTGGTTCGCGCTCAGCCAAGTAGCGTCGCAACAGACGTTCGATCGCGTCCGGAACTTCACTAGCCAGGCAACGGTAGCCAATGGGACGAGCCACTGCCTGATGCAAGCCGAGCGCGCCGCCCAGGCAGAAGTAGTACGCATCCAACATGCGATCGCCGACTTTGATCTTCTTGCCCTCGATGCCAATGTCTGCAATCCAGTGCTGGCCGCAACTGTTCGGGCATCCGGTGACGTGAAGTTTCAGGTGCTGCTCGAAACCAGGCAGTCGCTCTTCTAACTCTTCGACCAGCCAGCGGGAAAAACTCTTCGTTTCCGTGATCGCCAGCTTGCAGAATTCGGATCCACTACACGCAACCGCGCCCCGCCAAAAAGGCGATCCATCAACTCGCAGGCCAATGTCATCCAATTCCTTGGCCAGCGCTCCTACGTTGTGTTTCGGTACACTCACAACCAGCAGGTTCTGCATGTTCGTCGTGCGCAGTTCGCCACCGGCAAATCTCTCCGCCAGAGCAGCCGCGGCATACATCTGGTCGGCCGAGATTCGTCCTCGCAAAACAGCGGCGCCCAAATAGAAGTATCCCGCTTGTTTTTGCGGGTGAATGCCGACGTGATCGCGATACACATCGTCCGGCGGTTGCTCGGGGACTGCAGGATCCAGCCGAAAACCGATTCTCTGCTCCAGTTCCGTTTGAAACGCTTCGGCGGTCACTCCGTGTCGAAGGAACAGGAACTTTAGTCTTGCCCGCTCGCGGTTCTCTCGAAGCTGCTCGCTGTCGCGAAAAACTTCGGCGATTCTCCGGATTACCGGAATCACCTGGCTCCAACGCACAAATGCATTCAGGCGCATCCCAAGATGTGGATCGGTTGACAATCCTCCCCCGACTCGCAGCGAGAAACCGATTTCCGGCTTGCCATTCGAGTTTCCATTCGAATCTTCATGCAATGATCTACGAATCGCGGTGAGACCAACGTCATTGATCTCCGGATATGCACACCACACCCGGCAGCCGGTGATGCTGATCTTGAATTTTCGGGGCAGGTTGTAAAAGTCGGCGTTGCCGGCCAACAGTTGATTGGCCTCGAGCGCCAGTGGCGAAGCGTCGCAGATTTCGTCAGCATCGACTCCCGCAAGCGGGCAGCCGGTGATGTTGCGCGTAACGTCGCCGCACGCGGCGGTAGTGCTGAGGCCGCATTGCATCAAGCCCTCCAAAACTTCAGGAAGGGCTTCAATCGTTATCCAGTGAAGCTGGATGTTCTGCCTGACGGTCAAATCTGCGACACCGCGCGCAAAGCGCTTGGTCAAGTCTGCGACTGTTCGTAGTTGATGCGACTGGAGCAGGCCGTTGGGAATACGGATGCGGAGCATGAAGTAGGGCAGGGCCTTGCCTTCGCCGCCTTGTCCGCCGATAACGCCCGCGCCATCCCCCTGCGTGTAAACGCCCCACCAGCGGAAATACGTGCCCAGCCACTCGGGGGGGATCGACTCAAATCCCTCGCGCGCGAACCGACGGATTTCTTCGAGGCCCTCCCAGGGATTCTTTTCCCGCTTCAACCGCTCGACTCGTTGCGCTTTCGTCTCTTGGACCGGATTTGTCATAAGCGAATCTTGACGCCAAAAGAAAAACCCACCGCCAGTAATGCCTACTGGCGGTGGGTTCGATAATGCCCGGTTGCTAGATAACGCTTAAGTCAGCAGCCTCCCCATGCCAGAAGACACACGCATACAACAACAAGTACATTGCTTGCGCATCTGGCGGAAAGTCAGCATGGTCTTTTGCATAATAGAGAGCGGCCTGAAAGCTGTCAACATC